>NZ_JBSFMT010000068.1:0-61974 GCF_053599695.1 Streptomyces sp. NPDC000878 | reverse complement strand
ACGGAACCCCGGTATCGGGACCACACGCGAAAGGACGAATCGTGGCTACCACGCGCTCTGCACACACCGTCTGGGAAGGCAACCTGCTGGAGGGCAGCGGCGTTGTCACCTTCGACTCCTCCGGGGCCATCGCCGAGCAGCCCGTGACGTGGGCGTCGCGCGCCCAGGACGCGAACGGCAAGACCAGCCCCGAGGAGCTGATCGCCGCCGCCCACTCCAGCTGCTTCTCGATGGCGTTCTCGCACGCCCTCGCCGGCGCCGGAACCCCGGCCACCAAGCTCACGACCTCGGCCGACGTCGTCTTCCAGCCGGGTGAGGGCATCACCGGCATCCACCTCACCGTGGAGGGCACCGTCCCGGGCCTCGACGAGGACGCCTTCGTCGCCGCCGCCGAGGACGCCAAGGAGAACTGCCCGGTCAGCAAGGCCCTGACCGGTACGACGATCACCCTGTCGGCGAAGCTCGCCTGACGTTCGGCCAAGGCTGGTCACGCCCCCTGCCGCGCCCCTCGATGTCCGAGGTGCGCGGCATCGTCGTTTTCGGGTACCCGGTCCGGAGGAAGGATTGAGGAGAAGGCACTCAGGTTTTGTGGTGGAGGGCGGGAAGCGTCCTGGCGGAAGGGGTCAGCTGTGGCACGTGCGGTCGGGATCGATCTGGGGACCACGAACTCGGTGGTCGCCGTTCTGGAGGGCGGTGAGGCCACCGTCGTCGCGAACGCCGAGGGGGCCAGGACCACACCGTCCGTCGTGGCCTTCGCCAAGAACGGCGAGGTGCTCGTCGGTGAGGTCGCCAAGCGGCAGGCCGTGACGAACGTGGAGCGCACGGCCCGTTCCGTGAAGCGTCATATGGGCGACGGGCAGTGGCGGTTCCCCGAGGAGGGGTCCGTGGACGGCACCCGCTACCGCGCCCAGGAACTCTCCGCGCGCGTGCTGCAGAAACTGAAGCGGGACGCGGAGGCGTATCTCGGCGAGGACGTCTCGGACGCGGTGATCACCGTCCCGGCGTACTTCGACGACTCTCAGCGCCAGGCCACCAAGGAGGCCGGGGAGATCGCCGGCCTGAAGGTGCTGCGGATCATCAACGAGCCGACCGCCGCCGCCCTCGCCTACGGACTCGACCGGGGCGAGGAGCAGACCGTGCTCGTCTTCGACCTCGGCGGCGGCACCTTCGACGTGTCGCTCCTGGAGATCGGCGACGGCGTCATCGAGGTCAAGGCGACCAACGGCGACACCCAGCTCGGCGGCGACGACTGGGACCAGCGGATCGTCGACCACCTCGTCAAACGCTTCAAGGGGCAGCAGGGCATCGATCTCGGCAACGACAAGATGGCGCTGCAACGACTGCGCGAGGGCGCCGAGAAGGCGAAGATCGAGCTGTCGAGTTCGTCCGAGACGACCGTCAACCTGCCCTACATCACGGCGTCCGCGGACGGACCGCTGCACCTTGAGGAGAAGCTGACGCGGGCTCAGTTCCAGGAACTGACGGCTGATTTGCTCGACCGCTGCAAGACCCCCTTCAGCCAGGCGATCAAGGACGCGGGTGTGAAGCTCGCCGCGATCGACCATGTGATCCTGGTCGGCGGGTCGACCCGGATGCCCGCCGTCACCGATCTGGTCAAGGAACTCACCGGCAAGGAGCCCCACAAGGGCGTCAACCCGGACGAGGTCGTCGCGCTGGGCGCCACCCTCCAGGCGGGTGTCATCCGCGGCGACGTGAAGGACGTCCTGCTGCTCGACGTCACCCCGCTGTCCCTCGGCATCGAGACCAAGGGCGGCATCATGACCAAGCTCATCGAACGCAACACCACGATCCCGACCCGGCGTTCGGAGATCTTCACGACGGCCGCCGACAACCAGCCCTCGGTCGGCATCCAGGTCTACCAGGGCGAGCGTGAAATCGCCGCGTACAACAAGAAGTTGGGCGTCTTCGACCTCACCGGGCTGCCGCCGGCCCCGCGCGGCGTGCCACAGATCGAGGTCGCCTTCGACATCGACGCCAACGGGATCATGCATGTCTCGGCGAAGGATCTCGCCACCGGCCGGGAACAGAAGATGACCGTCACGGGCGGCTCGGGGCTGCCCAAGGACGACATCGACCGGATGATGCGGGAGGCGGAGCAGTACGCCGAGGAGGACCGGCGGCGCCGGGAGTCGGCGGAGACGCGCAACCAGGCCGAGCAACTCGTCTACCAGACCGAGAAGTTCGTACGGGACAACGAGGAACGGGTGCCGGGGGAGGCGAAGGCGGAGGTTGCCTCGGCTGTTGCCGAGGTGAAGGGGTTGCTCTCCGAGGAGGCCGACATCAGTGCGTTGCGGGCGGGGGTCGAGAAGTTGGCCACTGTCAGTCAGCGGATGGGACAGGCGATGTATGCGCAGGCTTCTCCTCAGCAGGAACCGTCGCCGCAGGCGTCTTCGACGGAGGAGGAGGGGGTTGTGGATGCGGAGATTGTTGATGACGAGCGGGAGTCGGGTGGGGGTGGCGGGAAGGGGCCGGGGGCGTAGGTGCGTTGCGGGGTGCGGGTTCGCTGTGGCTTGTCGCGCAGTTCCCCGCGCCCCTGAAAGACGCCCCCCTGCTCACGGCTTTCTGGCTACCCCTGCGTACACCGGGACGATTCCCTCCGCCTGGGCCTCTACGTCTTCCGGTTCTGGGCGCCATCCGTAGACCGGGATCACGCCGGGGCCGAGTAGTTCCAGGCCGTCGAAGAAACGGTGGAACTCGGTGAGGGGGCGGGGGAAGAAGGGAGTGCCGCTGCGGCGGAAGTGCTCGGCTGCCTTGGCGATGGCCTCGGGGCTGAGGTCCGGGGTGACCTGGGAGAGGATCAGGTAGCTGCCCGGGGCGAGCGCGTCGACGTACGTCTTCAGCAGACCGTGCACGTCGTCGCCGTCGGGGTCGTCGCTCAGGTAGTGGGTCAGCGCGACCAGTGACAGGGCGACGGGCCGGGTGAAGTCCAGGGAGTTGGCGGCGAGGCCCAGGATCTTCTCGGGGTCGCGGGCGTCGGCGTGTACGTAGTCGGTGGTGCCCTCGGGCGTCCCGTGCAGGAGGGCCTGCGCGTGCCGCAGGACGATCGGGTCGTTGTCCGCGTACACCACCTTGGACTCGGGGGCCACGCTCTGGGCCACCTGGTGCAGGTTCGGCTCGGTGGGGATGCCCGTGCCGATGTCCAGGAACTGGCGGACACCGGCCTCGGCTGCGGTCCGCGTAGCCCGCCGCATGAACCGGCGGTTGGCGCGCGCGCCGCGCAGCACCGTGCCGTCCACGGCGAGGATCTTGCGGGCCAGCTCCTCGTCCACCGGGTAGTTGTCCTTGCCGCCGAGCCACCAGTCGTAGACCCGGGCCGGGTGCGGTCTGCTGGTGTCGATACGGGTGGCTGCGCCCTCGGGTCCGGTCATGCCGTCTGTGCTCCTGAGTCCTGGGTCCTGGGTCTGATTTCGGTTCCTGGGGATGGAAGTGGGGGGACGTGGAGCACTTGCTGTGGGGGCGGTGCGGTGGGCAGCAGGGGTCAGTAGCCGTCGCGGTACTCGGCGATGATCTCCTTGGTGCGCTGGGCCGACGCGGCACCCGCCGTCATGTGGTCCAGCACCTCCAGATGCGCGGCGACCTCGCGGCGGGAGTCCAGATAGAGCGCGCCGGTCAGGTACTCGGTGTAGACCATGTCGGGAAGTTCCGGTTCGGCGAAGCGGAACAGTTCGAAGGGCGCCGACGTCCCCGGGTGCGGGCCGTCCCTGAACTCGGCGACCTGGATGGTGACATGGCCGCTCTCCGACGCGTCGAGGAGCCGGTCCAGCTGCTCGCGCATGACCTCGCCACGGATGCTCACGGGCCGCCGCAGTACCGTCTCGTCGACGATCACCCAGAGGTGGGGCGGGTGTTCGCGGGTCAGCAGCTTCTGCCGGGCCATCCGCAGCGACACATGCTGCTCGACCGCCTCGGGGCCCGTGTGCCCGATCGTCCCGGCCTCCATGACGGCGCGCGCGTACTCCGGGGTCTGCAACAGCCCGGGCACGAAGTGCGGTTCGTACGACCGGATCAGCCGGGCGGAGCCCTCCAGGCTCACATGCAGACTGAACCAGTCCGGCACGACATCGGCGAACCGCTGCCACCAGCCGGGCTCGTTCGCCTCCTCGGCCAGGTCCACGAAGACGGCCACCTCGTCCTCGGGCACGCCGTACGCCGTCAACAGCACGTGGACGTACGGGATTTTGAGGGCGACCTCGGCCATTTCCATCCGCCGTACGGTCGCCGAGGCCACCCGCAGCACCCGCGCGGCCTCTTCCCGCTTCAGTCCGGCCGCCTCGCGCAGCTCCTGGAGCCGTCTCCCGAGCACCACTTGGCCCACGGTGGGCGCAGCCCGCCGCTCACTCACGCCACGCCTCCCCTACGCGCCGAAGTACAGCGAGCAGTGTGTCACGTTCCGCTGCCGACCCGACAGGTTCGAGCCACGGAGATCACGGGGATCACGGGGATTACCCGGGAGGTAATCGACCCCGGCGATCCCGCGCGGAAGAGTGGCGGCAACGGGTTCCGGGGCGGCGCACTCCGGTCCGGAACCCGGGTTTCCCCGCATTCCAGCGTTCGTTGCTCGACTTCGACTTCGACTCCGAACTCGACTCCGAACTCGACTCTGATCTCGACTTTGCCTCGACGGAGGGTGATCCGCCATGTCCGCATCCCAGTTCGCCGCATTCGCCGCCCGGACCGCCGAACCGACCGTGATGCTGCGCCGCTTCCTGGCGCTGGACGCGCTGGTGACCGGAGCGAACGCGCTCGCCTACCTGGTGGCGGCCGGTCCGCTCGCCCGCCTCCTCGGCGTCGGCTCGGGGCTGCTGCTCGAACTCGGCCTGGTTCTGGCCGTGTACGCCGGGGCGGTCGGATGGCTGGCCTCGCGCGGGCGGCCCGCCGTGTTGCCGGTGCGGGCCGTGATCGAGGTCAACCTCGCCTGGGCTGTGCTCAGTTGTGTCGCGTTGGCCCTGTGGCTCACACCGAGTACGGCCGGGGCCGTGTGGGCGGTGCTGCAAGCGGCGGTCGTGGCTGGGTTCGCCGCGCTGCAGTACGTGTCCCTCAAGGCACGTCAACTCATCATCGAGTGAAGGTACTTGACCGTCGCCGGGTCGGCCGGGAGGAGGGTTTCGATGGCCAGCTCGGCGACGGTGATGTCCATCGGGGTGTTGAACGTGGAGATCGACGAGATGAAGGAGAGCAGCCGGCCCTCGTGCTCGATCCGCATCGGGAGTGCGAAGTGGGGCATGGGGTCGGCCGTCCGGTCCGCCGGGCTCTCCTCCGTCTCCGGTATCGGGTACGCGGCGACCTCCTCGTACAGCGCGCGCAGCCGTGCCGAGCGGTGCAGGGCTATCTGGCGTTCCATCTGGGCGAGCAGGTGCCCGCGCCACTCGCGGAGGTTGCGGATGCGCGGGGCGAGGCCCTCCGGGTGCAGGGTCAGGCGCATCGCGTTGATCGGCGGCGTGAGCAGGGACTCCGGGAGGCCGTCGAGGAGCATCAGGATGCCCCGGTTGGCGGCCACGACGTTGTACGTGGCATCGACCACGAACGCCGGGTAGGGCTCGTACCCCTGGATCAGCCGCTCGACGCCGTCGCGCAGGGATTCCAGCGCCGGGTCGTCGAGCGGGGTCTCGCGGTAGCGCGGGGCGTAACCGGCGGACAGGAGAAGGGCGTTGCGTTCCCGGACCGGGACGTCCAGGTGCTCCGCGAGCCGCAGGAGCAGTTCCTCGCTCGGGCGGGAGCGGCCCGTCTCGACGAAGCTGATGTGCCGGGCGGACGAGTCGGCCCGCAGCGCCAGCTCGAGCTGGCTGACGCGCCGCCGCTCCCGCCAGGCCCGCAGCAGCGGTCCGACTCCCTCGTGCGCCGTGTCCTCGGGGCTGCTGGGGCGGGCGGCGCCGCCCGTGGGGACCGTGGTCATACGACGACGGTAGCCGAGAGGCCGCCCGGCACCGTCCTGACCTGGGCTGGAAGGCGCGGCCTGTGGCACGCTGGGAGAGCAACCACATCGCGGAAGGAGCGTGGCCATGCCTGACGAACCGCTGTCGCAGAAGGAGATCGAGGACCGGCTGGCGGAACTGCCGGGCTGGTCGCTCGACGGAGACCGCATCGCCCGCTCCTACCGCCTCGGCTCGCACTTCGCGGCGGCTGCCCTGGTCGTCCACATCGCCCAGGTCCAGGAGGAACTGGGCCACCACTCCGACCTCACCCTGGGCTACAACACCGTGTCACTCACCGTGAACACCCACAGCGCGGGCGGTGCCGTCACGGACCTCGACTTCGCGCTGGCCCGCAGAGTCGAGGACCTCGCACCGGGGCACGGGGCGAGCTGACCGGGGCACGGGATCACGGTCGTGCTGGACTACAACCAGGAGGCCGAGCGGTACGACGCCCTGCGCGGCGGCGAACCCAGGGCCGCCGCCGCGGCGGACGCCGTGCTGAGCCTCGTCCCCGAAGAGGCGCGCAGCCTGCTCGACGTGGGGTGCGGTACGGGCATCGTGACCCGGCGGCTCGCCGCGGCGCGGGCCGGGATGCGGGTGGCGGGCGTCGACCTCACCGACGCGATGGCCAGGCGGGCCGCCGCCCGGCTGCCCGGTGCCGTCGTCCTCGCCGACAGTCGTCAACTGCCCTTTCTGGACGGCCAGTTGGACGCGGTGACCACTGTGTGGGTGCTGCATCTCGCCGGGCGGCCCGAGGACGTCGGGGCCATCGTCGGGGAGTGCGCGCGGGTGCTGCGGCCGGGCGGGGTGTACGTCACCACCGTCGACAAGGGCGCCTCGCACAACGTGGGCAGTGACATCGACGCCGTGCTCGCCTCGCGCCCGTGGCGCGCGGCGCCGGACACGGCGGCTGCCGTCGAGGCGCATGCCGTCGGGCACGGGCTGGTACCGGCCGGGGAAGCCCGGTTCCGGGGGCGCGGGCAGGGGCGCAGTCCCCGCCGGGCCGTCGCCGACCTGCGGCGCGGCTGGTTCATGACGCTGCCGCCGGGCCACCCCCTGGCCGACGGCTTCGCCGCCCGCCTGGAGGCGCTGCCCGACCAGGACCGCCCCCGGCCGGACCCGGTGTTCACACTGCGGGCGTTCCGGAAGCCGTGGCCCTCCTGAGAAGAGGCTCACCCGGGAGGCGGTGACTCGGCTGAAGGCCATCGTCCAGTCGGGCACCCGGGCCGCCCCGCCGTGGACCGAGATCTCATGCTCCCAGCGTGCCGTGCGGTCCGGGATCCCCGACCGGGCGAACCGGTGGAGCGGCGGCTCAACTTGGCGCATCCGGGCGGCAACTCCCTTGCGAGCGGCGGCGACTGACGAGTGGAACCCGTCCGCCCCTCAGGAGGTAGGTACCGTGCAGCACCCGCAGCCGCACGCACAACCCCGTCCCCTCACCCCGACCCGCACGAGACGCCGGACCCTTCTGTCCGCCGTAGCCGCCGGAGTTCTCGCCGCCGCAGGGCTCATGTCGCTCTCCGCCGCACCGGCCGAGGCTGCCACCGCCCGCCAGGTCGAGGCGCTCGACCGGGGTGTCGTCAGCGTGCACACCGACAACGGCAACCTGGTCAGCTGGCGCTGGCTCGGCACCGACCCGAACGACGTGTCCTTCAACGTCTACCGGGCCGGTACGAAGGTCAACTCGACGCCGGTCACCGGCTCCACGAACTACTTCCACTCCGGCGCCCCGGCCCAGGCCGACTACACGATCCGTGCCGTCGTCGGTGGCGTCGAACAGGCCGACTCCGTCCACGCGATCCAGTTCCGCACCGGATACAAGGACGTCCCTATCACCCCGCCCGCCGGCGGCACGACCCCCGACGGCGTCGCCTACACCTACGAGGCGAACGACGCCTCGGTCGGCGACCTGGACGGTGACGGCGCCCTCGACTTCGTACTGAAGTGGCAGCCCACCAACGCCAAGGACAACTCCCAGTCCGGGTACACCGGCAACACGATCGTCGACGGGATCAAGCTCGACGGCACCCGGCTCTGGCGGATCGACCTGGGCCGCAACATCCGCTCGGGCGCGCACTACACGCAGTTCCAGGTGTACGACTACGACGGCGACCGCAAGGCCGAGGTCGCCATGAAGACGGCGGACGCGACGGTCGATGGGACGGGCGTCGTCATCGGCAACTCGTCGGCCGACTACCGGAATTCGAGCGGGTACGTGCTGTCCGGGCCCGAGTACCTGACCATGTTCAACGGGCAGACCGGCAAGGCGATGGGGACGGTGGACTACGTCCCGGCGCGTGGCACCGTCTCCTCGTGGGGCGACTCCTACGGCAACCGGGTCGACCGATTCCTCGCCGGTACCGCCTACTTGGACGGCGCCCGCCCGTCCCTGATCATGGCGCGCGGCTACTACACCCGTACCGTGCTCGCGGCCTGGGACTGGCGGAACGGGGCGTTCACGCGCCGCTGGACCTTCGACTCCAGCTCATCCACCAACACCGGCAAGGGATTTGACGGCCAGGGCTCACACAGCCTGTCCGTCGGGGACGTCGACGGAGACGGCAAGGACGAGATCGTCTACGGGGCGATGGCCGTCGACGACAACGGCAACGGCCTCTGGACGACCAAGACGGGCCACGGCGACGCCCAGCACCTCGGCGACCTGGACCCGGCGCACGCGGGCCTGGAGTACTTCAAGGTCTCCGAGTCGACCTCCCAGCCGGCCGAGCTGTACATCAACCCGGCCAACGGCACGGTCAATTGGAGCATCGCAGCCTGCTGCGACAACGGTCGCGGAGTCGCCGGGGACATCTGGGCGGGCAACGACGGGGCGGAGGTCTGGTCGGCCTCGGACTCGTCGATCCGTGACGAGGCCGGCGCGACGAAGGGCCGCGAACCCTCCTCCGTCAACTTCCTCTCCTGGTGGGACGGCGACCCGGTCCGCGAACTCCTCGACGGCACCCACATCGACAAGTACGGCACGTCCTCCGACACCCGCCTCCTGACCGGCGCGTCCGTCCACTCCAACAACAGCACGAAGGCGACTCCGGCGCTCTCCGGGGACCTCTTCGGCGACTGGCGCGAGGAGGTCGTCTGGGCGACGAGCGACAACACGGCCCTGCGCATCTACTCGACACCGACCGAAACGACGACGAGGATCACCACCCTCCTCCACGACACGATGTACCGCACGGGCATCGCGTGGCAGAACACCGCATACAACCAACCCCCACACCCCAGCTTCTTCATCGGCAACGGCATGCCTACGGCACCGAGGCCGACGGTCTATACGCCGTGACGTCGTGAGGGCGGCCGCCTGCGTACTCCGGGCGGCCGCCGCTCATTCCTCGGGGGCCTTGATGATCTTGCCGCTCTCATCGAGGGTGTGGGTCTCCCAATAGACGTCCCACTTGTCGCCGACGTGCTCGGGGACCTTGCCCTCCGGGTAGCGGACGTATCCCTTCGGGGGCTCCTCGCCGTTGGGGACACAGGCGCTGCCGGTGCTTCCCACGGCGAGGACCGGATAGTCGTCGCCGCCGCAGCTCGACTGCTCGATCGAGCAGCCGGTCAGCACGACGGCGGTCACGCCGGTCATGGCGAGGAGCGACAGAAGGCCGGCTCGGCTGGTCCTACGCACAGGTGACTCCCTCTTGGTGTGGTGTGCGACCAGCTTGTGCGACACGAGGAATCCCGGCATGAGTACGTCTACTCAGAAACTCCGGGACGGAGGACGCGTACCGCCCTAGGTACGCGTCCTGGGTGCTCAGACGACCGTGCAGCTCTGGTCGCCCAGCTTGAACGCGGCCGGTTTCCCGTTCGCCCCCGACCAGCTCCCCGTGAACCCGAAGCTCACCGACGAACCCGCCGCCACGTTCGCGTTCCAGTTCACGTTCTTCGCCGTCACCGTCGCACCCGACTGGGTGTACTCGGCGTTCCAGAGCTGGGAGACGGTCTGGCCGTTCGGGAAGGACCAGCCAAGTGACCAGCCCGTCCAGGCAGTTGTGCCTGTGTTGCTGAGCTGCACGTCCGCCTGGAAGCCGCCCGACCACTCGCTGGTCACCTTGTACGTCACCGCGCAGGCCCCGGTCGGGGTCGGCGTCGGGTCCGTGCCACCCCCGCCACCGCTCGAGTCCGACGACTCGCCGTAGACGACACCGCGTCCGTTCGTCGCCACGTACACGCGCCCGTACACCCTCGGGTCACCGGTGATCGCGCCGCCCGTCCAACCCCACTGGTGGGCATCGTCGTTGATGCGTGTCCAGGTCGTGCCCTTGTCCGTGGAGCGGAAGATGCCGCGTATGCCGCCGATCTTCGCGCTCGTGTAGAGCGTCTGGTACGTCGCTCCCGTCGCCGCCTTGCCGAAGCCGATCGTGTCGGCCTGCTCGACGTTCGACAGCTTGGTGAAGGTCGTACCGCCGTCCGTGGAGTGCCACAGGCCGTACGCCCCGTCCGTCGCGCCGCCCGCCAGCCAGATGTCGCCCTTCGTGCCAGGCAGCGCCTTGAAGCGCACACTGTCGCCGGCCGGGAGGCCTGTGGCGGCCGATGCCGTGAACGTTGCTCCGCCGTCCGAACTCACATAGAACCTGCCCGACTTGAAGCCGTAGAACGTTCTCGGGTCCACTCGGTCCGATTCCACGACCGCACCCGCCGGGATGCCCGTCGAGGCCGACCACGACGTACCGAAGCCTGTCGTGTACTGCACGCCCGTGCCCGCCGGGCTCCACACGAACCGGCTGCCGTCCGACGCCGACGCGATCGTCCCGCCGCCCGAGACACCCGAAGGGTCCGTCCCCGCAAACCAGTTGGCGCCGTTGTCCGTCGAGAACGCGACATGCGGACCCGAGTCCAGGTTGCCGACGCGGGCCACGATCCCCGGGTTGGTCTCCGCGTAGTCCAGGCTCGTCGTGGACGTGAAGTTCGGTGAAGTGAACATCATCGAGGGGACCTTGGTGAGATCCGTGTGCCGGAAGCCGCCGATGTCGCCGAGTGCGCTGAGAAGCACGGCTCCGCCCGACGGGGGAGCCGCCAGGTCGTTGACCGCCGTCTCCTCCAGGCCCTGGACCATCGGCCTGATGCTGAACTGGCCGCCGCTGTCCCAGTTCGTGAGGTTCTCCGTGCCGTAGATCGTCGCACCCGTTCCGTACATCATGCGGTTCGAGTTGAACGGGTCGATCTCCAACGACTCCGTCATCCACCCCAGTTTCGGGCTCTGTTCGGGCGGCGACGGGTTCGCGCCGAAGGTCAGCCATGGCGAGGACGAGACATCCATCGTGAAGCGGTTCGAGCGGTTGGGGTACGACGTGTAGTCCCAGGCCTTTGTCCAGGTGCCGCCGCTGTCCGTCGACCGGAAGAGCTGGGTGTCCGGCCACCACGAGCTGTACGCCGTCGCCATC
The DNA here is from genome assembly GCF_053599695.1 of Streptomyces sp. NPDC000878. Taxonomy (NCBI): domain Bacteria; kingdom Bacillati; phylum Actinomycetota; class Actinomycetes; order Kitasatosporales; family Streptomycetaceae; genus Streptomyces; species Streptomyces sp. NPDC000878. The sequence continues at coordinate 50,648 of NZ_JBSFMT010000068.1, read as the reverse complement.
ACCGTGCCCGGCTTCTGCCGGTCGATCGTCAGACCGCTGAAGCCGTAGTAGGTGTCCGCCTCCGCGACCGGGCTGATGTTCGTCCAGGTGCCGGTCGCCGTCGCGTACCGCCACAACTGGCCCTTGCCACCGTCGTACGGGCCGCCCTTGTCGCTGTACGGCAGGTACAAGTAGCCGTTCGTGGCGTCCAGTACGCCCTTGTGGGCCAGATAACCGGTGGGCTGGCCGGCCACCCTCGACCAGGTCGCGCCAGCGTCCGTCGAGCGGTACACCGCGTTGTCCTTGTCGGCGACCCCGACGTAGATCGTGCGGGTCGTGCTCCCCGCCGTACCCGTCGACTCGTCGAAGGTGACCCAGACGATCCCCTGGTTGTCGCTGGCGTACCCGCTCGTGTCGGTCGGATCCTGCGCGTAGTTGCCGACGTTGGGGAAGTTCGCCACCTGCGACCAGGTCGCCCCCGAGTCCGTCGACCGCCACAGGCCCTTGCCGCTGGGTGCGCCCAGGTACAGCACGCTGTTCCTGTTCGGGTCGACCGCGAGGCGCTCACCCATGCCCCGGCCGGGCATGTTGCCGCCCAACTTGAAGGGCAGGTCGGCCCGTTGCCAGCTCGCGCCCCGGTCGCCGGACCTCAGCACGGCACCGTTTCCGGGGTCCCAGCTGTTGGTGTACGTGCCGACAGCCGCGTACACCTTGTTCGGGTCGACGGAGTCGGAGGCGAGGCTGACCACACCGGTGTGCCCCCAGCGGTCCCAGCCGACCGAATCCAGCAGAGGGGTCCAGGTCTTCGTCGACTCCTGCCAGCGGTAGGCCCCGCCGATGTCCGTACGGGCGTACGCCAGGTTCCTCTCGGCCCGGTTGAAGACGATGCCGGGGACGAATCCACCGCCGTCGATCCGGGCGTTCTTCCAGGTGTACGTGTCGGCGGCGAGGGTCACTTCAGCGCTGCTGGGGGCGGCGAGCGCGAGCGGGCCGCCGGTCAACAGGCCTGCGGTCAGGGCCAGTACGGCCGTGAGGATACGGGTTCTTCGCATGGGGGTCCTTTCCGGGTGGGGGGATTCGGGAAGGTACGAGTGGGGTGGTAAGCGCTTTCCTCGTATGGCGAGAGTTGCCGGGCGACCCCCAGTGCGGGAAGGGGCCGCCCGGCGCGGTACGCGGAACTCAGGTCCTGGTGGACCTGACGGGGGCTATTCGAGAAGCTCCGCGTACGAACCCATGGCGAGGGCTATGTCCGCCTGGGCCCAGAACCGGTGGTACGTGAACGAGGGCGCGGCGCCGCCCGCCAAGTACGCCTCGATCTTGGACCAGTTGGGGTCGTCCTCGTAGAAGGAGCGGATCGAGTCGAACGTCGACGACGAGTTGATCGCGTCACCGTTCGGCATCGTGCCGGTCCAGCCCGACGGCACGTAGACGCCGTCGTCGAAGCGGTTGTAGTCCGCGCGGGTCTCCGGGACGGCGATGCCCAGGGTGTCCTGGTGGTTGGCCCACATGCCGTCAAGGAGCGCCTTCGCCGTCGTCGCCGCCTCGGTGTCACCGGAGCGGTCGGCGTAGTACGTCAGCGTCTTCGCGTACGCCGCCGCCACACCCACGTCGTTCGTGTAGTCGGCCACCGTCACGTGAAGTCCCGCATTGGCGCCCGGAGTCGACGCGTTCCAGGTGTCGGGGGCGCCCGACCACTGGAGTGTCGACGGGATCCGGTATGTGCCGTCCGGGTTGATGGTCGTCTTGGACAGCGCCCAGTCGACCCACTTGTCCAGGACGGTCTTCGCCGCCGCGTTGCCCGTCTGCTGGTAGTACTCGGCCACCCGCTCCATGGACCACGCCTGGAAGCCGAACCACTGGTTGGACGGCGGGTCGTGGTACACCGGCTGCTGGTCGTAGTACATGCCGTAGAAGGTCGGCGTACCGGCCGGCGGGGTCGCGTAACGGCCCGCCCAGCTGTTGGTCGCGCCGCCCGCGATGCCGCCCTCGTTGGACTGGAGCCAGCGGTAGAACTCGATCTGCCGGGTGAGGGAGGTCGCCCAATCCGCCTGTCCCGTCGTCGACTTGGGCTTCAGGTCGGCGTACGAGCTGAGCGCGTAGGCCGCCAGGGGGTTCTGGTAACCGCCGTGCGTGTGGCTGGAGCCGATGCGCCAGGCCCAGCCCGCCGCGGTGTCGGTGGCGCCGCCCCACGCGTAGTACCAGGACATCAGATAGTGCGAGGCGTCCTTGCCGGTACCGGCCGGGCAGGTCGTCGGTCCGACACAACTCCCTATTTTCTTGAAGTACTTGTCGTACATGGAGTAGCGCAGATAGTCGCCCATCTTCGCCGCCTTGCCGACGGTCGCCGAGACGTCGGCGCCCTTGCCCTGCTGCTTGGCCCAGATGTCCGCCCAGTACGCGGCCTGCACGGCGCGCGCGTCGGCGTCCGGGGCGTTGGTGAACTTCCACTGCTTCGCGTACGACGCGTCGCCGGTGAACAGGTCCAAGTACCCGTTCGTGCCGCCGTACTTGAAGGCGTCGCAGGTCGGCTGCGGAACCGTCTCCCACACCGATTCCTGCGGTCCGCGCTGGAAGGTGTTGATGTAGGAGGGGCCGGTGTCCGCCGGACCCGCCTCGCACTTGCCGGGCGAGTTGCCGTAGCCGTAGACGTTGTCGACGTCCTGGAGCCAGTGCATACCGTAGACGTCGTCCGTGCCGTACGCGGTCTTCAGCTCGGCCGCGATCGGGTCGGGGCCGACCGAGACGGCGGTGTTGAGCGCGGCCGGGTACTGGTTCGGCAGGTCGTACTCGGGGGCGTACGTCGCCGGTTTCGACGCGTTGTAGAAGGAGTTGGTCGGCTGGTCGGCATGGGTGGGGATCATGTACTGCTCCATGATCGACCAGGCGCCGTTGAACTTGCTCCAGTCGCCCGTCACCTTGCCGTACATCGCCTGGAGCCACAGGAGGTAGCTGTACGCCTCCGACGTGGTGTCGTGGCCATGGTCCGGCGCCTCGACGATCAGCGTCTCGACCGAGTGGTAGGGGATGCCCTCGGGGGAGAAGTAGCCGCTCGCCGGGTTGGTGATCTTGCCGTAGAGGCTCAGGAAGCGGGCGTCGTACACCTTCGAGGCGGCCAGCTCGGTGACGGTGACCGTCGCCTTGGCGTGGCCGGTGGCCGTCGAGTCGAAGGCCGCCGTTCCGGTGCCCGTCGCGTTCGCGGTGATGGTCACCTTCTGGGCCGTGTTCCAGTTCGCCGGTGTGAAGGTGAGCGAGGCACCGCCCGTCACCGACAGGCCCGTGTTGCCGCTCGCCCGGGCCGTCGTCACGGTCACGTTGGCGCTCGGCTGCGTCGACAGCTTCACGTCGTACGTCGCCGACTGGCCCTGCTGCACGCCGAGTTGGGTCGGTACGGCGACCACGGCGGGACCCGAGGCGACCGTGATGCCGACCGGCGTGGAAGGCGCCGAGGCGCCCAGGCTGTCGTATGCCTTCGCCAGCAGTGAATGGGCGCCCACGGCCAGCCCGGTGGCCGCGTACGTGTACGGCGCGGTCGTGTCCGTGCCGAGCAGTGTGGTGTCGTCGTAGAACTCGACCTTGGTGATCGTCGCGCTGTCCGCCGCCGCTGCCGTGGCCGCCATCGGCACCGCGTCACCCTGCGAGTAGACGGCGCCCGCGGCCGGGCTGGTCAGCACGGTCACCGGCGGCTGATGGGCCCCGGCGCAGGTCGTGCCGTTGACCGCGAACGAGGTCGGCGCCGCGTTGGCGCCGCTGTACGTGAACTGCCCACCGGTGCTGACCGCCGCGCCGGCGGCGATCGTCGCGTTGTACGTGGCGTTCTGCACGGTGACCGTCTGGCCGGACTGGGACCAGGTGCCGTTCCAGCCATTGCTGAGCCTCTGGTTGCCCGCGTAGGCGTACGTCAGTGTCCAGCCGTTGATGACGTCCGTACCGCGGTTGGTGATCGTCAGATCCGCGGTGAAACCGGACCCCCAGTCATTCGTTTTGTAGTCGACGCTGCACTGAACTGCCGCCGCCTGCGCGGGAGTTGTGCCTGTTGCGAGCATGGTCAGGGGAAGGGCGAGGGCCGCCACGACAGCGGTCCAGAACCGCCGCGCGACGCGGCGTCTGTGTCGGGGGTGCATGGTGCTGGTTCCTCCTAGCGGCTCGGAGGTGCTCGTGGAGAAGTGGGGAGAGCAACAAGCCTTGAACCAGTGGGAGCGCTCCCATATTGAAGACGGGCGTGTCAAGGGTCAAGGTGTTTGAAGAGTCGAAAAGATTCGACGGCGACATCTGATGGAAACACGTCAACCCCTCTGTCCTTTACCGTCACTTGGCGCTAGCTTCGTTGACACCAGTGGGAGCGGTTCCATCAGTCGACGCGTCCGTCACGACGCGCCCGATCTGCAAGGAGTCGCTCATGCGACACCCCCCGCGTTCAGGTCTTTTAGTCGTGCTCGGCGCTGCCGTCGCCCTTGTGGGCACCGCGGTCGCGCCGGTCCTCACGGCGTCGGGAGCCACCCCCGCGTGCACGGTGGAGTACTCGGTCACCAGTGAGTGGGACGCCGGCTTCCAGGGCTCCGTCAAGGTCACCAACAACCAGGCGGCGCTCAGCAGTTGGAGTCTGACCTTCGACTTCGGCGCAGGTCAGAAGGTCACCCAGGGCTGGAACGCCAAGTGGTCCCAGTCCGGTGTCACTGTCACCGCGGTCAACGAGAGCTACAACGGCTCGCTGGGCACGGGCGCGAGCGTCAGCGCGGGGTTCCTCGCCTCACGGTCCGGGAGCAATCCCGTACCGGCGTCGTTCAGGCTCAACGGGACGACGTGCAACGTGGATTCGGAGCCCACCCCGACTTCCACCCCGACGCCGACTCCGTCGCCCACCGATCCGCCGGTCCCCGAGGACGGGCCGCCGACCCTGCGTGTGTCCGGCAACAAGCTCGTCGACTCCGGCGGCGCCACCCGGCGGCTGCTCGGTGTCAACCGCTCCGGCGGCGAGTTCGCGTGCGTCCAGGGCAACGGCATCTGGGACGGGCCCGTCGACGACGCCTCGGTGAAGGCGATCGCCGACTGGAACGTCAACACCGTACGCATTCCGCTGAACGAGGAGTGCTGGCTCGGCCTGTCCAACATCAAGCCCGAGTACGCGGGCGCCAACTACATGGCCGCCGTCAAGGACCTGGTGGCCAAGGTGAAGGCGCACGGCATGACGCCGATGGTCGAGCTGCACTGGACCTGGGGCCAGTACACGGGCAACTCGGCGGGCTGCTCCGACGTACACGCCAGCTGCCAGAAGCCGATGCCCGACATGCAGTACACGCCCGCCTTCTGGACCTCGGTCGCCAACACCTTCAAGGGTGACCCGGCCGTCGTGTTCGACCTCTTCAACGAGCCCTACCCGGACCGCGCCACCTCCACGGCGGCCCAGGCCTGGACCTGCTGGCGGGACGGCGGCACCTGCCCCGGCATCGGGTACGAGGTCGCCGGTATGCAGGATCTGATCGACGCGATCCGGGCCACCGGCGCCAAGAACGTGATCCTCGCCGGAGGGCTCGCCTACTCCAACGACCTCAGCCAGTGGCTGACGTACAGGCCGAGCGACCCGGCGGGCAATCTCGCCGCCGCCTGGCATGTCTACAACTTCAACTCCTGCTCCAACGAAAGCTGTTGGGACTCGACACTCGCGCCGGTCGCCGCCCAGGTCCCGCTGGTCGCGGGCGAGATCGGCGAGAACACCTGCGCGCACTCCTTCATCGACCGGGTCATGAAGTGGTTCGACGACCGTTCCCTGTCGTACCTCGGCTGGACCTGGAACACCTGGAACTGCGCCACCGGCCCGTCCCTGATCTCCGGTTACGACGGCACACCCACGGCCTTCGGTATCGGACTGCGCGACCACCTTCGCGCCATCGGTTAGCACGCCATCGGTCGGTGCTCCATCGGCCGGCGCTTCATCGGTCAGTGCTCCAACTCCCCATCACAGCAAGGCGCTTCTCGCCCCACCCGGAAAACGAACGGAACACGAGAGGACACCCGCACTCATGAGCCGTACCAGAACAGCGATCCTCGCCGCCATGGCGCTGGTCGCCGGTGCCACCGGCGCCGCCGTCGCAGCCACACCGGCCGACGTCGGCATCGCCGCGATCCCCTGCACCGTCGACTACAAGGTGCAGAGCCAGTGGTCCACCGGCTTCACCGCCGCCGTGACGGTCACCAACAACAGCGCGGCCAAGTCGAGTTGGGCCGTGAAGTGGTCGTACGCCGGCAACCAGCAGGTCACCAGCGGCTGGAACGCGAAGATCACCCAGAGCGGGACCGCCGTGACCGCCGCCAACGAGACCTACAACGGGACGCTCGGCACCGGGAGTTCGGTGAGCTTCGGCTTCAACGGCAGCTACAGCGGCACGAACGCGCTCCCGACCTCCTTCACCCTCGACGGCGTCACCTGCAACGTCGACGACGGCGGCGGCACCGACCCGGGTCCCGGTACGCCGTCCAACCGGGTCGACAACCCGTACGCGGGCGCCCGGGTGTACGTGAACCCGGAGTGGTCCGCGAAGGCCGCCGCCGAGACGGGCGGCAGCCGGATCTCCAGCCAGCCCACCGGCGTCTGGCTGGACCGGATCGCCGCGATCAACGGAGTCAACGGCGGGATGGGTCTGCGCGCCCACCTCGACGCGGCCCTCCAGCAGAAGGGCACCGGCGAACTCGTCGTCCAGCTGGTCATCTACAACCTGCCCGGCCGCGACTGCGCCGCCCTCGCCTCCAACGGCGAACTCGGCCCGACGGAGATCGACCGCTACAAGACCGCGTACATCGACCCGATCGCGGCGATCCTCGCGGACACCAAGTACGCGGGCCTGCGCATCGTCACGACCGTCGAGATCGACTCGCTGCCCAACCTCGTCACCAACACCGGCAGCCGGCCCACGGCCACGCCCGCGTGCGATGTGATGAAGGCGAACGGCAACTACGTCAAGGGCGTCGGCTACGCGCTCGGCAAGCTCGGTGACGTGCCGAACGTCTACAACTACGTCGACGCCGGACACCACGGCTGGATCGGCTGGGACGACAACTTCGGTGCCTCCGCCGATGTGTTCAAGCAGGCGGCCACCGCCGAGGGCGCGACCGTGAACGACGTGCACGGGTTCATCACCAACACGGCGAACTACAGCGCCCTGAAGGAGAACAACTTCACCATCAACGACACCGTGGCCGGCAAGTCCGTCCGCGAGTCGAAGTGGGTGGACTGGAACCGGTACACCGACGAGCTGTCCTTCGCGCAGGCCTTCCGCAACCAGCTGGTCACGGTCGGCTTCCCGGCGGGCATCGGCATGCTGATCGACACGTCCAGGAACGGGTGGGGTGGCACTGCGCGGCCGGCCGGGCCCGGCGCGACGACCACGGTCGACACGTATGTCGACGGTGGGCGCTATGACCGGCGCATCCATGTCGGGAACTGGTGCAACCAGTCCGGGGCGGGTCTGGGTGAACGGCCTACGGCCGCGCCGGCTGCCGGGATCGACGCGTATGTGTGGATGAAGCCTCCGGGGGAGTCGGACGGGTCGAGTTCGGCGATTCCGAACGACGAGGGCAAGGGGTTCGACCGGATGTGCGACCCGACGTATACCGGTAATCCGCGGAACAACAACAACCTGTCGGGGGCGTTGGCGAACTCGCCGCTTTCGGGGCACTGGTTCTCTGCGCAGTTCCAGGAACTGATGAGGAACGCGTACCCGGCACTTTAGGCTCCGCTGGTTCGGCCGGTTGTTCGCTGCGGGTCGGTGGGGGCTGGTCGCGCAGTTCCCCGCGCCCCTAAAAGGCGCCATGCGCACCCGCGTTCGTCAGGAGAGGTAAGTCGTGGTCCGCCAGGGGGCTTCAATTGCTCTTCCCCAGGCCCTGGCGGATCGCGAACTCCACTGCCGAGTGGTTCTTGTCCGTGCGGTTCAGTTCGTACGGGGCCGTCGGGTGCAGTGGGGGCTGGGCCATGAAGCGGGGGCGGGTGCCGTGGTGGGGCTGGGCCGCGTGGATCAGGAAGGGGTGGCAGAGGTATACGTCGCCGGGGCGACCGGTGGCGTAGGCGAGCGGGCGGTGTGCCGAGGCCCTGACCAGGTCGGGTGCCAGTTCCAGGCCCGAGACGCCCTCCTCGCCGTACGGCTCCAGCAGGGGCGGTACGTCCAGATGCGAGCCGACCCGGATGCGTGTCGGGGCGTCCGCCTCGCCGACCTCACTGAACAGGAACAGCATCAGCAGGGACCGGTCCCGGGAACGGAGGTTCGTATACGGCCAGTCGGCGCCCTCGACGGCGTAGCTCCCCTCGATGTGCCAGCCCGCGTCGTCCGGTTCCTCCTCGTGCGGGAAGCGCAGCGGGAAGCTGCCCAGGGAGTAGCGCGACGCCCAGCGGCCCTCGCCCACCAGCACGTCGAACGCCTCATGCAGCACAGGGGTGTTGACCGCGGCGGCGAACGGGCCCTGCGCCATGTCCGACACCCAGTGCACCGGCTTCGTCCAGGTGCCGGGGTCGTCCGGGTCGCATCCCGTCTCCCGCCACAGCAGCCGTGCGCAGTGCTCGGCGACACGCGGCGGGAAGGCGCCCTCGATCTTCACGAACCCGTCTTCGAGGAAGCGCTCCACCAGATCGTCGTCCATGCGGACATCGTGGGGGAGCGGGGTGGGCACGCGCATCCGGTTTTTGCCGTGGGTGGTCGAGGAGGAGATTCTCGTTTGCCGTTACGGCAACAGAACTGGCCCGGTCGGCGGGGTCGGAGCAGGCTGGTGCCAACGACAACGGGAGGCCCGTAGACCATGGCCCATCAGCACCAGCACACTCATGAGCACGCCGACGCACACGACCGCGGCGACATCGACTTCGGCAAGATGATCCCCATGCTGGAGGGGCAGGCCGAGCTGTTCGCGCCGCTCTACGCCGACGCCCTGGCCTGGCTGCACCGGCAGCAGCCCGAACCGGGGCTGATCGTCGACGCGGGCTGTGGCCCCGGCATCATCTCGGGCTTCTTCGCGGAGGCGTTCCCCGTGGCACGCATCGTCGCGGCGGACAGTTCGCCGGCGCTCCTGGAGCGGGCCCGCGAGAACGCCGAACGCCTCGGCAACGCCGACCGCTTCAGCACCGTCGAGGCGGAACTCCCGGACGGGCTCGGCGAGTTGGAGTACCCCGCCGACCTGGTGTGGTCGAGCCGGGTCGTGCATCACGTCGGCGACCAGCGGGCCGCGCTCGCCGCACTCGCGGCCGTGCTCGCGCCGGGCGGCACACTCGCCGTCATGGAGGGCGGCCTCCCGGAGCGGAACCTGCCGCGCGACCTCGGCTTCGGGCGCCCTGGCCTGGAGACGCGGATGGACCTGATCGAGCAGTCCTGGTTCAGCGAGATGCGCACCACCCTGCGCGGCCATGTACGCGAGACCGAGGACTGGCCGGCCCTGCTCACCGCCGCCGGTCTGCGCCCCTCCGGCACCCGTGCCTTCCTCCTCGACCTCCCCGCCCCGCTCACGGACGAGGCCCGCGCCTATGTGATCGGTGTCTTCGACCGGCGCCGCACGATGTTCGCGGACGAGCTGGACGCCGACGACCGTGCCACCCTCGACCGTCTCCTCGACCCCGACGACAAGGCGAGCCTCCACCACCGCCCCGACCTCTTCGTCCTGGCCACGCACACGCTCTACACGGGCACGAAGCCGAACGAATAGCCGAGTCGGAGCGCATCCCCAACTCCCTTGACTTGGAGGGCGCTTCAAGTGATGGACTCTCCGCCGTTCACGACTCACGTACGGCACACACAGGGGGAACCATGTCCGAATCACCCGTCGCGCTCATCACCGGTGGCGGCAGCGGCATCGGCGCCGCCGTCGCACGGCAGCTGCTCGGCGCCGGTCACCGGGTCGTCGTCACCGGCCGGGGCGAGGAGCGGTTGCGTGACTTCGCCGAGGAACTCGGTCGCCCGGAGGGGTTGTTGACGATCCAGGGCAACGCCGCCGAGTACGACCACGTGCGCGGCGCGGTCGAGACGGCGCTCAAGGAGTTCGGGCGGCTGGACACGGTCATCGCCAACGCCGGGTTCGGCACCCACGACACCGTCGCCGAGGGTGACCCGGCCGGCTGGACCGAGATGGTGCTGACCAACGTGCTCGGGCCCGCGCTGCTCATCAGGGCATCGATCGACGCGCTGAAGGAGACCCGGGGCCGGATCGTGCTGGTCGGCAGTGTCGCCGGGTTCATCCACGGGCCGGGCAACATCTACGGGGCGACCAAGTGGGCGGTGACCGGCCTGGCCGAGAACACCCGACGCCAGGTCACGGAGTTCGGCGTCGGTGTGACGCTGGTGGCCCCCGGGCGCGTCGAGACCCCGTTCTGGGACAGCTACGGCAGCCTCCCGCCGGGGCATCTGCTGACGGCCGACCAGCTGGCCGACTCGATCGTCTGGGCGATCCGGCAGCCGGAGGGAGTCGACGTCAACACCGTGGTCGTACGGCCGATCGGGCAGCCCGTCTGACCGCTGCCCGACCGGCCGACAGTCCATCAACCGCCGTGCGGGGAAGGTTAATTGTCTGAGATGCTAAGAACATCCAGGTAGTTCCTCGTGGCACGGAGGCCGTACATGCTCACGTCCGACCAGGTACCGGGCGCGCCGAACTGGGTCGAACTGCGTACGCCTGACGTGCGGGCGGCGAGCGAGTTCTACGCGGCTCTGTTCGGCTGGGAGCGGGACGCCGAGGTGTTCCGGCTCGACGGGGCCGCGGTGGCCGGGGTGGCCGGGGTGCGCGAGGCCGATGCGGTGGACGGCGGCTGGGTGCTCTCGTTCCACACCCGGGACGCGGAGACGACGGCCGGGTCGGTGGCGGCGGCCGGCGGCGAACGGACGGCGGACGCCGGTGCCTGTGCCGGCACCGGCGTCCTGTACGTCACCGACCCCACCGGCGTCCGCTTCGGCCTCCGGCGGCCCGGACCGGCGCCGGTTCTCGACCTCGTGGACGCGCCCGGCGCCCTGCGGTGGACGCAGCACTACACCACGGACGTACCGGCGGCGAAGGCCTTCTACCAGGCGGTGTTCGCGTGGGACGGCCGCTCGCCCGGGGCGCCACGCTCGTCTACCCGGCCGAGACCCAGCAGGCGATCGGGCGCCAGGCGACGTTCCTCGACCCGTGGGGCGCCGCGTTCGCGGTGAACGCGGGCGTGGCGCCCCCTCGGGCATAGTCCCGGCAGCCGGCCGAGGGATCAGTCCGACTCGAAGGTCGCCGGGTCCGGGCCCAGGCGCCGGTCCTCGTTGAGCGCGCTGATCGCCGCGAGGTCCTCCGTGTCCAGGCTGAAGTCGAAGACCTCGATGTTCTCCTTGATCCGGGCCGGCGTCACGGACTTGGGGATCACCACGTTGCCCAGCTGGAGGTGCCAGCGCAGGACGACCTGGGCCGGCGTACGCCCGTGCTTCTGGGCGATGGCCACGATCGCGGGGACCTCCAGCAGACCCTTGCCGGAGCCGAGCGGGGACCAGGCCTCCGTGGCGATGCCCTGCTCCGCGTGGTACTCGCGGGACGCGTGCTGCTGGAGGTGCGGGTGCAGTTCGATCTGGTTGACGGCCGGGATGACCGACGTCTCGGCGAGGAGCCGATCCAGGTGCTCCGGAAGGAAGTTGGAGACACCGATGGCCCGGGCGCGGCCGTCCGCGGCGAGCTTCTCGAACGCCTTGTACGTGTCGACGAAGCTGCCCTTGGCCGGCTGCGGCCAGTGGATCAGATACAGGTCGACGTACTCCAGGCCGAGCTTCTCCAGGGAGGTGTCGAAGGCGCGGAGCGTCGACTCATATCCCTGGTCGGCGTTCCAGAGCTTGGTGGTGACGAAGAGGTCCTCGCGGGGGACGCCGGATGAGGCGAGAGCCTTTCCGGTGCCCTTTTCGTTGCCGTAGATCGCCGCTGTGTCGATGCTGCGATACCCGGTTTCCAGCGCGATGGCGACCGCTCGCTCCGCCTCGTCGTCCGGCACCTGCCAGACGCCGAAGCCCAGCTGGGGCATCTCGACGCCGTTGTTCAGGATGATCGGGGGGACCTTGCTGCTCACGAGCTCTCGATCCTTCAGTCGTCGGAGTGGTACGCCCATCGTCAACGATCGCGGGCCGTGTCGCATTCCTGTCCGGGGAATCCGTCCGGACCGACCGACGAGTCGGCGTCGGGGGAGTGAGATTGGCCGGAAATCCCTCCGACGTCTTCGGTCCGGACCATTGACCCCGGAACGTCCTGCCGCGACGCTGGTTCGCGCCGACGGCTGAGTTCATGAACTCGGTACATGGATGTGAACAATTATGCCCCTCTGGGTAGCCGTAACCCCCCACCCCTCGTCTTTCCGCGACCACTGAAACGTCGGGACACGGAAAACATCGGATGAAAAGGTGACCGCCTCACCATGGGACGACATCGACAGACGGCACTGACGCCCCTCGCGCGCGGCGCCCAACAGCGTTATCTCGCCCCGCACTTCGAACTCGCCGACATCTCCATCGGCACGAACGTCGGCGACTACGCGTACTGCATCGCCCGCACCCGGGCCACCAACGACTTCCACGGCCTGGGCGCCTTCCTGATCATGAACGAACAAGTGCGCCGAACAGGCGGATCGGGCGAATCAACCGCGACGAACAACTGAGAGGTGATGAGTGTCATGAGTACATCCAGAAGGACACTGCTGGGCGCCGCCCTGGGCGGGGCCGCCGGAGCGGCCGTCGGTCTGCCGACCGCCACCACCGCCCACGCCGCCTCCTGGCAGCAGAAGTGGGCTCCGTCGGCGAGCGCCAACGGCCTCGGCGCCTTCGAGACCATCGAGGACGACCGCGCCGACTCCCACACCGCCGCGAACCCGCACATCTACGCCACCGGCAACAACTGGCGCTTCAACATGCACACCGTCGACCGCGACACCTCGACCGACCGCCAGCGCCAGGAGGTCACCGGCCTGCGCAACGGAAGCGGCAGCAACTACCTGAAGTGGACCGAGGGGCAGACCTGGCGGGTCACCTACTCGATGTACATCCCCAGCTCGCTCAAGGCGACCACCACCTTCACGCACATCATGCAGATGAAGCAGCCGGGCAGCGGCACCTCGCCGCTCGTCGTGCAGTCGCTGCGCCGGGTGAACGGCGTGCAGACCATCGAACTCAAGCTGGCCATCGACAACATCCTGATCGGCCGTACGAACCTGGAGCCGCTGCACAACAAATGGACCGATGTCGACTTCCAGATCAAGGTCGGCAACGGCTCGGCGGGCACGGTCCGCTGGATCCTCACGTCGGGCGGCTCGACGGTGATCGACGCCTCGAAGACCGGGGTCGACACCTTCCTGGCCGACCGGGTGCGCCCGAAGTGGGGCATCTACCGCTCCCTCGGCGACACCTCCGGGTCCCTCCAGGACACCTACCTCCTGCTCACCAACCTCCGCGGCTACCAACTCGTCTGAGGAGCCGTCACATGCCACCACCCCCCACGCTCCGAACCCGTGGCGCTGCGACGACCGTCCTGCTCGCCCTCGCCCTCGCCCTCGCCGTCGTCCTCGGGCTGACCAACCCCTCGACCGCCCTCCCGGCCCCGCGACAACCCGCCGCCATCTCCGCCACCTCCGCCATCTCTGCCACCTCCGCCGTCGACAAGGCCGTCGCAGCCGCTCCGCGCGACCTGGAGAACCCCCGCCAGGAGTTCCTGCGCAACTCCGTCGGCGGCCTGTTCCTGCACTGGGGTCTGCGCACCGCGCCCGCCCACACCGACTGCACCGCCTGGGAGGACGACGTCACGGCCGGCGGCTGGACGCCGGACTACTGGGTGCGGGAGGCACAGAAGCTGCACACCCAGTACCTCGTCCTCGCCAGCTTCCACAGCCGCCTCGGCTACGCCCGTGCCTGGCCGTCGGACATCCCCGGATCCTGCTCCACCGAACGGGACTTCCTCGGCGAACTGATCACGGCGGCCAAGTCCAAGGGCCTGAAGGTCATCCTCTACATGACCGACGACCCCCAGTGGCACGCCGAGGGCGGCCACGAGTGGCTCGACTCGGCCGCGTACTCCGCCCACAAGGGCACGAACGTCGACCTGACCACCCGCGAGGGCTTCGGGCAGTACAGCTACGACAACTTCTTCGAGGTCATGGACCGCTATCCCGACCTCGGCGGCTTCTGGATCGACAACGACAACGCGTACTGGGAGAGCCACGACCTCTACCGGCAGATCTACGAGAGGCGCCCGAACTACACGCTCAGCAACAACAACGAAGACACGCCGATCATGGACATGGTCAGCAACGAGCAGAAGACGGGCATGACCCCCGCCTACGACTATCCGCAGGCCGTCTACACCGCCCAACCCCGCCTGACCGAGGCCGACTTCAAGCTGCCCTCGACCGGCGCCTGGTGGTACGACGGCTCCGACCCGGCCGTCGACAGAAAACTCACCTTCGGCCGCCTGATCACCAACGCGGGCTCCTCGGTGAAGGCACTGATGGCCGAAACCGCCCAGGTCAACGGCGAGTTCCCGGCGAACCAGGCCGCCTTCAACGACTTCGCCGACTCCTACCTCGCCCCCATCCGGCAGTCCCTGCACGGCACCGAGGGCGGCGGCTACCTGTACGGCGGCCTCAAGCCCGGCTTCTGGAACGACGGCGCTCATGGCGTCACGACGATCAGCAAGGCGAACCCCAACCGGCAGTACGTCCATGTCCTGACCCCGCCCAGCACCAGCACCCTGCGCATCCGCGACAACGGCTACCGCATCGCCTCCGTCACCAACCTCCGTACGGGCGCGGCCATTTCGTGGTCGCAGTCCGGCGGCGCGCTCACCCTGACCGGGCTCGGGGACTGGGACCCGTACGACACCGTCTTCAAGGTCACCACGGCCGGCCGCCAGGGCATCCTGACCGGCGTCACGACGACTGCGAGCGCCTCCGCGAGCGGTCACGCCGGATCGGCCGCCGCCGACGGAGACCACCTCACCTATTGGGACAGCGACAAGACCCTGCCGGTCGACCTGACCTTCGACCTCGGCTCGGTGAAGCGGGTCCGGTACATCGGGCTCAACCAGCGCGAGGACTCCGTCGCCTACGCCCGCTCCGCCACCGAGCAGTCGGCGCGGATCAAGGACTACCAGGTCTATCTGAGTGACGACGGCTCGAACTGGGGGAGCGCGGTCAAGACCGGGCAACTCCCAAGTCACCGTGGAATCCAGGGCATTGACCTCACCGCGGCCAACGCCCGGTACGTCCGCCTGGAAGTCGACTCCACCTGGGCCGCCGCCACCGACACCACCCGCTACCAGCGGCTGCGGATCGACGAGGCATGGATCGGCACGGCGTACGCCACACCGACCACGAGGGCCGCCCTGGACGTCAGTTGGGCCCGCTGAAGGGGTCAGGCCCGGTACAGGGCCTCGACCTCCTTCGCGTACGCGTTCTCGATCGCCTTGCGCTTCAGCTTCAGGGACGGCGTCAGCAGACCGTGTTCCTCGGTGAACGGCTGGGCGAGGATGCGGAAGGTACGGATCGACTCGGCCTTGGAGACAAGGGTGTTCGCGGCGACCACCGCGCGCCGCACCTCCTTCTCCAGGTCCGGGTCGCGCACCAGTTCCGTCGGGGTCAGCTGGGGCTTGTCGCGCATCGTGAGCCAGTGCTCGACCGCCTCCTGGTCCAGGGTGACCAGGGCCGCGATGTACGGGCGGTCGTTGCCGACCAGGATGCACTGGGCGACGAGAGGGTGGTCCCGGACGCGTTCCTCCAGGGCCCCGGGGGAGACGCTCTTGCCGCCCGACGTCACCAGGATCTCCTTCTTGCGGCCGGTGATCGTGAGGAAGCCGTCGTCGTCGAGGGAGCCCAGGTCGCCGGTGGCGAGCCAGCCGTCGTGCAGGGTCGCGTCCGTCGCCTTCTGGTTGTTCAGATAGCCCTGGAAGACGTTGTCGCCGCGCAGCCAGATCTCGCCGTCGTCCGCGATGTGCACGGTCATGCCCGGGATGGCCTGGCCGACCGTGCCGTACCGGGTGCGCTCGGGCGGGTTCGCGGTGGCCGCCGCCGTCGTCTCGGTGAGGCCGTAGCCCTCGTAGATGTGGACGCCCGCGCCCGCGAAGAACAGCCCGAGGCGCCGGTCCATCCCCGAACCGCCCGTCATGGCGTGCCGGACGCGTCCACCCATCGCGGCCCGGATCTTGGAGTAGACGAGCTTCTCGAAGAGCTGGTGCTGCATCCGCAGGCCCGCCGACGGGCCGGGGCCCAGGTCCCAGGCCTTCTCCTCCACCGCCTCCGCGTAACGCACCGCGATCTCGACGGCCTTCTCGAAGGGGCCCGCCTTGCCCTCCCGCTCGGCCTTGCGGCGGGCCGCGTTGAAGACCTTCTCGAAGATGTACGGCACCCCGAGGAAGAACGTCGGCTTGAACGCGGCCAGGTCGGGCAGCAGTGCCGCCGCGTTCAGCTGCGGCTGATGGCCGAAACGCACCCCGCCACGGATCGCGGCGACCTGCACCATCCGGCCGAAGACATGCGCGAGGGGGAGAAAGAGGAGAGTCGCCGCCTCGTCGCCCTTCCTGGAGTGGAACACCGGTTCCCAGCGCTCGATGACCGTGTCCGCCTCGAACATGAAGTTGGCGTGGGTGATGACACAGCCCTTGGGGCGGCCCGTGGTGCCGGAGGTGTAGATGATCGTCGCCGTCGAATCGGGCGTGACCGCGAGCCGCTGCCGGTGCACCATCTCGTCGTCGAGGTGCGCGCCGGCCTCGTACAGCTCCTGTACGGCCCCCACGTCGAGCTGCCACAACTGACGCAGTTGGGGGAGCCGGTCGATGACCGTGGCGATGGTCATCGCGTGGTCCTCGTGCTCCACCATCGCCGCCGTCACCTCGGCGTCGTACAGCATCCAGAAGACCTGCTCGGCGGAGGACGTCGGATAGACGGGCACCACCTGGGCGCCGATCGTCCAGAGCGCGTAGTCGAAGAGCGTCCACTCGTAGCGCGTACGGGACATGATCGCGACGCGGTCCCCGAACCGGATGCCCTGTGCGAGCAGGCCCTTGGCGAGGGCGAGAACCTCGTCGCGGAACTCGCCCGCGGTCACGTCCCGCCACTGGCCGGCCTCGTCCTTGCGGCCGAGCGCGACCCGGAGGGGGTCTTCCTGGGCATGCTCGTAGACCACGTCGGCCAGACCGCCCACGGGCGGCGCCAACGCCAACGGAGGGTTGGTGAATTCGCGCAAACCCGCTCCTAGTGACGCTCCGGCTCGGCGCGGTGAAAGCTACCCCACAGGTCTGTGGTGCGGGAGGGGGTACCAAGCCGAACGGTGTTCAGCTTCGGCGCCGTCGCCGGGCGGAAAATACGTCTGTATGGGTAGGGGACGGACAGAATTTCTTACGTCGAAGTACGTTTCGGCTCCGCAATCTCCACCGAATCCGACCGACCCGATCACCGCCCGTACCAGGCCTCTTGGGACGCTCTTTAAGGTTCCAGAAGCCCTTCGGTCGACCGCTTCACCCTCTCTGTCTGCGTCCCGGACGCCGTTTTTGTCACACCTGGATCTGGATCGCGGCTGTCGGCGCGACAGGCCCTAACGCCGGTGCAGCCGGTCCCCGCTCGTGAGGATCGCCGCCGCCAGCGCGTCCGCCGCGCTCTGGGCCGACGTTCGACGATGGCCGTGGACCAGGACGAAGTCGACCCGGCCCAGCTCCGGCAGCCCGAAGCGGTCGGGTACGCGGACCAGGCCGGGCGGGATCAGTCCGCGCGAGTGGGCCATCACACCCAGGCCCGCCCGGGCCGCCGCGATCAGCCCGTTGAGGCTGCCACTGGTGCAGGCGACGCGCCAGGCCCGGCCCTGCCGCTCCAGGGCCTCCATGGCGAGCGCGCGGGTGATGCCCGGCGGCGGGTACACGATCAGCGGCACCGGGCGGTCGGGGTCCAGCCGGAGCCGTTCCGCGCCGATCCACACCAGCTCGTCGTGCCACACCGGCTCGCCGTGCGGGTCCTCGGGGCGCCGCTTGGCCAGGACGAGGTCCAGTTTCCCGGCGGCCAGTTGCTCGTGCAGGGTGCCCGACAGCTCCACGGTCAGCTCCAGATCGACCTCGGGATGGTCGGACCGGAAGCCCTCCAGGATCTCCGGCAGCCGGGTCAGTACGAAGTCCTCCGACGCGCCGAACCGCAGCCGGCCGCGCAGCCGCGTGCCCGTGAAGAACGCCGTCGCCTGCTCGTGCACGTCCAGGATGCGGCGGGCGAAACCGAGCATCGCCTCGCCGTCCTCGGTCAGCTCCACGGAGTGCGTGTCCCGGGTGAACAGCTGCCGTCCGGCCGCGTCCTCCAGCCGCCGCACATGCTGGCTGACCGTCGACTGACGCAGCCCGAGCCGCCGGGCGGCCTGCGTGAAACTGAGCGTCTGCGCCACGGTCAGAAAGGTCCGCAGATGAGAGGGGTCGTACACGCCCTCCACGCTAGCGCGTTATCGCGAGACGTGATGACAGTCAGAGCGGTGTACGGGATTCCCGATCACGAACCCGAGGAGGACGATGGAAAGGGCACGACCGTCCTTGAACCTGACGTCCCTGTCCCTGAAGTAGTGGAGCACCGTGAAACGCCTGAAGTGGCCGAGCTGGATGCCGATCGACCCCTACATCCTGCTGTTGCTCGGGACGGTAGGGCTCGCGGCACTCCTCCCGGCGCGCGGGACGGGTGCCGACGTCGCATCCGGTGCCTCCACGGCCGCCATCGCCTTCCTCTTCTTTCTCTACGGCGCCCGGCTCTCCACCCGCGAGGCGCTGGAGGGACTCAAGCACTGGCGGCTGCACGTCACGGTCCTCGCCTGTACGTTCGTCGTCTTCCCGCTGCTCGGCCTGGCCGCCCGGGGACTCGAACCGGTGTTCCTGACCCACGACCTCTACACCGGCCTGCTCTTCCTCACCCTCGTCCCGTCCACGATCCAGTCGTCGATCGCCTTCACCTCGATGGCCCGGGGCAATGTGCCCGCCGCGATCTGCGCGGGCTCCTTCTCCTCCCTCGTCGGCATCGTCGTCACCCCGCTGCTCGCGGCCACCCTGCTCGGCAGCACCGGCGGCGGCTTCTCGCTCGACTCGCTCCTCGAGATCGTGCTCCAGCTGCTGGTCCCGTTCGTCGCCGGGCAGCTGCTGCGGCGCTGGATCGGCGCGTTCATCACCCGGCACAAGAAGGTGCTCGGGCTGGTCGACCGGGGCTCGATCCTCCTCGTCGTCTACACCGCGTTCAGCGAGGGCATGGTCGAGGGCATCTGGCACCAGGTCAGCCCGGCCCGGCTGGCCGGACTGCTGGTCGTCGAGGCCGTACTGCTCGCGGTGATGCTGACGCTCACCTGGTACGGCGGCAAGGCGCTCCGCTTCAACCGCGAGGACCGGATCGCGATCCAGTTCGCCGGCTCGAAGAAGTCCCTGGCAGCCGGACTCCCCATGGCGAGCGTCCTGTTCGGCCCCCAGGCCGCACTGGCCGTACTGCCCCTGATGCTCTTCCACCAGATGCAGCTGATGGTCTGCGCGGTCATAGCCAAACGCCGCTCCCAGGACCCGATGGCCGCGGACCAGGTGGGGTCGGGTGGGCGCTCGCGCCCCCCGACAGGGGCGCGGGGAACTGCGCGACAAGCCCCCACCGGACCCGCGGCCGACGAACCACCTATCGCCCGGAGCGACTCGCGTTCACCTGATCCAGAGGCAGCCAAAGCACCGTATCGCTAGTGGCCGCAGCCGGATCCACCGTCGCGGTCATGGCCGCAGCGGACAGCTCCGCCGTACCCAACGCCCGGTCCCACACCCGCACATCGTCGATCGCACCACTGAAGTGCTGCAGACTGTCCATCCGCTCCCCGACATGCACCCCGAACGCCGAGTTGCGACTGACAGACCCGGCAACGTCCGCCACACTCACCGCCGTACCGTCGACGAAGAGCGTGAACTGCCCACCGCCACGACGCAGAGCGGCAAAGTGCCACTGCCCGTCGTTGTACGTGCCCACGGAGGTCGCCGACGCCGTCCTGACCGCCGACGCGCCGTCCCGGACGGTCATCAGCCCCCGGACACGGTTGCTCGCGGGCTCGGCGCGGAGCCAGACCTGCGGCTGGGTCGAGCCGACCCCGCCCATCCACAGCAGCGGCCGGTCACCCGTCGTCGCCGTGGTACGGAACCAGAGGGCCACCGTGAAGTCCTTCGTGCCCAGCGGCAGCCGGTCGCTGTACGGGAGGCGTACGGCGTCGTCCACGCCGTCGAACTCCAGTGCGCCGCCGCCGAACACCCCGGAGGTCTGCGCGGCACCGCCGAGGACGGCGGCCGGACGGGCCTGCGGGGCGAGGTCGGGGGTGGTCGGGTCGGGACCGCGCGCCGGGGTCAGCCAGTCCTCGGTGAAGCGGGCGAAGCGGATCTCGTCGCGTGCGTCGACGGCGCCGCCCTCGTACAGCAGGCCCACCGTCTGGTTGTCGATCTTCACCAGATCGGAGTAGCCCGACCAGTCCCGGGTGACGACCGTGCCCCGGTCCACGCTGTCCCAGGTGCGCCCGCCGTCGTACGAGGAGCGGATCATCATCGTCCGGCGCCGGTCGGGATCGCCCGGGCAGGCCAGCAGCACGCGGGCGCCGAAGTCGACGGTGGAGCACTGGACCTGGGGTGCGTAGAGGTCCGGGAGGGTGTGGAACGGGGTTTGGAAGCTGCTGCCGCCGTCGGCGCTGAAGGCCTGGGTGCGGTGTCCGAGATCGGTTCCGTCCTGTTCGCGCCCGCTGACCAGGATCACCCCGTCCGGGCGCTCGGTGAGCGTCACTTCGGAGGGTTTCTGCCGGAAGGTGCCGTCCGCCGCGATCGGCCAGCTGTCGGTGGCGCCGACCTTCCAGTGGTCGCCGCCGTCGTCGCTGATGATCAGCGCGGCGTGGTTGGCGCTGATCCGGCTGCCGTCCCACGTCTCGGTGTTGACGCCGAAGACGAGCCGGCCCGCGTGTGCCCCCCGAGTGAGCTGGAGGCCGTGGACGGGGCCCGTCGCGTACCAGGAGTTCCACTCGGGCGGCATGATCTCGGCGCTGAGGTCGCGCGGCTCGGACCAGGTCAGTCCGTCGTCGTCGCTGTACTGCAGATGGGGGCTGCGGTCGCAGGGCACCGGGCAGTTGCCGCCGCCCCGGCCCGTGTTCCAGGTCTCCGCCAGGAGGATGCGGCCGGTCTGCCGGTCCACGATCGGCGCCGGGTTGCCGTGGGTGTCGGCCCCGCCGTCGTTGACGACCTGGAGCGGTCCCCAGGTCAGCCCGTCGTCGGTGGACCGCTTGACGACGATGTCGATGTCACCGGCGTCCCCGCAGTTGTCCCTCCGCCCCTCGGAGAAGGCCAGCAGCGTTCCCTTCAGGGTCCGGACGACGGCCGGGATGCGGTAGCAGGCGTAGCCGGGGTCCTGGGAGGCCCGGAAGAGCACCTGCTGCTCGAACGTGGCCGTCGGGGTGGCCTGTTCGGCGCCCGCGGGGCTCGGCAGCGCGAACAGCAGAGCGGCCGTGGTGCACACGGCCGTGAGGGTGGATCTGAGACGTGCGCGAAGACTTGACGGCATGTGCGGCCCTGCCCTTCAACGTCTGGACTTCATGCGTCTGGACTTCAGAGTTCTGAACGTGGGTGGGGGATTTCAGAGGTCTGGACATCTGAACAACCGGGCATCCGGAAATCCGGACATCCCACGTCCAACTTGCGCGCATCAGACGGTAGTTGGCTGCTCAGCTGCCCCACAAGAACCGCGTGTCGCGGGTTCAGGACAACCTTGGTATTCGGCCGTGCGGGACCGCGCCGACGACACCGACCACACCGCACCTCCGCGAAAACCATTGGGAGCCCCAACGATAAACGTATAACCGTTGGGAGGTCCAATGATTATTCGCTAGGCTTTTCTTATGTCTGCCGAACTTCGTTCGATACGCGTCCTCCCCAGCTGGATCCTGGGGAGGGCAGCCGACCGCGGGCGGGCGCTGGTCGCCGCCGCGCTGGCCCGTGAAGGGCTGAAGATGTGGCATCACGTGGTGCTCTCCGCCGTCGCGGAGCTGGGCCCGGTCGCGCAGGCCGAACTGGTGCGCGGGGTGGGGCTCGACGCCAAGGACATGGTCGGCGTCCTCAACGACCTCCAGGACGCCGGACTGGTCGTCCGCGCACCCGACCCGCACGATCGCCGCAAGAACGCGGTGTCGGTCACGGCGGACGGACGGCGGCTGCTGACCCGCTGTGAGCGGGCCGCGCGCAAGGCCAACGACGAGCTGCTGGCGCCGCTCACGGTTGTGGAACGCGAACTGTTGACGTCCCTGCTCACCCGGGTCTCGGGCGCCGGGTAGCTGAGCGGTGGTAGAGGCGGGGCCCCACGGCGCAGGGGGCGCTCCCCGCCGTTCGGGGCCCCGCCGCCGTGCCGCGGGGAAGCCGGTCAGCCCTGGGAGGCCCGGTCAGCCTTGGGAGGCCGCGGCTTGCAGGGCGATGCGGTCCTCGCCCGCGTACACGTTCATGTTGGCGCCCCGGAGGAACCCCACCAGCGTCAGCCCCGACTCGGCCGCCAGGTCGACGGCGAGCGACGAGGGCGCCGAGACGGCCGCCAGCACCGGAATCCCGGCCATGACCGCCTTCTGCGCCAGCTCGAACGAGGCCCGGCCCGAAACCAGCAGGATCGTCCGGGACAGCGGCAGCCGGCCGTTCTGCAGCGCCCGGCCGACCAGCTTGTCGACCGCGTTGTGCCGGCCCACGTCCTCACGGATGTCGAGCAGCTCGCCCTCCTCCGTGAACAGGGCCGCCGCGTGCAGGCCCCCGGTCCGCTCGAACACCCGTTGGGACGCGCGGAGCCGGTCGGGGAGGCTCGCGAGCAGCTCGGGTGTCAGCCGGACCGGGGGAGCGTCGGCGCCGTCGTCGATCGCCCAGCGGGCCGTCGTACGGACGGCGTCCAGACTCGCCTTGCCGCACAGGCCGCACGAGGACGTCGTGTACACGTTCCGCTCCAGCGTGATGTCGGGCAGCACCACGTCCGGCGCAGTGCGCACGTCCACCACGTTGTACGTGTTCGAGCCGTCCTCCGTGGCGCCCGCGCAGTACACGATGTTCTGGAGTTCGCGCCCCTCGGCGAGCACGCCCTCGCTCACCAGGAAGCCGGCGGCCAGCGCGAAGTCGTCGCCCGGGGTCCGCATGGTGATGGCGATCGGCTTGCCGTTGAGCCGGATCTCCAGGGGTTCCTCGGCGACGAGGGTGTCCGGACGGGCGGAGACCGCGCCGTCGCGGATGCGGATCACCTTGCGTCGTTCCGTGACTCGTCCCATGTCCTTGATCAGCCCCGGTTCTGTACGTGCTGGTGGGTGGCCTTCACGGTCTCATTGTCCTGCACGGGCGAGGAGCGACGTGCGGTGGCCGTGAGGCCGAACCGCGCTGGCGAATATTGTCTACAGTATGGCGGTGGCGTCGGCAAGGGTTACGGCACGGGTCGGACGGGCCGGGCGAGGTGTCCGTGGCT
This sequence comes from Streptomyces sp. NPDC000878, assembly GCF_053599695.1. Classification (NCBI taxonomy): domain Bacteria; kingdom Bacillati; phylum Actinomycetota; class Actinomycetes; order Kitasatosporales; family Streptomycetaceae; genus Streptomyces; species Streptomyces sp. NPDC000878. The sequence goes on along the minus strand of NZ_JBSFMT010000068.1, from coordinate 27,229 downwards.
CGGAAGTGGTGCTCGGCGCGGCTCCGGCAAACCGTTCGTCCGGTCCGAACGACCGTTCGGCGCAGCCCGGATACCGCTCACCGCATACGGTCGGCGAGTTCGACCGGCCGCCTTCCCAACCATGCGGCCGGTTCCTATCGTCCGGGATCATGAGTCCCCCCGTAGCGCCACCCGGCTGGAGCCGCTGGCTCGTTCCTCCGGCCGCCCTCTCGGTCCATCTCTCCATCGGTCAGGCCTACGCCTGGAGCGTCTTCAAGCCGCCGCTGGAATCAGCCCTCGGCCTCAGCGGCACACAGAGCGCACTGCCCTTCCAGCTCGGCATCGTCATGCTCGGCCTGTCCGCCGCGTTCGGCGGCACCCTCGTCGAGCGCAACGGGCCACGCTGGGCCATGACCGTCGCCCTGGTCTGCTTCTCCTCCGGCTTCCTGATCGCCTCGCTCGGCGCCGCCACCGAGCAGTACTGGCTGATCGTCTTCGGCTACGGCTTCGTCGGCGGCATCGGCCTCGGTATCGGCTACATCTCGCCCGTCTCCACCCTGATCAAGTGGTTCCCGGACCGGCCCGGCATGGCCACCGGCATCGCGATCATGGGCTTCGGCGGCGGCGCGCTCATCGCCTCGCCCTGGTCGGCGCAGATGCTGGAGTCGTTCGGTTCCGACAGCTCCGGGATCGCGCTCGCCTTCCTTGTGCACGGACTGTCGTACGCCGTGTTCATGTCGCTCGGGGTGCTCCTGGTGCGGGTGCCGCGCACCGACAAGCCCGCCGCCGGGGGCGCGGCGAGCGGGCCCAGTGCCCTCTCGGGCGTCCAGGTCTCCGCGCGCAGTGCCGTGCGGACCCCGCAGTTCTGGTGCCTGTGGGTCATCCTCTGCATGAACGTGACCGCGGGCATCGGCATCCTGGAGAAGGCCGCGCCGATGATCAAGGACTTCTTCGCGGACAGTTCCACACCGGTCTCGGTGTCGGCGGCGGCCGGCTTCGTCGCGCTGCTGTCGGCGGCCAACATGGCGGGCCGGATCGGCTGGTCGTCCACCTCCGACCTGATCGGCCGCAAGAACATCTACCGCGTCTACCTGGGCGTGGGCGCGCTGATGTACGCGTCGATCGCCTGGTTCGGGGACTCCTCGAAGCCGCTGTTCATCCTGTGCGCGCTGGTGATCCTCTCCTTCTACGGCGGCGGCTTCGCCACCATCCCCGCCTATCTGAAGGACCTCTTCGGGACCTACCAGGTCGGCGCGATCCACGGGCGGCTGCTCACCGCCTGGTCCACGGCCGGTGTCCTCGGCCCGCTGATCGTCAACTGGATAGCCGACCGGCAGGAGGAGGCCGGCAAGACCGGCTCCGCCCTCTACGGGATGTCGTTCTACATCATGATCGGACTGCTCGCCGTCGGCTTCGTCGCCAACGAACTCGTCCGCCCCGTCGACCCCCGCCACCACATCCCCGTACCGAAGGAGGCCGCCGATGTCCAGCGAGAGCAGTCCGTCTGAGAGCGCGGGCCCGCCCGACCGGCGGCCCCTGATCGCGTTCGCCTGGCTGTGGGTGGGGGCGCCGCTCTGCTACGGGGTCTACGAACTGGTACAGAAGGCGACACAGCTGTTCACGGGGTAGGTGTTCGGTCGCCATGGGGTCTGATGGAAGCCGACAACCCGGCCGCGTGAATCCTGTGGCATCGCGTGCCGTCGTACTGGTGAGTCACTGATCAGACTGGTGGATCCCGCTACCGAAAAGCAGTAAGGGGACCCACTCATGAACGGCTCGCGCATCGCCGCCGTCGGTCACTACCAGCCCGCCAAGGTGCTCACCAACGAGGATCTGGCGGGTCTGGTCGACACCAACGACGAGTGGATCAGAAGCCGGGTGGGCATCCGTACGCGCCACATCGCCGGCCCCGACGAGCCCGTCGACGAGCTGGCCGCGCACGCCGCCGCCAAGGCGCTCGCGGCGGCCGGCCTGGCCGCGAGCGACATCGACCTCGTCCTCGTCGCCACCTCCACGGCCGTCGACCGCTCCCCGAACATGGCCGCCCGGGTCGCGCACCGGATCGGCATCCCCTCGGCGGCCACGATGGACCTCAACGTGGTGTGCGCCGGCTTCACCCACGCCCTGGCCACGGCCGACCACGCGGTACGGGCCGGGGGATCGACCCGGGCCCTCGTCATCGGCGCCGACAAGATGTCCGCGGTGACGGACTGGACCGACCGCACGACCTGCGTACTCGTCGGGGACGGCGCGGGCGCGGCGGTCGTCGAGGCCTGTCCGCCGGTCGAGCAGGGGATCGCCGGCATCGGGCCCGTGCTGTGGGGTTCCGTGCCAGAGATGGGGCACGCCGTACGGATCGAGGGCACCCCCTCGGTGTTCGCGCAGGAGGGACAGAGCGTGTACCGCTGGGCCACCACCCAGCTGCCGCGGATCGCCCGCCAGGCCTGCGAGCGTGCGGGACTCGCCCCCGAGGACCTCGCCGCCGTCGTCCTGCACCAGGCCAACCTGCGCATCATCGAACCCCTGGCCGAGAAGATCGGCGCGGTGAACGCCGTCGTGGCCCGCGATGTCGTCGAGTCCGGCAACACCTCGGCCGCCAGCATCCCGCTCGCCTTCTCGAAACTGGTCGAGCGCGCCGAGATCACCACCGGCGACCCGGTCCTGCTGTTCGGCTTCGGCGGCAACCTCTCGTACGCCGGACAGGTCGTCCGCTGTCCCTGAGTGCCTCGGTGTCCGCGCGGGTCCGCTGTTCGTGAGCGCCTCGGCTTGTGTGCACCGTGGACGGTATCTGTGCACCGTGGACTGTAGACGAAAGGCAATTCATACTGACCTCCCGGCTGCTCTGCCCGGCGTTGCCCTAGGGGGATCGCGATGTTGTCGTCGACGGGACTGCCGCTGGGTGCGGTGCCCAGGCTCGAACGCCCCGGTCCGTTGCGTGACCGGGTGTACGAGGCGCTGCTCGAGCTGATCACCACGCGTGCCCTGCGGCCCGGCCAGCATCTCGTCGAGAGCGAACTCGCCGGGCATCTCGGGGTGTCCCGGCAGCCGGTCCGCGAGGCGCTTCAACGGCTCAGCACCGAGGGCTGGGTGGATCTGCGGCCGGCCCAGGGTGCCTTCGTGCACGAGCCGACGGAGGAGGAGGCGGACCAACTCCTCACCGTCCGCACGCTGTTGGAGGCCGAGGCCGCCCGGCTCGCCGCCGCGGGTACGAACAGCGCCGGCGTCGAGGCGCTGGAGCAGCTGTGCGCCGAGGGCGAGCGCGCGGTGGGCGAGGACGACGTGGACGGCGCGGTCGCCATGAACGCCCGCTTCCACGCGAAGGTGATGGAACTCGCCGGGAACACGGTCCTCGCGGAGCTGGCCGCGCAGGTCGACCGCCGGGTGCGCTGGTACTACACGCCGGTCGCCCGACAGCGTGGCCGGCAGTCGTGGATCGAGCACCGCGAACTGATCGCGGCGATCGCGGACGGCGACGGTCAGCGGGCCACGGAGATCATGCGGGCCCACACGGAACACACCCGGAAGACGTACCACCAGCGCCCGCGCGACTGAGCCCCCCGACCGTCGGCAGCGAGGGGATACACGTCCTCTTCTTTGTCCACTCAGAGGAAAAAGTGAGTGGCAATCTGTGCGCAACTTCTTCCCAGCCCCGGCAGCCGCTGCTACGTTCCACTCGAAAGCCCGGCGAAGTGGCCGGAAACCGTGGCTGGTTGGTGCCTGACTAGGCGGGGAGGGGCTTGTGAGACGTATGACCGCACGCCCCGCGAACGCCCATCAGGCCCGGCTGCTACGGCTGTTGCGTGACGGTGGGCCCAACTCCCGGGCCCAGCTGGGGGACCAGGTCGACCTGTCCCGGTCCAAGCTGGCCGTGGAGGTGGACCGACTCCTGGAGACGGGCCTGGTCGTGGCCGACGGTCTCGCCGCCTCGCGCGGAGGCCGCCGTTCCCACAACATCCGGCTCGCCCCCGCCCTGCGCTTCCTCGGCGTCGACATCGGCGCGACCTCGATAGACGTCGCGGTCACCAACGCCGAACTGGAAGTGCTGGGACACGTCAACCAGCCCATGGACGTACGCGAGGGCCCCGTCGCGGTCTTCGAGCAAGTCCTGTCCATGGCGGCCAAGTTGAGGGCCTCCGGGCTCGCGGAGGGGTTCGACGGCGCCGGTATCGGCGTCCCGGGCCCGGTCCGCTTCCCCGAGGGCGTACCAGTCGCCCCGCCGATCATGCCCGGCTGGGACGGCTTCCCCGTACGGGAGGCGCTCAGCCAGGAACTGGGCTGCCCGGTGATGGTCGACAACGACGTGAACCTGATGGCGATGGGGGAGCAGCACGCGGGCGTCGCCCGTTCCGTGGGCGACTTCCTCTGCGTCAAGATCGGCACCGGTATCGGCTGCGGCATCGTCGTCGGCGGTGAGGTCCACCGTGGGGTGACGGGCAGTGCCGGCGACATCGGGCACATCCAGGCGGTGCCCGACGGCCGCCCGTGTGCCTGCGGCAACCGGGGCTGCCTGGAAGCCCACTTCAGCGGTGCCGCGCTCGCCCGCGACGCCAAGGAGGCGGCCCAGCAAGGGCTTTCGGCGGAACTCGCGGCCCGACTGGAGGCGAGCGGCGCCCTGAGCGCCGTCGACGTCGCCGCCGCCGCTGCCGCCGGGGACGCCACCTCGCTCGACCTGATCCGCGAGGGCGGCAACCGCACCGGCCAGGTCATCGCCGGCCTGGTCAGCTTCTTCAACCCCGGCCTGGTGGTGATCGGCGGCGGGGTGACCGGCCTCGGCCACACCCTGCTCGCCGCGATCCGCACCCAGGTCTACCGGCAGTCACTGCCACTGGCGACCGGCAACCTGCCCATCGTGCTGGGGGAGTTGGGCCCCACCGCCGGAGTCATCGGCGCGGCCCGGCTCATCAGCGACCATCTGTTCTCACCCGCGTAGACCACCTCGTACACGCGGCTCACCGGTACGGCGCCCTGCTCTGCCCTGCTCCGAATGCTCCGCCCCGCGCATCCTGCTGCTCCGCCCTGCTCAAAACGCCTGCCCAGCAAGCGATTTGTCCCGCACGCGATTTGCCCTGCAACCGGCCCGCACGCCCGCCAAGGGGAACCGTCATGGCACCAGAACCACCGCTGCTCAGCATGTCCGGCATCACCAAGTCGTTCCCCGGCGTCCGGGCCCTCGACGGCGTCGACCTCGACGTCCAGGCCGGTGAAGTGCACTGTCTGCTCGGCCAGAACGGCGCCGGGAAGTCCACGCTCATCAAGGTCCTGGCCGGCGCCCACCAGCCCGACGACGGCACCATCACCTGGCGCGGCGAGCCGGTCACCCTGCGCTCGCCCATCGCCGCCATGCGCCTCGGCATCGCCACCATCTACCAGGAACTCGACCTGGTGGAGCACCTGTCGGTCGCCGAGAACGTCCACCTCGGCCATGAACCCACGACCGCCGGATTCGTCGTACGAGGAAAGGCGGCGAAGTCGTCAACCGCCGCCCTGCTCAAGCGACTTGGCCACCCGGAGGTCGATCCCGGGCGACTGGTCGGGGAGTTGTCGGCGGCACAGCAGCAGATCGTGTCGATGGCGCGGGCGCTCTCCCACGACGTACGGCTGATCGTCATGGACGAGCCGTCCGCCGCGCTCGACCCGGAGGAGGTCGACAACCTCTTCCGCATCGTCGGCGACCTGACCGCCGACGGGGTCGCCGTCGTCTACATCTCGCACCGGCTGGAGGAGATCCGCCGTATCGGCGACCGTGTCACCGTCCTCAAGGACGGCCGGGCGGTGGCGGGCGGACTCCCCGCGAAGTCCACACCGACCCGCGAGGTCGTCGCCATGATGACGGGCCGCAATGTCGAGTACGTCTTCCCGGAGCGCCGCCCAGCGACGCCGACGGACTCCGGCACCGCACCGGTCCTCGAAGTCCAAGGGCTGGCCAGGGAGGGGGAGTTCGCGCCTGTGGACCTCATCGTGCGCCCCGGCGAGATCGTCGGCCTCGCCGGCCTTGTCGGGTCAGGGCGCTCCGAGATCCTGGAGACGATCTACGGCGCCCGCAAGCCGACAGCCGGTCAAGTCCTCGTCGATGGACGGGCGTTGAGGCCGGGCAGCGTACGGGCCGCCGTGCGCGCCGGACTCGGGCTCGCCCCCGAGGAACGCAAGGCGCAGGCCCTGCTGATGCTGGAGTCCGTCACCCGCAATGTGTCGGTCTCCTCCATGTCCCGCTTCGCACGCGGGGGTTGGATCGACCGCGGCGCCGAACTGGGCGCCGCCCGTGCCGCCACCCGTGAACTGTCGCTGCGGCCCGACAACCCCTCCGTGCCCGTCCGCACCCTCTCCGGCGGCAACCAGCAGAAGGCGGTTCTCGCCCGCTGGCTGCTGCGCGGCTGCCGGGTCCTGTTGCTCGACGAACCGACCCGGGGCGTCGACGTCGGCGCCCGCGCCGAGCTGTACGCGGTGATCCGGCGCCTCGCCGACGAGGGCCTCGCCGTCCTGCTGGTCTCCAGCGAAGTGCCCGAGGTGCTCGGCCTCGCCGACCGGGTGCTCGTACTGCGCGAGGGCCGCGTCGTGCACACGGCACCCGCCCGCGAACTCGACGAACACCGCGTACTCGACCTCGTGATGGAAGGAGCCCCTGTGGCCAGCGCAAGCTCAGCGGCCGGCAGGTCTGCGGCCGGTGCCGCATCTCCCCGGGGGGCGACCCCCGGACCCCCCGCAGGAAAACGGGTCGGGCCGGAGGACCGGCGCGCACCTCGCGAGGCAGACCCGAACAACCCTGCGGCCGGTAGCTCTGCGACTGGCGAAGGGGGCCCGGCGTCATGACGCAGCCCGTCTCCCCGCCGCGCGACAGCACCGACAAGATCCCGTCGGCCGGTCAACCCCCGGTCTGGCGGGGCATGGTGGCCCGCGCCGACCTCCGCACCCTCTCCCTCCTCGGTGTGCTCGCCGCGCTGATCGTCGTCGGCGGCATCACCAAGCCCGACGAGTTCCTCGACACCCGCAACCTCCAACTCGTCCTCACCCAGGGCTCGGTGATCGGTGTCGTCACCGTCGGGATGACCTTCGTCATCATGTCGGGCGGCATCGACCTGTCCGTCGGCGCGATCGTCGCCCTCGCCTCGGTCTGGGCGACCACCGTCGCCACCCAGGAGTACGGCTTCGCCGGCATCCTCTTCACCGCGGTGCTCGTCGGAGTGGGCTGCGGACTGGTCAACGGGCTGCTCATCGCGTACGGCGGGATGGTCCCGTTCATCGCCACGCTCGCCATGCTGGCCTCGGCGCGCGGACTCGCCCTCCAGATCACCGACGGCGCGACACAGATCGTCACGATCGACAGCGTCCTGGACCTCGGCGAGCGCGACGCGTATGTCCTGGGCATCCCACCGCTGGTCATGGTCTTCGCGGTAGTGACGATCATCGGCTGGCTCATCCTGAACCGCACCACCTTCGGCCGCCGCACGGTCGCCGTCGGCGGCAACGCGGAGGCGGCCCGCCTGGCCGGCATCGACGTACGCCGCCAACGCCTCTACCTCTATCTGCTCTCCGGACTGTGCTGCGGAATCGCCGCCTTCCTGCTGATCATCCTCTCCGGCTCGGGCCAGAACACCAACGGCAACCTGTACGAGCTGGACGCCATCGCCGCCGCGATCATCGGCGGCACCCTGCTCAGCGGGGGCCGCGGCACCATCGTCGGCTCCGTCCTGGGCGTCCTGATCTTCACCACGATCACCAACATCTTCGCCCTGAACAACCTGCAGAGCGACGTGCAGCAGATCGCCAAGGGCGCGATCATCGTCGCCGCCGTGCTCGTCCAGCGCCGTACCGCAAGCACGACCTGAGGGAAGGGTTCACCGCCATGCCAGAGTCGACGCCTTTCACGAGCCGCAGAGGGCTGCTCTTCGGGACCGCCGCCGTCGGGGCGGGAGTCCTGCTCGCCGGTTGCACCAGCAACGAGTCCGACGACGAGCCCACGGCGAACGACCAGCCGGCCGCCGCCGACACCCCCGGCAAGGCCGTCACCATCGGCTTCGCCGGACCGCAGGCCGACCACGGCTGGCTCAACGCGATCAACGACAACGCCAAGAGCCGCGCCAAGAAGTACTCCGACGTGACCCTGGAGATCACCGAGGGCTCGAACGACACCGCCGCACAGATCGGCCAGATCGAGACGCTGATCAACAAGAAGGTCGACGTGCTGGTGATCCTGCCCGCCGACGGCAAAGCCCTCACCCAGGTCGGCCTGAAGGCGATGCGCGCCGGCATCCCGGTCGTCAACCTGGACCGGATCTTCAACACCCCGCAGGCGTACCGTTGTTGGATAGGCGGCGACAACTACGGCATGGGCCTCAACGCCGGTCACTACATCGGCGAGCAGCTCAAGGACGTGGACGACGCCAAGGTCATCGAACTCGCGGGCCTCGACAACCTGGAACTGACCCAGCAGCGCACCAAGGGCTTCGACGACGCCCTGAAGAACTACCCCAACGTCAAGAAGGTCGCCCGCCAGGCCGCCGAGTTCACGGTCGAGTCCGGCCAGGCCAAGATGGCCCAACTCCTCCAGGCCCAGCCCAAGTTCAACGCCCTGTGGAACCACGACGACGACCAGGGCGTGGGCGCGCTCCGGGCGATCGAACAGGCCGGCCGCGACGACTTCCTGATGGTCGGCGGCGCGGGCGCCCTCTCCGCCTTCCAGGCCATCAAGCAGGACAACGGCGTCCTCAAGGCGACGGTGCTCTACCCACCCACGATGGCCGCCTCGGCCATCGACCTGGCCCGCGCCCTCGGCCAGGCCAAGGGCGTGAGCGGCCTCGCCGAATTCGAGATCCCGTCCTCACTGACGCTCTATTCGGCGGTCGTCGACAAGACGAACGTCGACCAGTACATGCCGACGGGCTTCAAGTAGAGGGTCCGGGGTCAGGGGCTGGGAGTTGGGCTTGTGTCCGGGGGCCGGCTTGTGGAGCCGGCTTTGGGGAGCGGGCGAGGGCTGGTGGCAGGGGCTGATTCCCCAGGCGTGCGGATCGGCCGCGCCCCAAAGGGGCGCGGGGAACTGCGCGACCAGCCACAACGCACCCGCAGCCGAAACACCACCGCACCTGGCCCCGGAGCACACCCCCCACACAGCGCCAACGACGAGGAGGACATCCGCATGGCACAGCCGCAGGCAGACGCCGCCGACAAGCCGGCACTGGGCGTCGGCATGATCGGATACGCGTTCATGGGCGCAGCCCACTCCCAGGGCTGGCGCACAGTGGGCCGCGTTTTCGACCTGCCCCGGCGCCCGCTGCTCGCCGCGATCTGCGGCCGTGACGCCGACGCCGTCCAAGCCGCAGCGGACCGCCACGGCTGGGCGGCGGCCGAGACCGACTGGCGCGCCCTGATCGAACGGGACGACGTCGATCTCGTCGACATCTGCACCCCCGGCGACAGTCACGCCGAGATCGCCCTCGCCGCTCTCGCCGCAGGCAAACACGTACTGTGCGAGAAGCCCCTCGCGAACACCGTCGATGAGGCGGTGGCGATGACGGCGGCGGCCGAAGAGGCCGAGCGGCGCGGCCAGTTGGCGATGGTCGGGTTCAACTACCGCCGCCTGCCCGCCACCGCGCTCGCCCGTTCCATGGTCGCCGAGGGCAGGCTCGGCAGCCTGCGGCACGTACGGGTGACGTACCTTCAGGACTGGCTGGTGGACCCGGAGTTCCCGCTCACCTGGCGGCTGCGCAAGGAGGCCGCGGGGTCGGGCGCGCTCGGCGACCTGGGCGCCCACATCGTCGACCTCGCCCAGTACCTCGCGGGCGAGGAACTCGCCGGAGTCTCCGCCCTCACCGAAACCTTTGTACGGGAACGCCCGTTGCCCGGCGGCCCGACGAGCGGCCTCTCAGCCGCCGCGACCGCCGGCGTCGGACAGGTCACCGTGGACGATGCGGCCCTGTTCACCGGCCGCTTCCCCTCGGGCGCCCTCGCCTCCTTCGAGGCCACCCGGTACGCCACCGGCCGCAAGAACGCCCTGCGCATCGAACTCAACGGCGAGCACGGCTCGTTGGCCTTCGACCTGGAGCGCCTCAACGAACTCGCCTACCACGACGGCACCGAACCCGGCACCCACGCGGGCTTCCGCCGCATCCTCGTCACCGAACCCGACCACCCCTACCTGGACGCCTGGTGGCCGCCGGGCCACGGCCTCGGCTACGAGCACACCTTCGTCCACCAGGCCCGCGACCTCGTCCACGCCATCGCGGCGGGCAGCCGGCCCCGGCCGTCCTTCGCGGACGGACTCCAGGTGCAACGCGTCCTCGCGGCGGTCGAGGAGAGCGCGGAGAAGAACTCCGTCTACACACCCATCAAGGTCTCACCCACCACGGCCCCACCCACCACGGTCTCGCCCGTATCGGTCTGAGGAGGTTCGACGAGAATGCCGCGCGATTTCACGCTCTTCACCGGCCAGTGGGCCGACCTGCCCCTCGAAGAGGTCTGCCGCCTCGCCCGTGACTTCGGCTACGACGGACTCGAACTCGCCTGCTGGGGCGACCACTTCGAGGTCGACAAGGCCCTCGCGGACCCCTCCTACCTGGACGGCCGCCACCAACTCCTCGACAAGTACGGCCTCAAGTGCTGGGCGATCTCCAACCACCTGGTCGGCCAGGCGGTCTGCGACGCCATCATCGACGAGCGGCACCAGGCGATCCTGCCCGCCCGCATCTGGGGCGACGGCGACGCGGAGGGCGTACGGCAGCGGGCGGCGGCCGAGATCGCCGACACCGCACGGGCCGCAGCCGCCTTCGGCGTCGACACCGTCATCGGGTTCACCGGTTCCGCGATCTGGCACCTGGTCGCGATGTTCCCGCCGGCCCCCGAGTCGATGATCGACCGCGGCTACCAGGACTTCGCCGACCGCTGGAACCCGATCCTGGACGTCTTCGACGCCCAGGGCGTGCGGTTCGCGCACGAGGTCCACCCGAGCGAGATCGCCTACGACTACTGGACAACCCAGCGCGCCCTGGAGGCAGTTGACCACCGGCCCGCCTTCGGTCTGAACTTCGACCCCTCGCACTTCGTGTGGCAGGACCTCGACCCGGTCGGCTTCCTGTGGGACTTCCGAGACCGGATCTACCACGTCGACTGCAAGGAGGCCCGCAAGCGGCTCGACGGCCGCAACGGCCGCCTCGGCTCCCATCTGCCCTGGGGCGACCCGCGCCGCGGCTGGGACTTCGTGTCGGCCGGCCACGGCGACGTCCCCTGGGAGGACGTCTTCCGCATGCTGCGCTCCATCGACTACCGGGGGCCCATCTCCGTGGAGTGGGAGGACGCCGGCATGGACCGGCTCCAGGGCGCCCCCGAGGCACTGGCCCACCTCAAGGCGTACGACTTCGAGCCTCCGTCGGCCTCCTTCGACGCGGCGTTCGGCAGCAACGACTGAGCCGCTCCTGAAGGTTCCACCGAGCCGCTCGTAAATGTTCCGGGGTGACGGCGCACCCCGGCGTAACGCACCCGCATGTACAACCAGCCCCATTCTGGAGGCATTCGTGCACGCGAAAGACGGCACCACCCGCACCGGCAGATCCACAGGTCACAGACGACGCCTCACCTCTCGTACGTCACGCAAGGCGCTCTCCCTGCTGAGCGGCCTGCTCCTCGCAGGCGCCTCGCTCAGTCTCACCGCACCCCAGGCCGGCGCAGCCGTCGCCGACGAGGCGGCCCCCGTGGGAGCAGCCGCCGCCGAGGACTTCCAGCAGGTCACCCTCGCCAAGGGCGAACCGGAGGTCGGCGAGCCCATGTCGCTCGCCGTCCTCCCCGACCGCTCGGTCCTGCACACCTCGCGCGACGGCGAACTCCGCATCACCGACGCCGCCGGAAACACCCGGCTGGCCGGCAAGCTCGACGTCTACTCCCACGACGAGGAGGGCCTCCAAGGCATCGGCGTCGACCCGGAGTTCAGCACCAACCGCTTCATCTACCTGTACTACGCGCCTCCGTTGAACACCCCGGCGGGCGACGCCCCCGAGACGGGTACCGCGGCCGACTTCGCACCCTTCGACGGCGTCAACCGGCTCTCCCGGTTCGTCCTGAACGCCGACGGCACGCTGAACAACGCCAGCGAGACGAAGGTCCTCGACGTCCCGGCCTCCCGCGGCCTGTGCTGCCATGTCGGCGGCGACATCGACTTCGACGCGGCGGGCAACCTGTACCTGTCGACGGGCGACGACACCAACCCCTTCCAGTCCGACGGGTTCACGCCCATCGACGAGCGCGCGAACCGCAACCCGGCCTTCGACGCCCAGCGTTCGTCCGGCAACACCAACGACCTGCGCGGCAAGATCCTGCGTATCAAGGTCAACGCGGACGGCTCGTACGCCGTCCCGTCCGGCAACCTGTTCGCGCCCGGCACGGACAAGACGCGCGCCGAGATCTACGCCATGGGCTTCCGCAACCCGTTCCGCTTCAGCGTCGACAAAGCGACCGGCATCCTCTACATCGGCGAGTACGGCCCCGACGCCGGCGCGGCCGACCCGGCCCGAGGCCCCGCGGGCCAGGTCGAGTTCGCCCGCGTGACCGGCCCCGGCAACTACGGCTGGCCCTACTGCACCGGCGCCAACGACCCCTACGTCGACTACGACTTCGCGACCGGCACCTCGGGCGCCGCCTTCGACTGCGCAGCCCCGAAGAACACCTCGCCCAACAACACCGGCCTCACCGACCTTCCCCCGGCGCAGGCCGCCTGGATCCCGTACAACGGCCCGTCCGTACCGGAGTTCGGCGACGGCTCCGAGTCACCGATGGGCGGCCCGGTCTACCACTACGACGCCTCACTCGACTCCCCGGTCAAGTTCCCGGAGGCCTACGACGGCGACTTCTTCGCCGGTGAGTTCGGCCGCCGCTGGATCAAGCGGATCAGCAGCGACGCCGACGGGACCGTCCAGTCCATCAACGACATTCCGTGGACCGGCACCCAGGTGATGGACATGGCCTTCGGTCCGGACGGCGCGCTGTACGTCCTCGACTACGGCCTCGCCTGGTTCGGGGGCGACGAGAACTCGGCCCTGTACCGCATCGAGAACGCCACCGACGGCCACTCCCCGGTCGCGCAGGCCGCCGCCGACGTCACCTCCGGGCAGGCCCCGCTGAAGGTGAAGTTCTCCTCCGCCGGCACCACCGACCAGGACGGCGACGCCCTCACCTACAGCTGGGACTTCGGCGACGGCGGTACATCGACCTCGGCGAACCCCTCCCACAAGTACAGGACGAACGGGACGTACACGGCGACGGTGACCGCCAAGGACACCACCGGCCGTACGGGCAGCGCGAGCGTCCAGGTCGTGGTGGGCAACACCGCGCCCAAGGTGGTCCTTCAACTCCCGCAGGACGGGCAGCTGTTCGCGTTCGGTGACGCCATCCCGTTCAAGGTGAAGGTCACCGACCGGGAGGACGGCCGGAGCATCGACTGCACCAAGGTCCAGGTCACCTTCATCCTCGGCCACGACAGCCACGGCCACCCGCAGACCTCGGCGAACGGCTGCTCCGGCACCATCCAGACCAGCGCCGACGGCGGCCACGACCCGAACGCCAACATCTTCGGGGTCTTCGACGCCCAGTACACCGACCTCGGAGGCGGCGGCCAGGCACCCCTGACCACCCACGACCAGAACGTCGTCCAGCCCACCCACCGCCAGGCCGAGCACTTCAACAACTCCTCGGGCACGGCGGTGAGTTCACGTGAGTCGGCCAACGGCGGCAAGGCCGTCGGCGACATCGACAACGGCGACTGGATCGCCTTCACGCCGTACGTCCTGAGCAACGCCAAGTCGCTCACGGCACGCGTCGCCTCGGCCGGCGCGGGCGGCAAGCTGGAGATCCGCGCGGGCTCACCGACCGGCAAGGTGCTGGGCCGCACGACCGTACCGGCGACCGGCGGCTGGGACACCTACCAGGACGTCACCGCCACCCTCTCCCACACCCCCAAGGGCACGACCACCTTCTACCTGGTCTTCAAGGGAGCGGCGAGCGGCGATCTGTACGAGGTGGACGACTTCCACTTCACGACGGGCTGAGGGGAGTGCGCCATGCGACCAACAGGCCGAACCGTCACCGCTGTTGTGGGCACGGCACTCCTCCTCGGAAGCGTGTCGACCCCGGCCGCGTCCAAGCCCGCACCGCCACGCCATACCGACCGGGTGCTCGTCTTCTCCAAGACGGCAGCCTTCCGGCACGACTCCATTCCTGACGGCATCGCGGCACTCAAGGAACTCGGCGCGAGCGCCGGCTTCAGGGTCGACGCGACGGAGGACGCGACCGCGTTCAACCCGGCGAACCTCCGCCGGTACGCGGCCGTCGTCTTCCTCTCGACGACCGGCGATGTCCTGACGGACCGTCAACAGGCGTCCTTCGAAAGCTACATCCACCACGGCGGCGGCTATGTGGGCATCCACGCGGCGGCCGACACGGAGTACGACTGGCAGTTCTACGGCGGCCTGGTCGGCGCCTACTTCCAGGGCCACCCGGCGATCCAGCCGGCCCGGACGGTGGTCGAGGACCGCGCCCACCCGGCCACCTCGACCCTGGGCGCGGACTGGAACCGTACCGACGAGTGGTACAACTACCGCTCAAATCCCCGCAGTTCGGTGCACGTCCTGGCCTCCCTCGACGAGTCGTCGTACACCGGCGGCACGATGAACGGCGACCATCCGATCGCCTGGTGCCAGAACTACGCGGGCGGACGCTCCTTCTACACCGGCGTCGGCCACCTGCCGTCCGCGTACGCCGAACCCGCCCTCCGACAGCACCTGTTGGGCGGCCTGCGCTGGGCCACCGGCAAGGCCCAGGCGGACTGCCGTCCGGAGAACGGCTACAGGCCGCTCTTCGACGGCACCTCCCAGGCCGGGTGGAGACAGGCGGGCCCGGGCACCTTCACCCTCTCCGACGACGGCACACTCACGTCGTCGGGCGGCATGGGGATGCTCTGGTACGCCGACCGGAGCTTCGGCGCCTACTCGCTGAAGCTCGACTGGAAGGCCCAAGGCGACGACAACTCCGGGGTGTTCGTGGGCTTCCCGCCCTCGGACGACCCGTGGTCGGCGGTCGACCAGGGCTACGAGATCCAGATCGACGCCACCGACGCCCCCGACCGCACCACCGGGGCCGTGTACGGGTTCAAGTCCGCCGACGTGAAGAAGCGCGACCGTGCGCTGAATCCGCCGGGGGAGTGGAACACGTACGAGATCCGCGTGGAGGGCGAACGCCTCCGCATCTGGCTCAACGGCGTGCGGATCAACGATTTCACCAACACCGATCCGGCCCGCAGCCTGCGGGACGGCCACATCGGCATCCAGAACCACGGAGCCGACGACCAGGTGTCCTTCCGTGACATCCGGATCAGGGAACTGCCCGTGACCGCGCCGGCGACCCCGGCCGCCACGGGCGACTGAGCGGCGGCGGGCGGGGGACGCCGGACTCCCGCCCGCCGCCTTCCACCCGGCTTGCCGCCGGGGCGTGTGAACGACAAGGAGGCTGCTGCCCATGTCCACGTCGTCGTCCGAACCTCGAACTCGTGTGGGGGTATGGCTGATCGGAGCCCGCGGCTCCGTCGCCACCACCGTCGTCGCGGGCTGCGCCGCCGTGACAGCGGGACTGCACCGCCCCACGGGCATGGTCACCGAAACACCCCCGTTCACCGACTGCGGCCTCCCGCCCCTGTCCGCCCTGGTCTTCGGCGGCCACGACACCGTGGACTGCCCCCTCCCGAAACGCGCGGAGGCGCTGACAGCGGCAGGCGTCCTGCCGTACGGCCTCACATCGGCGATCACCTCCGAACTGGCCGCCGCGGACCGGGAGATCAGGCCCGGCGCTCCCACCCCCGGCGACACCACCCGAACCCCGGACGACCTGGTGGCCGCCTTCGCCGCCGACATCCAGGACTTCGTACGACGCCACGCGCTGACCCGGGCGGTCGTGGTGAACGTGGCCTCCACGGAGCCCACCCCGACCGGCACCGCCCTCCCGCCCAGTTCGCTGTACGCGGCGGCGGCCCTGCGCGCGGGCTGCCCCTACGTCAACTTCACCCCGTCGACAGGGCTGCACCACCCGGCGCTGGCCCAAGCGGCGGCGACCAGTGGCCTCCCCTACGCCGGCCGCGACGGCAAGACGGGCCAGACCCTGCTCAGGTCGGTCCTCGGCCCGATGTTCACCCAACGCGCCCTGGAGGTCCGCGCCTGGTCGGGCACCAACCTCCTCGGCGGCGGCGACGGGGCGTCCCTCGCCGACCCTTCCGCGGCTGCGGCGAAGAACGCCGGCAAGGAACGCGTTCTCGCCGACACCCTCGGCACGACACCGGAGGGCACGGTCCACATCGACGACGTCCCGTCCCTCGGCGACTGGAAGACCGCGTGGGACCACATCGCCTTCGACGGCTTCCTCGGCACCCGCATGATCCTCCAGACCACCTGGCAGGGCTGCGACTCGACCCTGGCGGCGCCCTTGATCCTCGACCTGGCCCGCCTGACGGCCCGCGCCCACGAGGCCGGCCTCTCCGGCCCCCTGAGCGAACTCGGCTTCTACTTCAAGGACCCGGTCGGGGACGGCCCGCCGGGGCTGGGGGAGCAGTACGCGGAGCTGGTGGGGTTCGCGGGGCGGTTGCGGGGTGGGGGAGGGGCGGGGGTGACGGCGGTGCCTGCGGGGCCGGTGGTGATGTCGGGGGCTGCCGAACCTGCAGTGATTTCGGAGCCTGCGGGTCTTGCGGGGTCTGCGGGTCCTGCTGGGTCTGCGGTGCCGCCGAGGTCTGCGGGGGGCGCGGGAGTTTCGGGTGAGGGGGTGGGACCGGCGGGGCTTTCGGGCGCCGAAGGGAATGGCCCGGGGCCTGGTGCGTCTGCGGTGACACCGGGGACTGCGGGGGACACGGGGCTTTCGGGTGACGTGGCAGGACCGGCCGGGCCTTCGAGCGTCGAGGAGAGCGGCCGGGACGCGGACGCCTGGGCGGAGGAACCCCGGCCGAGCGGGTCCCCGGGCGGCGGGCGACCGGCCGACGGTGAGGGGGAACGCCGGTGAGCACGCGAGCGGACGCGCCGACCCGGGGTGGCGCCCAGGACCGGGGCGACCGGGCACACACCCGGCCCAGCGCACCGCACGACTCCTCCGCCACCACCCCCCTCCGCTTCGGCTACGGAACCAACGGCCTCGCCGACCTCCGCCTCGACGACGCCCTCGGCCTGCTCGCCGACCTCGGCTACGACGGCGTCGGCCTGACGCTCGACCACATGCATCTCGACCCGCTCGCCCCCGACCTCCCCGCCCGCACCCGACAGCTCGCCCGCCGCCTGAACACCCTCGGCCTGGGCGTCACCGTGGAGACCGGCGCCCGCTATGTGCTCGACCCGCGCCGCAAACACGGCCCCTCCCTCCTCGACCCCGACCCGGACGACCGCCGACGACGCGTCGACCTCCTGCTCCGGGCCGTGCGAGTCGCCGCGGACCTCGGCGCCCACGCCGTGCACTGCTTCAGCGGCATCACCCCCACCGGCACGGACCCGGACACCGCCTGGCACCGCCTGACCGACGCCCTCGCCCCCGTCCTGGACGCGGCCACCGCAGCAGGCGTTCCGCTCGCCGTCGAACCCGAACCCGGCCAACTCCTCGCCACCATCGCCGACTTCCACCACCTCCGCCACGCACTCGACGACCCCGAGGCCCTCGGCCTCACCCTCGACATCGGCCACTGCCAGTGCCTCGAACCACTCCCTCCCGCCGACTGCGTCCGCGCCGCCGCCCCCTGGCTGCGCCACGTCCAGATCGAGGACATGCGCCGCGGAATCCACGAACACCTCCCGTTCGGCGACGGAGAGATCGACTTCCCGCCAGTACTGGCCGCCCTGTCCACCACCGGCTACCAGGGACTGACCGTCGTGGAACTCCCCCGCCACTCCCACGCGGGCCCCCACTACGCCGAACACTCCCTGCGTTTCCTCCGCCGAACGGCACCGGGCACCCCGACCCTGTCTGCCGAGTCTGCCGAGTCTGCCGAGTCTGCCGAGTCTGCCGACTCTGCTGAAGCCGCAGAGTCCGCCTGCTCCGCTGAAGCCGCAGCGCCGACCGCCACGGCGTCCCGGCTCGCTCAAGCCCCGCAGGCCGCCCGTCCGCAGCCCGCCACGTCGCCCGCCTCGCCGCCCCGGCCCACCGAAGTCCCGCAGACACCCCGCCCGCAGCCCGTCGCAGCCCCGGCTGCCGCTCCCGCCACCTTCATAGCCGCCCCGGCCAAGCACTCCACTACCCCCGCCGAAGGGAGCACCCCGTGACCCAGCCCCACACCAGCAGGGACACCCCGCCGGCAGGCAACCCCCTCGCCCTCACCTCCCTGGACGACCTCCGCACCCACCTCACCGCCCACCTCACCGAACCCGCCCGCGCCTGGCTCGCCCGCGCCCTGGACGAGGCAGCCGCCCGCTCCGGCACCCACGGACCCATCTCCGCCTGGGAGTTGCGTCTGGCCGAAGCCGGCCGCCGCTGCGGCACCGACCACGTGGACGCCGTACGCGTTCTGATCCTGCACGCCGCCCAAGCCGGCCCGGACGCCCTCACCCGCGTCTACCAGCAGGGCACCGCCGCCGAACGCCGAGCCGTCCTGCACGCCCTGCCCCACCTGGTCCCCGGCCCCGACGCCCTCCCCCTCGTCGAGGACGCCCTGCGCACCAACGACACCCGCCTCGTCGCCGCAGCCGTCGGCCCGTACGCCGCCCGGCACCTGGACGCCCACAACTGGCGCCACGCCGTACTGAAGTGCCTGTTCACCGGCGTACCCCTCGACACCGTGGCCGACCTCCACCACCGGGCCCGTGCCGACACCGAACTCGCCCGCATGCTCGACGACTACGCCGCCGAACGCGCCGCCGCCGGCCGCCCCGTCCCCGAGGACCTGCACCGAGTCCTGGCCCTGACGGCGTCCGAAGCCAAGGAGTCCTGATGCGCATCTTCGACCCCCACATCCACATGACGTCACGGACCACCGACGACTACCAGGCCATGTACACCGCAGGTGTCCGCGCCGTCGTCGAACCCTCCTTCTGGCTCGGCCAGCCCCGCACCTCGCCCGCCTCCTTCCTCGACTACTTCGACTCCCTCCTCGGCTGGGAACCCTTCCGCGCCGCCCAGTACGGCATCGCCCACCACTGCACGATCGCCCTCAACCCCAAGGAAGCGAACGATCCCCGCTGCGCCCCCGTCCTCGACGAACTTCCCCGCTATCTCGTCAAGGACCGCGTCGTCGCCGTCGGCGAGATCGGCTACGACTCGATGACCCCCGCCGAGGACACCGCCCTCGCCGCCCAGCTCCAGCTCGCCGCCGACCACCAGCTGCCCGCGCTCGTCCATACCCCGCACCGCGACAAGCTCGCCGGCCTGCGCCGCACCCTCGACGCCGTACGGGAGTCCGCGCTGCCCCCGGAGCACGTCCTGCTCGACCATCTCAACGAGACCACCGTGAAGGAGGCCAAGGACGCCGGCTGCTGGCTCGGCTTCTCGGTCTATCCGGAGACCAAGATGGACGAGGAACGGATGGTTGCGATCCTCCGCGCCCACGGACCCGAACAGGTGCTGGTCAACTCCGCGGCCGACTGGGGCAGAAGCGACCCCCTCAAGACCCGCAAAGTCGGCGACCTGATGCTGGCGGAGGGCTTCACCGAGGACGACGTCGACCGCGTCCTGTGGCGCAACCCGGTCGCCTTCTACGGGCTCAGCGGCCGACTGGACCTCGATGTCGACGCGACCGACGCCACCCACGAGGGCAACTCCATCCTGCGCGGCGGTGAGTGACCGATGCGCTTCCGCCACCCCGACGGCTCCACCGTCCACCTCGCCTACTGCACCAACGTCCACCCCGCCGAGACCCTCGACGGCGTCCTCGCCCAGCTCCGCGACCACTGCGAACCCGTACGCCGACGCCTCGGCCGCGACCGCCTCGGCATCGGACTGTGGCTGGCCAAGGACGCCGCCCACTCCCTGGTGACCGACCCCTCCGCCCTGCGCGGCCTGCGCACCGAACTCGACCGCCGCGGCCTCGAAGTCGTCACCCTCAACGGCTTCCCGTACGAGGGTTTCGGCGCCGAGGAGGTCAAGTACCGCGTCTACAAGCCGGACTGGGCCGACCCTGAGAGGCTCGCCCACACCACCGACCTGGCCCGCGTCCTCGCCGGCCTCCTCCCCGACGATGTCACCGAAGGCAGCATCTCCACCCTGCCGCTCGCCTGGCGCACCGCATACGACGGCGAGCGCGCGGCCTCGGCCATGACCGCCCTGGGCACCCTCGCGGAACGCCTCGACGCCCTCGCCGAACTCACCGGCCGCTCCATCCGCGTCGGACTGGAACCGGAACCCGGCTGCACCGTCGAGACCACCGCCGACGCCATCGCCCCGCTGTCCGCGATCGGCCACGACCGCATCGGCATCTGTGTCGACACCTGCCACCTCGCCACCTCCTTCGAAGATCCGCACACCGCCCTGGACGCGCTCACCGAGGCCCGTGTCCCCGTCGTCAAGTCCCAGCTCTCAGCCGCCCTGCACGCCGAACACCCCCATCTCCCCGAAGTCCGCGAGGCCCTCGCCGCCTTCGACGAACCCCGCTTCCTGCACCAGACCCGCACGGCCACCGCCGCCGGACTGCGCGGCACGGACGACCTGGGCGAGGCCCTCAAGGGCGACACCCTGCCCGACGCCTCCCCGTGGCGCGCCCACTTCCACGTCCCGCTCCACGCGGCCCCCGCCGCACCCCTCACCTCCACGCTCCCCGTACTCAAGTCCGCCCTGACCTGGCTCGTCGGCGGCCCGCACCCCCTCACCCGCCATCTGGAGGTCGAGACCTACACCTGGCAGGCCCTCCCGCCGGAACTACGGCCCCGAGCCCGAGCCCAGCTCGCCGACGGCATCGCCGCCGAACTCACCCTCGCCCGCGACCTGCTGACCGACCTGGGCCTGAAGGAGCTGCCATGAGCCCCCACCCCGCCGGCGAAGACTCCGAACCGCCGAAGGACCCGGCACCTTCAATCCGGGCGACTCCAGCTTCGGCATCTCCAGCTCCGGCACCTTCAACCTCGGCCCCTTCAACCCCGGCAGCACCGAACCGGGCGACTCCAGCTCCGGCACCTTCAACCCCGGCACCTCCGACCTCGGCACCACCAGTGCCCGCACCTCCTGACCCCGCGTCTGCCGACCCCGCCCCCGACCCCGTTGCCCCCGTACCTACGGACTCCGCCCCCGCAGCCCCCACACCCCTCCTCGTCCTGGACGTCGTAGGCCTCACCCCCCGTCTCCTCGACCACATGCCCCGGCTCAAAGCCCTCGGCCAGTCCGGCTCCCGTGCCCCGCTGGGCACCGTCCTGCCCGCCGTCACCTGCGCCGCCCAGTCCACCTTCCTGACCGGCACCCACCCCGCCGAGCACGGCGTCGTCGGCAACGGCTGGTACTTCCGCGACCTCGGCGACGTACTCCTGTGGTGGCAGCACAACGGACTCGTCGCCGGCGACAAACTGTGGGACGCCGCCCGCCGCGCGCACCCCGGCTACACGGTCGCCAACATCTGCTGGTGGTACGCCATGGGCGCCGACACCGACATCACCGTCACCCCCCGTCCGATCTACTACTCCGACGGCCGCAAGGAACCCGACTGCTACACCCGGCCCCCGGCCCTGCACGACGAACTCACCGCCGAATTCGGCACGTTCCCCCTGTTCCACTTCTGGGGCCCCGGCGCCGACCTCACCTCCAGCCGCTGGATCATCGACGCGACCCGGCACATCCTGCGCACCCGCCACCCCGACCTGGCCCTGTGCTACCTCCCTCATCTCGACTACGACCTGCAGCGCTTCGGCCCCGACGACCCGCGCTCCCTGAAGGCCGCCGCCGACCTGGACGCGGCCATGGCCCCGCTTCTCGACGACGCCCGGGCCGAAGGCCGGACCGTCGTCGCGCTCTCCGAGTACGGCATCACCCGTGTCGACCGGCCCGTCGACATCAACCGGGCCCTGCGCCGCGCGGGACTGCTCGAAGTGCACACCCAGGACGGCATGGAGTACCTCGACCCGATGGCGTCACGCGCCTTCGCCGTCGCCGACCACCAGATCGCCCACGTCTACGTGCGGCGACCTGAGGATCTGGAGACCGTGAAGGAAGCGCTCGCCGACCTGCCCGGCATCGGGCAACTCCTCGACGACGAGGGCAAGAAGACCCACCATCTCGACCATCCGCGCGCCGGCGAGCTCGTCGCCGTGGCGGAGCCGGACGCCTGGTTCACGTACTACTACTGGCTCGACGACGCACACGCGCCCGACTTCGCACAGCTCGTCGAGATCCACCGCAAACCCGGATACGACCCGGTCGAACTCTTCATGGATCCGCGCGACCCCTACGTCAAGGTCAAGGCGGCCACCGCACTGGCCCGCAAGAAACTCGGCCTGCGCTACCGCATGGCCGTCGTGCCCCTGGATCCCTCACCTATTCGCGGCAGCCACGGCCGCCTTCCGGCGAGCGACGACGACGGTCCGCTCCTCATCTGCTCCACCCCCCGTGCCGTCGACGGCCGTATCGCGGCCACCGACGTGAAAGCACTCCTGCTCCAACTGGCCGGTCTCTCCTGACTGGTCACAAGTGAAGCACTCACCACTGACAACGCCCTCCAATTCCGAGGAGTTCCAGCAATGAGCCGCACGCACCACACCGACCCCGAACTCGCCCACCGCCTCAGCAGACGAAACATGCTCGGCGTGGCCGCGGGTGCCACCGCCGCCGCACTCGTGGGCGCCGCCGCGGCCCCCGCCGGCGCCACCACCCAGTCCACGTCCGGCGGCGCGGGCCGGGGCCGCCCCGTCCTGCCGCCCGGCCGGCTCGGCATCCAGCTCTACAGCCTGCGCGACAAGGTCTCCACGCTAGGCTTCGCACCCGTCTTCGCCGAGCTGAAGAAGTACGGGTACGACGAGGTCGAGTTCGCCGGATACACCCAGGGTTCGGCGGGCCCCATCACCCTCGCCCAGCTCAAGAGACTGGCGCGCAACAACGGCCTGAACCCGATAGGCAGCCACGTCGGCTACTACGCCGACGACCCGAACGCGTACACCTTCGCGCAGAACCTCGACAAGGTCCTCGACGACGCCCAGGCCCTCGGCCTCAAGCACATCGGCACCGCCTCCGGCCCGTTCCGCTACGGCTCCACCGTCGACGCCTGGAAGCGGGCGGCGGAGGAGTTCAACACGTACGGCGCGGCGGCCCGGGCGCGCGGCATGAAGTTCTACCAGCACAACCACTCCGAGGAGTTCTCCTTCGCCACCGACAACCCGAAGGTCCGGCTGTACGACGTACTCCTCGCCGAGACCGATCCCAAGCTCGTGTACCTGGAGATGGACATCTTCTGGGCCTACTCCGGCCAGTTCCGCTTCTCCAGGCGTCCCGACGGCAAACCCGCCCCGTTCGAGCCGCTCGACTACGTGCTCAAGCAGCCCCACCGCTACCCGCTCTTCCACGTGAAGGACGGCGTGAGCGACCCGGGCAACCAGTACGGCTACCGCATGACCGACGTCGGCGACGGCGACATCGACTACCAGCGGTTCATCTCCGCCGTGACCCGGCTGCGCGGTGAGCGGCTGGCCCACCACTGGCAGGCCGAGCACGACAACCCGACCGAGTCCTTCACCTTCGCGCGCCGCTCCAGCGAGCACCTGCACTCGCTGCGCGAGAAGTGCTGACGAACAGCACCCTGTGCACATGAGGAGGCCCTCCCGGGGTCGGCGGATTCCGGGAGGGCCTCCTCACGCGCGCGTGCCGTCACCCCGCGGGCTGCGGCTCCGCGGTCCGGACGGCCGTGGAGTGCCCCGGCTGCCGCAGCAGCAGGGCGATCCCCGCCGCCACCATGGAGACGGCACCGGCAAGGGCGTACGCGCCGTCGTACCCCCAGGCGGCGACCACCATGGAGCCGAGGCCGCCCCCGAACAGGCCGCTGATCAGCTTTCCGCTGTACACCAGCCCGTAGTTGGAGGCGTTGTAGTTCTCCCCGAAGTAGTCCGGGGTGAGCGCCGCGAACAGCGGGTAGAACGCGCCGCCGCCGAAGCCGGAGAGGAAGGCGAAGAACAGGAACAGTGCCTCGCTCTTGACGTCGCCCGCCCAGATCACCCCGAACTGGGCCAGGCCCAGGACGACGATGACGAACACCAGGGTGGGCTTGCGCCCCCACTTGTCGGACAGCCAGCCCACGACACCGCGGCCGATGCCGTTGATGACCGCCATGACACCCATGGACGAGGCGGCCACCAATGGGCCGAATCCCACCTCCTTGGCGAAGTCGACCTGGAAGGAGATTCCGAAGATCGACACGCCGGCGGTCAGCACGATGGAGACCCACATAAGGGGGAGCATGCCGGTCCTGATGGCCTCCTTGGGCGTGTACTGCCTCACCGCGGGAGGGTTCTTGGCGAGGCTCGTCGCGTTCTTCGCGTCGCCGGCGTACGTCAGCGGATCGATGTCCGCGGGCCACCAGTTCTTCGGGGGATCCTTGAAGA
Organism: Streptomyces sp. NPDC000878; assembly: GCF_053599695.1. Lineage (NCBI taxonomy): Bacteria > Bacillati > Actinomycetota > Actinomycetes > Kitasatosporales > Streptomycetaceae > Streptomyces > Streptomyces sp. NPDC000878. The sequence continues at coordinate 2,753 of NZ_JBSFMT010000068.1, read as the reverse complement.
AGAAGGCGGACGCGAGGACCACGATCATGATGTAGCAGCCGATCAGGTCGAGGACCCGGTGGTAGTTCGCGGTGTCGAAGCCGTAGTTGAAGATGAAGATGAACGGCAGCGATCCGTACGCGAATCCGCCGTTGACGAACCCGGTCCTGGCTCCCCGGCGCTCGGGGAACCACTTGCCGACCATGTTGATGCAGGTCGCGTAGACCAGCCCGGCGCCGATGCCTCCGACGACGCCGAAGCCCAGGATCGCCAGCCAGACGTTGCTCAGGTGCGACAGGGCGAGGAATCCCAGGGCGCACAGGCCTGAGCCGATGTACATGGCTCTACGGGCCGTCAGGACGCCCTTCTCCCGTAGCCAGCCCGCGGGGAAGGCGATGCCGGCCTGGAAGAAGACCCAGACGCTGAGGATCCAGAAGGTGTTGCTCTGCGTCCAGCCGTGGGCGTGGGACAGGGTGTCCTCCGCCGAGCCGTACGCGTATTCGAAGACACTGATGGCCATCATGGCGATCCACGGCAGGTACACCATGAGCTTGCGGGAGTGACCGAGGATGTCCCGGTCGGTCTCGCCGACGCGGTAGACCCGACCGCGGGAGTCGGTCACTTCTCGATAGGGGGTGGGATGGGGATGGGGACGGTGTGCGGCCTCGGGGTCGGTCGACGAACCGTTGGTCGGACTGCTCGTCGAACCGTTCGTCGCGATCGGATCTGCCGTCATCTCAGGCCAATTCCTCCGTGTCGGACCGTTTCCTTGCCGATGGGTCAGGCCGTTTCCTCGCCGAGCGGTTGGGGGTTGGGGGAGACCCGGCGGGCGGCTGTCGGCTTGCCGGGCGCCTTGAGGAACACGGCCAGTACCGCGGAGGCCAGGCCGATGCAGCCGGCCAGGACGAACGCGCCCTCGTAGTCCCAGTTGTCGACGACGATCGCGCCCACTCCGGAGCCGACGAGGCCGGAGATGAGCTTCGAGCTGTAGACCATGCCGTAGTTGGAGGCGTTGTTGTTCTCACCGAAGTAGTCCGCGGTCATGGCCGCGAACAGCGGGAAGATCGCCCCGCCGCCGAAGCCGGAGACCATGGAGCAGAACAGGAAGAACGGCATGCTGCCCATCTGGCCGGAGATCAGCACACCGAACTGGGCCGTGCCCAGCACCAGACACACGATGATGAGCGTGTTGCGACGCCCGTACCGGTCGGATATCCAGCCGATCACACCGCGACCGGTGCCGTTGACGATGGCCTTCAGGGACATCGCCGTGGCCACGATCCCGCCCGCGAAGCCCATGTCCTTGCCGAACGGCACCTGGAAGGCGATACCGAAGATGTTGATGCCCGCCGTGCAGAGCAGGCAGAACCACATCATCCACAGGACGGGCTGCCGAGAGGCTTCCCGCGGGGTGTACTGCTTGACCGCCGGCGGGTTCTTCTCCAGCGCCCGGCGGATCTTCGGGTCGTCGGTGGCCTTGAGCGGGTCGACGTGCGAGGGCCACCAGTTCTTCGGCGGGTCCTTGAAGAACCAGCCGGCCGACGCCACGACCAGGCACAGTCCGACGCCGACGCAGGCGAGCACGGTCTGGTAGTTGCTGATGTCCATGTACGAGGTGAACAGGAACACGAAGGGCACCGAGCCGTAGGCGAAACCGCCGTTGACGAAGCCCGTCTTGCCGCCCTTGCGCTCCGGATACCACTTGCCGACCATGTTCACGCAGGTCGCGTAGACCAGACCGGCACCGATACCGCTGCACATGCCGAAGCCGAAGTACGCCACGAGCACGTTCGGCGCGTACGCCAGTGAGACATAGCCGAGCATGGTGCCGACCGCGCCGATCATCATCGCCGTACGGGCGGGCAGCTTGCCGCTCTCCCGCAACTGACCGGCGGGGAAGGCCACGGCCGCCTGGAAGAACACCCAGACGCCCATCAGCCAGAAGATGTGTCCGCTGTCCCACAGGTGGGCCTCGTGGAGGGTGTCCTCCGCGGACGTGAACGCGTACTCGGCGGAGCTGATGCCCATCATGCCGATCCACGGCAGGATGACCATCCACTTGCGCCCACGGCCCATGATGTCGACATCGGATTCTCCGATGCGGTACTTGCGGCCGTTGGGATCCGTCACCTCCCGGTACGGGACGGACGTCGAGTAGTCGATGGTTGTCATCTTGGTCAAGACTCCTTGCGTCGAAAGATCTGGCCAGCGCCCCCTGTCCAAATGCCTTTCGTGCGCGCATGGGTCCCGGGGCTGCCGACGCGCACCGTCGGCCGCTCCCTGTGCTCGGTTACGTCATGAACCGCCCCCCAACAGCCGGACGGTTCCGCACCTTCACCTGTGTGGTGCGCTCCAGGGCCCCCACGTCAGATCACCCCGCTCGACCTGAGCAGGCGCAGTTCCTCGTCGCCCAGGCCGAGTTCGCCGATGAGGATTTCCTCCGTGTGCTGGCCGAGGAGGGGCGGGGCGGTGATACGGGTGGGGGAGTCGGAGAGCTTGAGGGGATTGCCGACCGTGGTGAACTCACCGCGCTCGGGATGCCCGACCGTGACGATCATGTCGTTCGCGGCCAGCGAGGAATCCTCGATGATCTCCTTCGTGGAGAGGATCGGCCCGCACGGGATGTTGTGGGTGTTGAGGAGTTCCAGGACCTGCCACTTGGGCAGGGTGATGGTCCATTCCTCGATCAGCTGGAACATCTTCGCCAGCTTCGGCAACCGGACTTCGGGGGTCGCCCACTCCGGGTCGTCCGCGAGTTCAGGCCGGCCGATCAA
>NZ_JBSFMT010000067.1:0-62694 GCF_053599695.1 Streptomyces sp. NPDC000878 | reverse complement strand
AAGACCCCAAGCCGTTCATCTGGACCAAGACAGCCGAAGAGATTCTCGACTCCCTCGCCCGCTTCTGCCGACGGATCTCCGGCGCAGGACACTAGGTGGGGCCAGCGACGGAATGCCCGGCCCCTGCCCGTGAGGTGGTGGTCGGTGGCCGAGCCTGCGGACTTCGCCGGATGCTCGGCACGCTCGTCCAGGACTTCTCGGGACCGAGGGAGTATCGGTCGATGATGGCGGGGTGGGCTTCGTCGACGAGGACGCCACGGAAGGCGACGGTACCGTTGTGGGCGGTGTTGACAAGCACATGGGCGACCCGGTCGGTGATCAGACGCCGCCCGTCTTCACGATGTGAGTCGCGATGAGGCGGTGCTGCCTGAGCAACTGACGGAGCGCGGTGGCGTAGTCGGGCGCGTTGGTCGTGACCGAGTTGTTCTGGCCGCCTCCGGAATATCCGGCGGTGATCCTGGCGTTGTCCACGTACGTGAATGTGACGTGTGCAGCCAACTGCGGCCGGAGCAGCGTCGCGTACGGTGCGAACCACTGCGGGATGAGGAGCACGGTGAATCCGCCCGGTCCGGGCGGGATCCGGTCCGCCTCCACTTGTGATTCGTACTGCCTGTTTCCGAAAAAGCCGAGGTCCATCCCGTGGTCGGGTGCGATCACGACCGCCATGACCGTGTTCTGGACCCGTTGGTCGAACACGGCCTGATTGCCGGCGATGGCGTCGGCGATGGCCGTTTCTTCTCTGTTCATTCGGAGGAAGAGTTGCGCCATCTCCTCGGACATGCCCCCTGTAACAAGCTGATCGATCTCGTCCTGACGCGGTCCTCTGCTGCGCGCGGTCGTCAGATTGGCGGTGATCCGGGCCGCGACCACGTCTTCCTGGACCGGGCGTTCCATGGCCACGCTGAAACTGCCACTGTGGTCCACCGTGAGTGAGCCGGCCACGAGGGCATGGAAGTCGGCCCCGGCACCCCTGGCGTCGAGCACGTTGACCGCCAGCGGGGTGTGATCGCTGGCGGCGTCGTTGGAGCCCTGGTAGTCGATATTCCTCCGGTTCAGCTCGCGCCGGCCGAGAACACCGTGCGCGAGAATCGAGTCGATGGAGTCGACCATCGCGGCGATCCGTTTCGCTTCCAGAAACAGTTCCGTGGTGTCCCCGACGACGAGTACGGGCGTGGGACGGGCCAAGTGTTCGAGTACCCGTCGACTCGTCGCGGTCAGGAGGGCGCCGTGTTCTGAAGCCTCCACCTCGGCCAGCGGTTCGCGGACTGGTATGCCGTTGCGTACGACGCGGCGTTGCACCCGGGTCGAGGCAAGTCCCGTGCCATGGTCCCGGGCGACGCCGTGGTCCGGCTCCTTTCGCGTCGCCCCGGTGGACATCGAGGGATGTGCTCGCGCGGCGCCCTGCTGGACGGTGTGCGTCAGCTCGTGCCCCAGCAGCGCATCACCACGGGCGGTACCGGGCCGGTACTCGCTGCGGCGGACGAACACATCCGCGCCGACCGTGAACGCCCGCGAGCCCAAGGCGTGGTTCAGCCGATCTGACTCCGATCCCACGTGCAGCCGTACCGAACCGAGATCCGCCCCGGTCGCCCGCTCCATCCGTGCTCGCACACCGCCGGGCACGGCCAGCCCGCCGCCGCGTGCCCGCTCCACCGCCCGTGCGACCCCGGGCTCCGCCGCACCACCGGTGGCGGCCGGCACGTGCTGGGCCGCCTCCGGTGCCCGCTGCGCCGACGCGGCCGGCGACGACCCGGTCGCCAGGAGCGCGACCCGGTCGGCCTCACGCTCCAGCGGATCGTCGACCGGACCGATGTTCAACTTGGCCTGGATGACGTCCCGCACGCCACGGTTGCCGTACCGGCGCTGCAGGTTCAGCAGCCCGTCGTGAGGGTGCGCGGGCCGGTGCCTCCGCGACGCGAGGCCTTCGGCGGCAGCGGTGGCCGGTGCCTTCGGCACCGACGCGGCCTCACTCTGAGGGGAACGCATGCGAAGCATCCTTTCCGGCCGTGGTACCGGTACCGAAGTCTCCGGTGGTCAGGATCTTGCCCATCTTCTGGTACTCGCGCCGGGTGGCCCGGAGCAGATGCCCCATCGTGACCACCCCGCCGTCCGCGGCGGCCAGGAAGGCACCCGCGAGGGCGATGTTGCGGATGTTGCCCCCGGGCAGGTCGATCTGCCGGGCGAGAAGGTCCGGGTCGACACTCCCGTCCAGGGGAGCCTCCTTGGGCCAGACCTGCTCCCAGATACGGCGACGTTCCTCGACACCGGGGACGGGGAAGTCGATGGTGACGTGCAGGCGTCGGGTGAACGCGTCGTCGAGGTTCTTGCGCAGGTTGGTGGCCAGCACGACCACCCCCTCGTGCTGCTCCATCCGCTGCAGCAGATAACTGGTCTCCAGGTTGGCGTACTTGTCGTGGGCGTCGCGGACCTGGGAGCGCTTGCCGAACATGGCGTCGGCCTCGTCGAAGAAGAGCACGGCGTTGCTGCTGGCGGCCTCGGCGAAGATACGGGAGAGGTTCTTCTCGGTCTCGCCGATGTACTTGCTCACCACGGTCGACAGGTCGATCTTGTAGAGGTCCAGGCCGAGTTCGTGGGCCAGGACGTCGGCCGCCATGGTCTTGCCGGTGCCGGATGGGCCGGCGAACAGCACCGCCAGCCCTCGCCCGTTGGCCAGCTTGCGCTCGAAACCCCACGACTCGTACACCAGGGCCCGGTAGCGCACCTGGTCGGCGATCTCCCGTAACTGCTCCATCCGGTCGGCGGGCAGCACGATGTCGTCCCAGGCGTAGTGCGGCGTGATCCGCTGGGCCAGTTCGGCCAGCTTGCGGTTGGACTGCAGACGGCACGCCGCGTACAGGTCGTCCTGCGTCAGCCGGGGCGCCTCGGGTGTGCGGGCGTGCGCCAGGTTGCGGGCGGTCGCCGCGGCGTCCTGGATCTGACCGCCGCTCAGCCTGAACTTCCCGGAGACGGCGGCCAGATCCAGCGCCGGCCGGTCCGTCCCGTCGAGCACGTCGAGTGCGGACTCCCAGAGACGGAGCCGCTCGTCGTAGCCGGGAGCGGGGAACTCCAGTCGTACGAAGGTCATGCCCGCCGGCGGGTCGAACGGTTCCCACGCGGTGTCCCCGGCCAGGAACGCCGGGGCGGGGTGTGCCGCCAGCGTGGACAGCAGCAACGACAGCCGGGGGCGAGCCTGTTCGCCAAGGAGGGCGTCGATGTTCTCCCAGTACATGACCGCGCCCTGCAGCCGTGCCTCCCGGTCGACGAGGGCGACCAGTTCGGCGAACTCCTCCATGGGGCGCTCCGCCAGCAGGTCGGCGGACACCACCAGCAGCGGCGCGTTCCAGCGCAGGGAGCAGGCGGACGCGGCGCTCTGCTTGCCGACGCCGTACGGCCCCTGACAGTAGACCACCAAGCCGTCGTCGGCGTGCTCGCTCAGCCGGGCCAGTGACGCGCCGAACTCCGCGGGGAAGTGCAGGTCGTCGAGTGTGCCGGTCGGGGGGACGAGCCGTGCGTACGGCCGCAGTCGGCCGGCCAACTCGTCGTCCTCCAGCAGGAACCCGGCGACCCGCGGGTCCAGCCGGACCGTGCTGCCCAGCAGGGAGTGCGTCGGCGCCGCGGCATCCTCCGTGAGTGTGACGAGACGGTGCCCGACCAGCGGCGCCGACGGCGCGAACCGGGTCCGCGCTGCGGCCCGCTCCGTGCGGTTGGCGCTGACCAGGTCGAGGGCGAGACCGACGGTGGGCAGCCGCCGGGTCATGTCGTCGTGGAGATAGCCGTACAGCCGCTCGTACCGGCGGTCCATCTCCGGGGCGAGGCACATCACGACGACGTCGACATCCACCGGGTTCAGATCGAACAGCCCGGCCAGGGCCACCAGCCGCAGACTCACGCCGTCACGCACGCTCTCGGCCACGCGTACGGCTATCTCGGCCGACAGCCTGTCCAGCTCCGCCTCGATCTCCACTCCGGTCCCGGGTTCGCCGTCAACGGGCGGGGTGTCGAGCGTGCCGTCCAGCAGCGCGTCCACCTCGGCATCCGTGACGTACAACGCGGAGAACTCGTCGGCGGGCTCCCGGTGGGATCGCCGGGCTCGCCGGACCTGTCTGCCCAGCAGCACGTCGAGGCGGTCGAGTTCGGCCAGCAGGTGCTGTGTCGAGTCGGTGTAGCGCGAACCACTCATGCTCCCCCGTCCCCCGTCCGGGATGTCCTCCCGCGCCTCGGCCAGGTTGTGCTCGGTCTGTCTTCGCCCTCGTGCCAGGGGGCCGCCCGGAGCCCGGCTGTCCGCGCCGGACGCGCCGGACGCGCCGGACGACTGTACTCGAACGGAGTCGACCGGCGCGGTCTCACGCGGGGACCGGGATCGTTGCACCGGGATCACGCCCACGGGCACCGGGTCCAGGTGCCCGCGCGGTTCGTCGGGACCGGACTCCCCGCTCGGCACGTCGCGTGTCGGTCGGACGGACGCCACCGGCCGGACACCGCCCGGCTGGATGTTCTCGACTCGGTCGGCCCGGATGTGCTCGTAGAGGACCGTGGTGTCCGCCGATGGCCCCACCCCGAACTCCTCGTTCACCACCGATGCGCACCGCTCGTACTGGCGGAGCGCCGCGGTACGGTCGCCGGCGGCGTAGTGCAGCCGCATCAGCTGCCGGTGGGTGTGCTCCCGGGCCGCGTCGTGGCGCAGGACGGCCTGCCCGAAGCCGACTCCCTTCGCGTAGAGTCCGCGTGCCTCGCAGTGGCCCATCAGCTGGTCCAGCATGGCCAGATATGCCTGTCTCAGGCGGTCCCGCTCGTGGCCGCACCAGTCGTGGTACCACGTGGCGAGCAGATCCCCCCGGTAGAGGTCGAGCGCGTACTCCACCGCCCTCGCCTGATCGTCGGACAGCGCGTGCCCGGGTGTGTCACACACCTCCGCGTAGCGCTCCTCGAACGCGTCCACGTCCAGCCAGCAGGCCGCGGCTGGGTTGACGCGGATGCTGTGGGGATCGACGACGACGACTTCACCGGCCCCGCCCTGATCGTCCGCCCCGTCCTGGAGGGTCGTGTTGAGCCGCCACAGGGTCTGGCGCAGGTACTTGCGGGCGGTACCGGGGTCGGTGTCCGGCCACAGCAGCTCGGAGATCACTTCACGTGTGTGTACGCGGCCACGGTGGATCAGTAGGTAGCAGAGCAGTTCGAGGGCCTTGCCCGGCGGGGCGGTCAGGGGTCGGCCACTCCGCCGGAGCGCGACCTCACCGAACAGCCTCACCTGTATGCCGTGCACCACGTATCTCCCTCGAGCCACACGCCCTGGCCGGCACTTGGACGACACCCGCGCAGCGACGCCGAAACGAGCCGATTGCCGACAACTCCCTTTGTAATCAAGGGAGTTGAGAGTGTCCCATGAAACGTGCAAGTCCTTCACGCCTTCCACACGGCGCGCCGCTCACCGGAAGCCAGCGGCCGTCGTTCGCCGCTGCCAAGTCGTCGTCCGCGTGGCAGGGCCGGAGACGTCGCCCGTCGGCTGACGACCATCGGACAGGTCGTGGGCTTGTCCCTCGGCTGTGTCCAGAACGACAACCTCCTGCCACACAGGCGCTTGCAGCCGCGTGATGACTTCAGTCACAATTCGCGGGTCACCACCATGACTGTAAGACAGAGCAAGAGTCAACCCTCCGAATCCTGGAGGCCGGGCGGGGAACGCGCGTGCCGGAGCTGTCATGGAAGGCTGTGAGGTAACCGCGCCCGTGCGGAGCCGCATGTCTCAGTGAGGAGCCCTCTTGCCCACGCAGCCCGAGTTCGGAAGAAGAATGCGAGAACTCAGGCGCCGCGCGGGCATGTCCCAGGCCGAGCTCGCCGGGCCGGAGCTGTCCGCCAGCTACGTCTCGCTGCTGGAGAGCGGCAGACGCGTGCCGAGCCCGGAGGTCGTCACCGCACTCGCGGAGCGGCTGGGGGTGACTCCACGGTCCCTTCTGGGAGAGGGCACCGGGCTCCCGGAGGGAACCGAAGGCGAGGACGAGGTCGCCGGCGGCAGGATCACGGACGATCCCGGGCGGTTCGACCTCGTGGGGCTGCTACTCAAGGCCCGCAAGGCGGAGGAGGAAGGTGCCTCGGTCACGGCCGCCGAGCAACTCACCGCGATCCTGGACACGTACGGGGACGACCCCCATCGGGACGTGCTCTGGGAGGTCCGCTGGTCACTGGCCCGTCTCCACGGCACGAACGGCCGCGTCGACGAGAGCCGAACCCTGCTGCTGCACCTCTTCGACGACGAGTACACCCGCTCCTCGGCGGAGAGGCTGGAACGGGTCGCCCGGCATCTCGCCGAGCTCGGTCTGGGCAACGGCAGCCTTCCCGACGGCCTGCGGTTCGCCCATGTCGCGTGGACGCTCGCCGAGCCCCTCCAGGAAGCCTCCGCCGCCGTACGGGCGGGCACCGTGCTGGTGAACGCCTGCGCCTGGGGCGGCCACCAACAGTGGGGGCGCGAGGTGGCTGACGCGCTCGTCGCGAGGATCTCGGACGAGATCCCCTGGCCGCAGCGCAGTGCGGCGTACCGGGAGTCGGCCCGGCTGTGCCTGCTGAACGACGACTACGCACAGGCTCGGACCTGGTTCGAGCGCGCCCTGGAACAGACCGACCCGCAGCAGGACGTCAACGCCTGGGCGGAGGCCCAGTATTACCTGGCGATCGCCGAGTTCCTCCTCGACGAGGGCCTCGACGAACAGGCGGTCGAACGGGTGGACAGGGCCCGGCCGGTGATCGAGGTGCTCGGCCACACCAGCATGCTGGTCCACCTGGCCGTGTTCGAAGGGCACCTGGCCCTGAGACGGGGCGAGCCCGACCGGGCCCGACTGATGGCCGACGCCTCGGTGGAGGCCGGGTCCTGGCCCGCCGTGCACGAGGTCGGAGTGAACCTGCTGTGGACGGCGAGGATCTACCGCGCGCTGGGCGACACGTCCACCGCCGCCGCGGTGTACCGGCGAGCGGCCGAACTGTGCGAACAGGGCGGAGCGATGCACTTCTGCGCGTACGCATGGCGGGAACTCGCCGAACTGCCCACCCCGCAGTCCCTCATGGACGGAGCGGAAGGGGCACAGTGATCTGCCCGGATTCCGGCATCCCGACTCTCTGACGCCCTGCCTGTGGCTGCGGGCAGGGCGTCAGAGAGTCACCCTTCATGACAAGCGTGACTCATGTAGTCACATACATTGACTCGACTACTCTTGTCACAGTCGCCGCCCGCATCTCGAGTGACGGACCAGGACGCCCTGTCAGCGCCAAGCCGTTCCCGGTTGCACCCGGGCCGACAAGCCGAGGACCTCCGACTCCATCTCGGCCCCGACGTCCGCCGACGCCCCACCTTCGTGAAACGCCAGTCGGCCGCACCGACTGGCAGCCCTGCGCCAGCCACCCCACAACACAGGCGCCGCCCGCGAGGCGCACCCGGGGCCAACACCATGACATCTATCCTCCCGGCTCGATCCAGAGCCGTCCACGCAGAGTCCGGCATCAAAAACACGTAAAGATTGCCGGTAGCAGGCAATGCCAGGACCTGCTCGCGCATGTGAGCATTCGGCAACAGCGCGGTGGGACGGGGAAAGAGGCGGTGAGGGCGGATGGGCTGGTTTCTGGGTCTCGGCATCGCGGGCGTCGTGCTCCTGCTGCTGGCGCTCGCCTTCGACGGCGTCCTCGAAGGACTCTTTGAGAGCGTCGGCGTGCTGGACGGTCTCTTCGACGGGCTGCTGTCGCTGCCGGTCATCGCCGGATTCGTGTCCATGCTCGGTTTCTCCGGTGCGATCGCCATGGGCACCACGGGCGTGGGCGCGATCGGTGCGACCGCGATCGGCACGCCGGCCGGACTCGCCACGGGCTGGCTCGCGTACCGCCTCAGCCAGGTGCTGCTACTCGACCGCTCCGGTGCGGCTCCGCGCCACGACGATCTGATCGGCACCTCCGCATCCGTGGTCACGGCGATTCCGGCCGATGGCTTCGGTGAGGTGCTGGTCCATCGGGCCGGGCAACCCGTGAAACTCTCCGCGAAGAGTGCGGCGCCCGTGGCCCGGGGGGTCGAGGTCTGGGTGGAGGGAACGCTGTCTCGGACAGCGGTGTCCGTACGTCCCGTGGAGCGCTGACCGAACCCCACCCCGGCCGCCGCTGTCACACCGGCCCACGCGCCGGTGCCTGTTTCTTCACACGAACCCGTATCGATCCGCCGTCCCCTGGGAGGGCTGAGGGGGAATCATCATGAGTCCAGTCGTCTTCGCCGTAGTAGGGGTCGTCGTACTCCTCGTCCTACTCGCTCTGGTCGTCGTCACCCGTTACAAGGTGGCGGGTCCGAGTCAGGCGTTCATCGTCACCGGGCGGCGCGGCAAGCAGGCCACCGATCCGGAGACCGGTCGGGTCTTCACCGACAACAGCGGGCAGAAGGTCGTGGTCGGCGGTGGCGTGTTCGTCGTGCCGTTCGTGCAGCAGAAGTTCACCCTCGACCTGTCCTCGCGGCACATCCCGGTCGCGGTGCGCGGCGCGGTCACCCTCCGGGGCGTGAAGGCGCACCTGGAGGGCGTGGCCATCGTCAAGGTGGGTGGCACCGAGGACTCGATACGGGCCGCCGCGCAGCGGTTTTTGATGCAGCAGGACGGCATCGTCGGCTTCACCCAGGAGGTGCTCTCCGGCGCGCTGCGTGCCATCGTCGGCCGGATGTCGGTGGAGGACATCATCCGCGACCGGGCCGTGTTCGCCGGGCAGGTCGCCGAGGAGGCCGAGGCGAGCCTGTCCGGGCAGGGCCTGGTGCTGGACGCCTTCCAGATCCAGGACATCACCACCGAGGGCTCCTACCTGGAGGACCTCGGCCGACCCGAGGCCGCCCGCGCCAGGCAGGAGGCCGACATCGCCGAGGCCGTCGCCCGTCGTGCCGCCGAGCAGGCCCGGCTGAAGGCCGAGGAGGAGATCGCCGTCGCACAGCGGACGTTCGCGCTGAAGCAGGCCGAGATCAAGGCCGAGACCGACGAGGCCGCGGCCCGTGCGGCGGCAGCCGGTCCGCTCGCCGAGGCGGACCGGCAACAGCAGGTGCTGGCCGAGCAGGAGAAGGTCGCCGAGCGCCAGGCGGCACTGACCGACCGAGAGTTGGACACCAAGGTCCGCAAGCCCGCCGACGCCGCCCGCTACCAGGCCGAACAGGAGGCCGAGGCCCGCCGCATCGCCCAGGTCAAGGAGGCGGAGGCGGACGCTCAGCGCGCCAGGCTCACCGGTGAGGGCGAGAAGGCACACCGCGCCGCGCTCGCCGACGCCGTACGCATCGAGGGGGAGGCGGAGGCCGCCGCGATCGGCGCCAAGGGTGCGGCCGAGGCCGAGGCCATGCGGAAGAAGGCCGACGCCTTCGCGCAGTACGGCGACGCGGCCGTGCTGCAGATGCTCGTCGAGGTGCTGCCGCAGGTCGTCGCCAAGGCGTCCGAACCGCTCAGCGCCATCGACAAGATGACGGTCATCTCCACCGACGGCGCCAGTCAGCTCTCCCGCACGGTCGCCGACAACGTCGCCCAGGGCGTCGAGCTGCTGAGCTCCACCACCGGAGTCGACTTCGCCGAGCTGCTGAAGAACATCACCCAGCGCAACGGCGGTGCCAAGCCCGAGACCGCGGCGTCCGCCGAAGCCAACGGCAAGATCGAGATCGCCGGCTGACGTCGGGACAGACAGTGGTGGGAGCCCGGACGGTTGCAAACCGTCCGGGCTCCTCGGGGTCGGACGCCGGTGTGTGCCGGTCCCGGGCCAACGGCTGCGGGACGGCCCTCCGTTGCTGCGCCGACGCGAAGAGGGAGTGTGGACGTGTTCCTGTGGCTGTGGCTGGCCGGCTGGTCTGCCTTCGTACTGCCCTTGTCGGTTGCCTCGTTGCGGGGCTGGGCGCCCAAGCGGGTCCGCAGTCGTACGACCCCCTGGGGCATCCGGGTCCGGGGCGTCGCCCTGCTCGTGATGTGGGTGGGCGGATTGGTCGTCCCCCTGGGACGATGGGGCGGGCTGGTCGAGGAGGACGCGATGTTCCTCCTGCCCGTCGCGGAGGCGGGCCTGTTGCTGTTCGCGGCGGGGCTCATCGCCGGGTCACACCTCAGCGACCGGTTCCGGCGGGGTGCCGCGCGTTCCCAAGCAGCGGACCAAGGCATCGGCGAGCGGTCCTGAGGACGTCACCCCGGCGGGGCCGTGGTCTGTTCTCCCCCGCACCGTGGTTCTACCGGTGCCGCCGCGTATGTTTCGCGTCAATGGCCTGGCCCGCTCGCCGATGACGTAGGACGGTGGGTACAGGAATCTTTCCAGCAGATGAGGAGCCCGCCGTGCGCGCTCGTGACCTGGCGGTCGACTACGAAACCGTGAGCGTCGACAGCGATGCCATGGACGCGGCCCGGCTGATGGCCGACCACAAGCTGCCGGGCCTGCTGGTACTCGACGAGCACGGTGAACCGATGGCGATCCTGCCCGCCTCCCAGATGATCAAGATCCTGGTGCCCGCCTACGTCATCGAGGACCCGACGCTCGCCGCCGTCGTCGACGAGAAGCACGCCGACCGGCTCTGCCAGGCGCTGGCGGGCCGCCGGGTCGGCGACTGCCTCTCCGGCAAGGCCGACCCGCCGCCGATCGCCGATCCCGACGACACGGCGCTGGAGGTGGCCGCGCTGATGGCGCGGGTGCGCAGCCCGCTGGTGGCGGTGGCGACGAAGGACAAGGCCGGGACGCACCTGCTCGGCGTGATCACGGCCTCGCACCTGCTGCACGAGCTGCTCGGCGCCGAGGGGATGTCGAGCCCCATGTGACCGGGGTGTCGTGCGGACGCGGTCAGCCGGGCCCGCCGCCCATCTCCACCAGCGCGATGGCATACAGACAGGTGCCGACCGACAAGGCAAGGAACACGAGCACGGTGTGGGCGGCGAGCTGTCCGGCCCGGTCTCCGTGGAGGTGGGCGCGTGCGGCCCGGCTCACCCGCGGTCGCGGCAGCGTCGTGTCCTTCGGCTGCCTTCCCAGCGCCCTGCGCACCGCCCTCAGCCCGGCGGTGGTGGTGATGCCGAGCCACACCCCGTCGGCGTCGCGGACGAGGAGGGTGTGATGGACGGAACCGTACGAGAAGAACGTCAGCAGGCGGACGTCGGTAAGACGGGTCAGGTCGACGGCGCGCATACCCGTCAGCGTCCGCGCGGTGATCCTCGTAGTCGAGTGACGGGCCGGCGTGGATTCCTCGCACAGCCCGAACCACACCAAGGTGGCGAGCACGACGGTCACCATTCCCAGCACCGCGCCCACCCCGCGGGCCCCGGGCAGGGCGCCGACGGCGAAGGGCAGCACCAGCAGCGCCATGAGAAGACACGTGCCCGTACGCGCCCGACGGCGGGCCGTACCCGCGTCGGGCGGCTCCGGGCGCAACGGTGCGGGACGGGGCCGCTCCACGTCACGCCTTCCCGTCACCCGGGGCCGGCCGGGCGGCGTGCCGGGCCGTGGGGCTGGCCGGCGGACGGCGTGGGTCCACGACTCGGTTGATCGCCGTCTCGACGGCCGCCATCCGGTCGGCGAGCAGCCCAAGGGCGGCGATCGCCCTGGTGAGCGGGTCGCTGTCCGGCCCGCCCAGGGTCTGCACGCGGACGTACGCCGCCTTCAGCCCGGCCCAGCGCGCGGCCTGTCCGTCGGTGAGCGTGCCGCGCAGTTCGGCCAGTTTCAGCAGGTTGGCCTCAGCGCCGGTGGTGAGGGTCTGGGCCTCTGTCGTGTAGTGGTCGTCGATCAACGCGGATAGTTCGGCGTCGTTCATGACCGGCTGGATGCGTTGGGCGATCTTGTTCATGTTGCGGTAGGAGCCCTGGAGTTGGAAGGGCGGCTCGGTGCGGGTGGCGTCGGTCTGGGCGGCCGAGGCGATGTACGCGGCGTTCACCGCCATGACCGTCGCGCGGACCGTGAGCAGATGGCGCAGCACGGCCAGGATCCGCTTCAGCTCGGCGGGCGCGCATGCGTGGGTGAGCCGGTCTGCGCGGGCCGTGGTGTCGCCGTGCGCGAGGCGGATGAGCAGGGCGAGGTCTCCGCGGTCGCAGCCGGCGAGCGGGGCGAGGACCGGGTTGGCGGTGAGGGCGTTCTCGATGAAGCTGAGCGCGAAGGCGTCCTGCTTGCCGGTCAGGACGTCGCCGAGGTTCCAGACGTCGGCGCGGTTGGCCAGCATGTCGGGCACCCTGAAGCGCGCGCCGGACTCCGTGTAGGGGTTGCCGGCCATGCAGACGGCGAAGCGTTTGCCTCGCAGGTCTTGGGTGCGCGGCTCCCCGTCCAGTACGCCCTCCATGCGGCGGGTGGAGTCGCACAGCGGGATGAACTTCTGCAGGAGCTCGGGCGAGGTGTGCTGGATGTCGTCCAGGTAGAGGAGGGTGTTGTTGCCCGTCTCCAACGCGAAGTTGATCTTCTCGACCTCTCGGCGGGCCGTCGCGTTCGGGGCCTCGGCCGGATCGAGGGAGGTGACCGTGTGCCCGAGGGCGGGGCCGTTGACCTTGACGAGGATCAGGCCGAGGCGGTCGGCGACGTACTCCATGAGGGTCGTCTTGCCGTAGCCCGGCGGAGAGATGAGCAGCAGCAGGCCGCCGGTGTCGGTGCGTTTCGTGTCGCCCGTGGTGCCGAGTTGTTTGGCGAGGCTGTCGCCGATCAGCGGGAGGTAGACCTCGTCGATGAGCCTGCTGCGTACGAACGCGGACATGATCCGGGGCCGGTACTCGTCCAGGCGGAGCCGGCCGTGTTCGCCGGCCACCAGTTCAGTTCGGCGGCGCTGGTAGGCGCGGTGCGCCGGGACGTCGTACGAGCGGAACGCGTGGGTGCGGGCGATGAACTCGTCGACGCGGAGGGGCAGGGAACGGCCGGTGATGCGGGGGTGGACGCCGAGCAGCCCCTTCACCGTCCCGGTCAGTGGCGCGTCGGAGTCGTAGCGGGCCAGGTCGGGGCAGAGTTCGGCTGCCACCGCCTCGGCCAGGTCACCAGGGGTGGGGTCCGTACCGGTCGAGGCTACGTACGAGAGCAGCCACGCCTCGACGAGCTGCTTGCGCGCGGCCAGGTCGCCGACTGTGGCGAGGTCGTCGTCATAGGCCGACGTGCCCACCGTACGGCGGAACTTGTCGATCAGAGTGCGGGTGCCGGCGCTGATGACGAAGCCGTCGGGGCCGCTCGTCAGCTCCTCGAAGAGGTAGGCGGCCGCCGCCTGTGTGCCGATCGCCTCGGCCAGTTCGGCCCGCAGTTCGGCAATCGCCGGCGCGGGTCCGAACGTGTCCCGGGCGCGCGCCAGCGATACCGCCCGCCGGTTCCAGCTCTCACGTTCCCCGGGTGTCGTGCCGTGCGCCCAGAACAGATGGGCGGTGGCGCGTACGGCGGGCTCGTGGCGGAGCGGACCGGCGCCCCCGTACAGACGCAGAAGTGCGGCGAGGATCGCGGTCGCATCGTGGTCGTGGACGCCGCGCTCGTACCCCTCGTCATATGCCGCCTCCGCCGCCTGCCTCACGAGGTCGGACAGGTCTGCCGCCTCCAGTGCCGCCGGACCGTGCTCGTCCAGCAGCCGGGCGGCGAGGTGTTCGGCGCGGTAGACCTCCGGCGACTCCGACGGCAGGGCCCGGTCCCAGAAGGGGCGGGTGGCGGCGAAGTCGGGGGCGGTGACCGGGGAGCGGTAGTCGGTGCCGGTCAGGGCAAAGGCCAGTCCCTCGCCGTGCGGGACGAGGGTGAGGTCGAGGGGCTGGGTGTTGACCGCGAAGCGGTGGGCGCCGAGGCGGAGGGTGCGGCCGTCGTCGGTGTAGAGGTCGGTCCGGTCGCGCAGGGACCGGCGGGCCTCCTGGCGGGCGGCCTTGAGGCGGCCGTCGAGTTCCTCCGCCCTGACCTGGTCGCCGAGTTCGCGCAGTTCGTCGGCGACGCGGCGGACCTTGGCGACCATGGGCTCCGAGGTGAAGTACGTGGTGACGGCGTCCGGGTCGGCGAGCATGGTGGCGCGACGGGTGATGGTCCGCAGTACCCGGGTCGCCGAGTCGGAGAGGAGTTCGGCGCGGCGGGCACGGGCGTCGGCGAGGGTCTGCTTTCGGGCGGAGAACGCGTTGTGGACCTCGTCGCGCTTGTCCGCGAGGTCGCCGAGGAAGTCGTCGAACTCCGCGAACCGGGACTCCAGGTTCTCCAACTGGACGAGGAGGAGGGCGAGTTGCTCGTCGCATGCCTCGGGGCTGTCCGCGACGGCGAGCGCGCCGGTGACCGCCTGCCCGAGCAGGGCGAACTCGGCGGCGAAGCCGGCGCGCCCTTCACGGTCGAGGAGTGCGCGGCGGCGCCCGTCGAGGAGGGCACGGACCCGGTTGACGCCGCCGAGGATCTCGGCGATCCGTCCCAGGACGGACGTACGGACGGTGGCGTCGCCGATGTCGAGGCCCGCGACGACCTCGGTCACGGTCCGCAGCCCGTCGGCGAGTTCGTCGAGGCGGGCGGCGACGGGCGCGGCCCCGGCGACGGTGGCGATCGCCTCGGCGTCGGTGACGAGTTGCTCGATGGCGGCCCGGTGGTCGGTGAAGGCGTCCTCGCGCGCGAGGTGGGTGACGGCCCGCTGTCCGAAGGTGGCGAGGTCGGCCTCGGCGACGGCGGCGAGTTCGTCGATGCGCGGGGCGTCGGCGTACCGCAGGTCCTTGAGGGTGAGTAGCTGGCCTTGGGCGTGGCGCAGTTCGGTCAGGCCGGTCATCCAGGCGGCGGCGCTGCGCGGGGCCTCACCGCGCAGACGCCGTACGACGGCGGCAACCCGCTCTCCGGCTTCCGTGAGCGCCTCCGATGCCTGCCGGGTGAGTGCCTGAACGGTCTCGAACTCGGCCAGGACCTGCTCAGCGGTGGCCTGCACGTGCGTGAGGGGCTCGTGCAGGGCGCCGAGTTCGGGCTCGCCCAGCCAGTGGTAGGAGTCCGCCGCCCGGACGCAGGCTGCCGCCAGTTCCTCGTACACCTCGCTCGTCGGGGCCGTCTCGGTGACCGCTCGGGCGATGGACAGGCAGTCGGAGACGCCTCGCACGAGGTCGGCGTTTCCGACACGGGCGAGCGGGCCGGTGCCGGCCGGCTGGGCGGCGGCGTGGGTGTCGGAGACGAAGGGCGAGCTCCAGAGCTGAACAGGGTGGACGCGCTGCGGTTCGTCGTTGATTCCCGCAGGGTCCCCGCGAAGCACGACGAGCGCGCCATCGTCGTAGAGTGCCCAGCCGTGGCAGGCCAGCGGGGTCGCGACCTCCTTGCGGATCACGTTGTACGGCAGCAGCAGGCTGCGGCCTTCCACGCGCGCGTGGAAGGCGAACAGGACGTCCTCGCCGTTGGGCGAGCGGACCACTCGCTCGAATTCCAGGGCTGCCGTGTCCAGCGGGGCGGCGACGCCGTCGAAGGTCTTGTACGTGCCCGTGGCCAGGCAGTACCCGCCGGGGAAGACGATGCCCTGCTCCTCGGGCAGCCGACGGCACGCCCGCCCGATGCCGTCCAGGCGGACGACCGTCCTGGTGAGCGTGTTGAACACCAGGTGGCGGTCGGTGTCCTCCTTGTAGGGACGCACGCGGATCAGGATCAGGGCGCCCACGCGCGCGTACGTGATGTCGGCGTCGGCAAGGGACTGCAACGGCTCGTCGACCGGCTCCGCGTAAACGCCCTCGCCGGACTCCGTGTTGTTCTCGACCTTGACGGTGAGGGTGCCGCCGACGGTCGCGACGAAGACCTCGCCCTCGATGGAGACGTGCGGATGGCGGCCGAGGACGTGGTCCTCCCGGGTGGTGACGGTCCACTCGAAGTCGTGGGCGGGCGGGAAGACGTGGTCACGGTCCCCGCGCGAGTCCAGGAAGGACACCTGGCCGTCGTCGGTCACGGCCCAGCGCAGGACGCGGATGTCCCCCGTCTTCTCCCCGGTCTGGAAGACGGCCAGCAACCTGCCCTCGACGCGGCGAAGCTGGAGCAGGTGGGCCTGCCGGTAGTAGCGGTAGAGCGCGTCGAACTCACGGACGAACGCCGGGTCGTCCAGCAGGCCGGGTACGGCGTCGTCGGGGAGCCGGTTCAGGTCTCGGTCGTGCAGCGCGAAGACGTCGCCGACGGTCGTCTCGGGCCCCCGGCCGAGGAAGACGTTGTGGCCGAAGAGCAGAACCTCGCCGACGGAGACGATGTCGCGGGGCACGCAGTTGTGCTCGGTGCGCAGCCGCTGGGTGCTCCTCAGTTCCAGCCGGGTGGAGCCGAACTCCTCGGTCCGGCGGGCGTTGAGTGCCTCGGCTCGGCGGGCGAGTTCGGCGGCCTGCGCGGTGAGACGGTCGCGCAGCACCTCGTAGGTGCCGGTGTCCAGACCGGTGGTCATCGGGTCCCTCTCAGAAAGTCGGAAAAAGCGGTCCGGAGCTGCCGTCCCCTGTGCGGCAGTTCCGGACCGCGGCCTGTCAGACCCTGGCGCTGCCGTTCAGGGCCGCGAGCGAGGCGTCGGCGACACCCAGTTCGCCGGCCTTGCTGAGCAGCTGTTGCAGGGCGCCGGAATCGGCTCCGCCCGTCTTCATCAGCTTCATCAGCAGCGCGGAGACGGTCAGGTTCTGCACGTCCGCCGTGGAGACCGAGCCGAGGACACGGCCGAGGTCGTCGGTGAAGCTCGACGAGCCGTCCAGCCACGGCCCCGCGAGGGCCTGTGCCGTCTCGGAGTGCTGGACGAACCCGTCGACGCTCTTGCCGAGCGCGATCGAGTTGACGAGCCGGTCGAAGAAGACCGACTCCCCGCCGACGATGCTGATGTCGGCGTTCTCCAGTCCGGTGGCGAGGATCGTGGCCTGCGCCTCGGCGACGTGCTTGTGCATGTCGAGTCCGGCGAGCCGGATCTCCTTCTCCGCCTGCAGCCGCAGCCGGTACTCCTCGTGGCCGCGGGACGCCTCGTCGAGCGCGGCCATCGCCGCCGCCTTCTCGGTCAGACCGGCCGCCTCCGCCTTCAACTTCTCGCCGATGCCTTCGGCCTCCGCGAGCGCCTGCGCCCGGGCGCCCTCCGCCTCCGCCCGCATCCGAGCCCCTGCCGCCTCCGCCTCCGCACGGCCGGCCTTCTCGATGACCTCGGCCTCCTTGTCCCGCACCTCGACGGCCGCGAGCCCCTCGGCGGCGACCTCCGCCTGGACTCCCTCGGCAAGGCGCAGCTTGGCCTGCGCGTCGAGGTCAGCCGTCTTCAACCGGGCCTCGGCCAGGGTGATTTCCTCGGCGGCGCGGTGTACGGCGGCCTGCTCGGCGGCCTCGGCCGCCTTGATGTCCTTGACCAGGCTCTCCTGCGCCTCGGCCTCGGCTGCGATGATCACGGTCTGCCGACCGCGCTCGGCCTCCTCCACGGCCCGCAGCTTCTTGATGGCCTCCTCCTGCTCGGCGACCGTCCGGTCCACCGCGATCCGCTCACGGATGACCTCGGCGATCTCCCGCTTCTCGGCCTCGACCTCCTTCGAGGCGGCGATCTGCGTCAGCTGCGTCTCCCGCTCCCGCGCGATGACCTCCAGCTGCCGGTCCTTCTCGATGCGCTCGTTCTCGATGGCGATGACCCGCTCGCGGTTCTTCGCCGCGACGGCGACCTCACGAGCCTGGTTCTCCCGCTGCACGCCGAGCTGCTCCTCGGTCCTGAGGAACGCGCCCTGGGCACGCAGCCGCTCCTCCTCCATCACCCGAGCCGTCTCGGCCTCCTCCCGGGCCCGTACGGTGTCGATCTCCCGCCTCTGCTTGATCTCCGCGTCGGCCTGCCGGCGCTCCAGCTCCAGGATGGCCTCGCGGGCGTCGACGTTCTGCCGGGTGATCTCCTTCTCCTCGGTGCGCTGCGCCTCGTTGGTGCGTACGTGTTCGATGGCCGTCAGTTCGGTGATCTTCCGGATGCCCTGGGCGTCGAGGACGTTGGCCGGGTCGAGCTGGGTCAGCGGCGTCTGCTCCAGGTAGTCGATCGCCGCGTCCTCCAGGTGGTAGCCGTTGAGGTCGATGCCGATCAACTCGATGATCTTGTAGCGGAGTTCCTCGCGCTTGGTGTAGAGGTCGGTGAAGTCCATCTGCTTGCCGACGGTCTTCAGCGCCTCGGAGAACTTCGCGTGGAACAGCTCCTGCAGGGTGTCCCGGTCGCTCGCCCGCACCGTACCGACGGCCTGGGCGACCTTGATGACGTCCTCGACGGTTTTGTTGACCTTCACGAAGAACGAGATCCGGATGTCCGCGCGGATGTTGTCCTGGCAGATCAGCCCCTCCTTGCCGGCCCGCATGATCTCGATGGTCTTCACCGAGATGTCCATCACCTCGGCCTTGTGGAGCACCGGAAGCACGACCTGCCCGGTGAAGGTCACGTCGACCTTGCGCACTTTGGAGACGATGAGCGCCTTGCCCTGCTCCACCTTGCGGAACAGCCGGGAGACGACGAACAGCACAGCGGTCGCGACGAGCAGGCAGGCGGCGATGAGCACGCCGACGCCCACGGTGAAGGCATCCATACGAGATCCTTGAAGTCTGCGAGGAGTTGGCGCCTCGACGGCGAAGCTGGTTGGCCCGCTCGACTGCGGGCAGATGTGTCGGGTGTGCGTACGACGTGCGTCACGCGTGCAGCAGGCGCGCCAGAGCGATGCGACTGTGAGGCCCCGTGGCCGGCTCAGCCGTGCGCGTGGGGGCTGCCGGGGTCATACGGAGCACTGCTCGCAGCAGCGCCTCGGTACGGCCCGGAGCGCTCTGGGAACAGCCTGGCGAGAAGGACCGCTGACCTTCGTGTCACCGGCCACGCGACGAGGGTGGACGCAGCGAGCAACGTGACCCGGGCCGCGGCGCCGCCAGGACCGGTCAGGCGTGCCAGGTCCATCAGGACCGTTCCGGTGAGGCTGACCAGCCAGGCGCTCACGACCACGACGGAGGCTGCGGCAGCGGCCGGGATTCCGGCAAGAGAACTGGTCAGCCAGGGGGCGTCGGCATCGAAGGCGCGTGCGTCTGCCCGGCCCAGCAGGACCAGCAGCCAGAAGCCGAGAGCGACGAGCAGGGCCGAGGTGAGGAAGACGGTGGGAAACCGCACGGCGGCGTTCACGATGTGCCCCATGTCCCCACCCCCCTGAGCCCGGCTCCCGATTCCTGTGTTGCTGCCGCCACCATCTTGAACTGGGCATGCCCTGCGGCGCATTGCCGTGCTCCGGCAGTCTTGACGTCTCCTTGATGCCAGGGGCCGACACAGTGCTGTGGGCACCGGTCTATGTGCCGTTGGTCCGCGGCCGGACAGGGTCGGGGAGTCCACCTCCGGCAGTGGCGGCGCCGGCAGACCAAGTAGATCCAGGGGCGGCTCACTCCCAAGAAGACGTGTCACTGGCGCCTGGAGAAGGCGGCCGGGGAAGCCCTCTCCGGTGAGCAGACCGCCCTGAAGACTCTCCTCGCCGACAACGAACCCACTACAACCCGGCTGCCACGGGAGAGGACTGTGCGATACGCGCCCGCGGTCGGCCAAACACCGATCGGCCCGCCGACATGTCCGGGTGGCCGCCTACTCCTCGATCGGCGGCGCGTACGGCGCTGGGACGCGGGTTGGCAGCGGACCGACCATCGGTGCGGAGGGAACACCTTCTGAGCCTGGCGCCAGGACCGCGCGGTCAGAATTGACTGCCGGGAAGCACAGGGGCGGGGGCGCGCTCCCGGCCACAGGAGCCGCCATCGCCTCGGCAGCACCGGAAAATCGTGAGCGTCCTTGATGCCGACCTCCTCCCCCGGCCCCTGATCTGCCAGTCTTGTTCACCATGTGTCAAGAATGCGTAGGCAAGGCGTCAGGAAATCAGGAGGGCGTGTGACAGGGCGGAAGGTCCCCGACGAGTATCTGGAGGGGTATGTCCAGATACTGACCGACGTGTGCGCGACCGGTCGCCGCTTCACCAGGGACGAGTTGGAATCCCTGCGGACCCAGGGGGAACGCGCAGCGGAGGCTGGCTTCGGCGTGCGGGCCGTCGTTCGTCGACATCTGGCCGTGGCCCGTGAGAACTGGCCCGTCCTGTACGCCTCGGCCGGTGAAGCCGCGCTCGCCGCCGTCGAGCAGGCGATCGACGCCTTCGCTGAGGGGCACGAACGGGCACAGCAGCTCGCCGTTCGGCAGGAAGAGGCGGTGCGGCGGGAGTTCATCGATGACCTGCTCTACGGCCGCAGCGACCTGGGCCGCCTGTCCGAGCGGGCCGAACGCTTCGGTCTGCTCCTCTCCCGCGCCCACGCCGTCGCCGTCGCGCAGGGCGGCAAGCCCGTCGAGGAGACCGATCCGGCCACCCGGCAGGTGGAGAGGGCCGTGGTCAGCCGGTTCGGCGAGCGGCGCATTCTGCTCACCACCAAGGACGGCCGACTGGTCTGCATCGCGCCCGGGGACCAGGACGACGTCCTGACGTTCTTCGCCAAGCAGGCGTACGCGGTCACCGAGGGCGGCCGGGTCGCCATCGGACGTCCCCACCCCGGTGCCGGCGGCGTCGTGCACTCCTACGAAGAGGCACTCAACGCCCTCGACCTGGCGGACCGGCTGCAGATCAACGAGCCCGTACTGCGCGCGGCCGATCTCCTCGTCTACCCGGTACTGACCCGCGACCGGCAGGCCATGGCCGACCTCGTCGACAACACCCTCGGTCCCCTGCTGAGTGCACGAGGCGGTGCACGACCCCTCGTCGAAACGTTGACGGCGTACTTCGACTCCGGCTGCGTCGCCGCCGAGGCGGCCCGGCGCCTGAGCCTGAGCGTGCGGGCCTTCACCTACCGCCTGGAGCGCATCCACAAGCTCACCGGTGCCGACCCCGGCGACCCCGTCCACCGTTACACCCTGCAGACCGCGGTGATCGGTGCCCGGCTCCTCGGGTGGCCCGACGACGACGTGTGACGTCCGACGAGTCACCACGAGTGCGGTTCGCGCGCTGTCGATCACGGCTCCCCAGCAGCGGCCGTCTGATCGTTTGCGGCAGGCCCGGCGGCCGGGCGGCATGGTCTGATCATGGGACGGGCCGGTGAGTCGGCGCGGTCTCTGGACAGAGGTAGGTGCGCACGTCCTGGTTGCTGATCGGTATCGGCTGCGATCAGTCGTCAGCCGGGGCGGTATGGGAGAAGTGTGGCCGGCGACCGACGAGGTGCTCGGCCGCCCGGTGGCAGTGAAGTCGCTGCTGGCACAGCGGACCGACCGGTCCGCCCGCACGTTTTCGGCTGAAGGCGCAGACCTCCACGACGTAGGCGCCGAGAGCCCCGCCGGGCACGGCCCACGCCATCGCGGCAAAGCCTGCGGCTTGCCAGCCGACGACGGAGACAAGCACGGCCGCTGCCGCCCCTGCCGCACTTGACCACCGACCCTGCAAGGCACGACCACTGACGACGCGCACTGCCTGGACCTCGGATCTCCGGCAACCCGGCTCTGATCACCAGCACAGCGATGACGGCCACCGGCGCCACAAGGGAGGAATCCACGTCCGCCGCTCACCGATCCGATGTGAGGGACAGGGGTCCGGCCCGCTTCGACGCGTCAGCCGATCACGAAGTAGCGCAGCCACACGTAGGCGAGCGCAAGGGTCACGGTCACGCCGGTGACGACCAGGCCGTACTTGGTGAACTGCCAGAAGGAGATGGGCTGACGGTTGCGTTCGGCGATGCCGAGGACGACGACATTGGCGCTGGCGCCGATGGCGGTGGCGTTGCCGCCCAGGTCGGCGCCGAGGGCGAGGGCCCACCACATGACATGGTCGCCGCCGCCACCACCCATGTGCTGGACGAGGTCGCTGGTGATGGGCGCCATCGTGGCAACGTACGGAATGTTGTCGACGATGCCGGACAGGACCGCGGAGGCGCCGAGCAGGGTCAAGGATCCGCCGAGTTCGTTGTCACCGATCGCGTCGGCCAGGGCCTTGGAGATCTCGCCGATCACACCGGTCTCGATCAGGCCGCCGATCATGATGAAGAGGCCGGCGAAGAAGGCCAGGGTGGGCCACTCCACTTCTTGGAGTACTTCCCGGGTCTCCGCCGTGGAGATGGCGATGAGCACTCCCGCGCCGAGCAGGGCGACGACGCTGGGCTCGTAGTGCAGCACCGGGTGCAGGACGAAGCCCGCGACCACGAGCGCAAGAACCACCAGCCCCTGAACGAGCAGCGTCCGGTCCTTGATGGCCTCGCGCTCCTCCAGAGCCATGATCTCGGCGGCGCGATCCCCGTCGTAGACGAAGGACTTGCGGAACATCACCCGGCACAGCACAAGGAGCGCGACGACCAGGACGACCACGATCGGTGCCAGGTGGACCAGGAAGTCGTTGAAGGTCAGCCCGGCCCGGCTGGCGATGATGATGTTGGGCGGATCGCCGACCAGGGTCGACGTGCCACCGATGTTCGACGCCATGACCTCGGCGATCAGGAACGGGACGGCCGGCAGGGCGAGACGCTCGCAGACGAGCAGTGTCACCGGCGCGATCAGCAGCACCGTGGTGACGTTGTCCAGCAGGGCCGAGGCCACCGCCGTGATCACGACCAGCATGGCCATCACCCGGAAGGGCTTCGCCCTGGCCCTCTTCACCGACCAGATCGCCAGGTACTCGAACATGCCAGTCTTCTTCAGCACACCGACGATCATCATCATGCCCATGAGCAGGAAGATGACGTTCCAGTCGATACCGCTGTGCTCGGAGTAGAACGCCGACTTGTCGTCGGTCGCCCCGATCGCCAACATCAGCCCGGCACCGCCGAGGGCGACGGCGACACGGTGGATCTTCTCGCTGATGATCAGGGCGTACGCGCCGACGAAGACGACAACCGCCGCCCAGCTCTGCCAGTCGTTCACGGTCCTCCGATGAAGTGCTCCAACAGGACGTCCGCCGTGATCGCGCCGAGCAGCGTGACTGTCCCGTCGTCGCGCTCGATCACCGCGACGACGGGACAGTCCTTGCGTGTCATGAGGGCAGCGACCTCCAACGGCGACTCCTCCGGACCCACCAGGCCCGGTGTGACGCGGCGCCGGGGCAGCCAGTCGGCCACGGGCCGTCCGGACAGTGCCCCTCGGACGTCGTCGAAGCGATCACCGATCATGGCCGGCAGCAGGTCCTGACGATCGCATTCGGGCACCAGTGCGGTGAGCAGCTCGGCGGCGGGGACCATCGCGTAGGGGCACTCCACCTGGTCGAGAACCAGCAGGGCGGGCAGCCGTTCGCGTACCAGCAGCCGCGCCGCCTCCTGGGCGTCGTCGTCGACTCGCACCGTCGGATAGGGGCGGGCCAGGTCACGCGCGAGCGTCAAGGCGACCCTCCGCCGGCGGGACGGTGCCGGGCTGGTCCTTGTCCGGGATGCCGACGAGGTCGTCGACGTCGAAGGCGCGGGCGATCGGGACGTCCGTCGAGCTGTGGGCGATGATCGAGAAGGCGATGCAGACCGCGATG
Organism: Streptomyces sp. NPDC000878; assembly: GCF_053599695.1. Lineage (NCBI taxonomy): Bacteria > Bacillati > Actinomycetota > Actinomycetes > Kitasatosporales > Streptomycetaceae > Streptomyces > Streptomyces sp. NPDC000878. Next base: position 39,358 of record NZ_JBSFMT010000067.1, on the reverse strand, counting down.
AGTGTGAACGCCTCCTCGGCCTGCGGGATGCCGGACTGCAGCACCAGCAGGCCGTAGACGACCGAGGCGAAGCCCTTGGGCCCGAACCAGGCCGCAACCAGCCTCTCCTTGCGGGAGATCGTCGTACCCAGCAGCGAGATGAGCAGCGAGGCCGGGCGGATCAGCACGATTGCCAGAACCACCGCCACGTAACCGCCGAAAGAGAGGTCGCCGAACAGCTGTGGAGTCAGCAGCGCACCGAACACCAGGAGCGCCGCGAACTTCGCCAGCTCCGCCAGCGCCTCGCCGAGCGGCTCGAAGGACGCCTTCGCCTCCGGCGACACATGCACCAGAGTCGCGCCCGCCGAGAAGGCGGCGAGGTAGGGGTTGGCGTGGGTCAGGTGGCAGGTCGCGTACAGGATGATCCCGGTGGCCAGCGGCAGCAGCGGCTGCAGCTTCGGCTCCGCGCCCAGCAGCCGGAAGCGTACAAGCCCGTTGACCAGTAGGGGCAGGACGACGCCGAAGACCAGGCCGAGCAGCAGTTCCACCGCGATGGCGGAGCCGGAGGCTTCCGCGCTGTCCGCCATCGGGCCGGCGGCCGCGATCAGCATCAGGACCACGGGCAGGGCGAGCCCGTCGTTGATACCGCTCTCCACGTTCAGCAACTGCCGCAACTTGGCCGGGACTTCCGCGCGCCCGACGATCGCCGACGCGAACACCGGGTCGGTCGGTGCCAGAACGGCTCCGACCAGGAACGACGTCGTCCAGTCCAGCCCCACCAGGTAGTGGGTCACCAGGGCCATGAAGACGAACGCGAGCGGCATCCCCAGGCCCAGAGCGCGCGCCGGGTTCTTCCAATTGGCACGCAGCTTGGGCAGCGACACATGCATGCCGTCGGTGAACAGCACCGCGAACAGCGCCAGATCGGCCGTCACGGACACGATCTCGCTGTCCGGCGTGATGTGGATCAGCCCGAGGAATCCGTCACTGACCAGCGCTCCGCCGACAAGGAACAGAAAAGACGTGGAAAGCACCGTCCGCGCCGCCAGGCCCGACAACAACACCGCCACCAACAGCGCGGCACCGAACACCACCACGAGCACCACGACGGCCACCCCCGATCGGAAGAGAGACTTGTCCCCTACTCGCCGACCAGACTTCCCGGCACACCAACGGGAACGTTACTCTCCCTTGATGCGTCTTTGACAGATCTTTGATGGGCACCAAGGAGTCGCGGGTGTTGCCGGAACCCGGCAACACGAGGCAGCCGTCAGGTGATTGAGCGTGGCCTTGGCGTCCGCGGCGTGGGCAAGGAGCGCGTCTTCGCCCCTCCCACTGTTACGGCGCCCACCGCCCGGCATAAGAAGGGAGGCGCCTGGGCGAACCAGGAACAAGACGACGAGTTGTTCGACCTCATCGGCGCGATAGGCGCCGGGATCAGCGTCGCCAAGGACGAAGAGCCTCCCCCAGCCGCTCGTCAGGTCGGCACGTACGTTGCCGAGGACTCCGCAGCCAAACTCGCGGACATCAAGCGCCGGGGACAGATACAGGCCCGAACGCCTGACCCTCACAGACCCCCGCCGACAGGCAGCAGTCCGCATACCTCCCAACGCCTACCGACTGGCTCTGTCGGTGAGTCGCGATGCGCAAGGCCCGGCAACTCCGCATCCGGTCCATCAAGGAGCATACGAAGCCAGAAACGTCGATCAGCCGTCCTGGACATCAGAAAGCAGTCGCGCAGGCCGTCTACCGTGCCTGGTGGTTGAGGGGCCGCGTCTGGGCAGTCATCATGATGAACTGGGAGGGGCGGATGATCGGGAGCAAAGTGGCGACGGCGCCATGAACGTATCCATTGTGGTCGTGGGCCTGAGACGGGAGTGTCAGTAGTGAACCGGTCCACTTCCTGGGGTGAGGCGGCGCTCGTGGCTGCGGTCTGCTGGTTGGTCAGCGGTCTGGGATACGGAGTGATCGCTGCCCTCGACGAGCCGCAACTGTCTGTTGCTCCTTTCATCGGGCTGGGGCTTGTCCAGTGGTTCCGGGCGCGCCACCGCTCCTGGTTGACCGCGGTCGCGGCAGGTCTCGCGGGGGCTGTCGTGCTCTTCGGGCTCGTCGACATCCTGCGGCCGGAGCTGGGCCGGTATGTCGCGGACGCACTGTCCACGGGGGCCGCAGCGACCGTCTTCGTGACCGTGCTCACGCTGGTGGGGCGCGGAAGGGGACGCCGTAATGACGCGGCCATCGTGAACGGGAAAGGGACATCTGGAATGCAAACCTAAAACTGCGCGTAGGCCCGCATTCAGAATGCCCTACCGGGTGACTTCGACCGGGAAGTCATGCGGCTCTGGCTTTGGGAAGCAGGGTTCAGTCGCCAGCCGGGCGGGCGGGCCCGATGCCGCCGTGGGTGAATGGCCTCACTGATCCGGCCCAACGCGGCATCTGGATCTGGCTGTTCGCTGTTCAGCCGTCCGATGACGGCCTCGATTCGTGAACATGGGGCGGGAGCGCGGCGAGGTTGCCTTGGGCGACTTCGGCCGAAGCTGTCGATGAGGTCGCGGAACTTCGGCTGTCGGCGACGGGTGACGGGTGACGGAACAGCAGCCGGAAAGTGTCGGGGTCGGCCGTCGTGGCACGGATCATGGGCGGGAACCGAGTTCTCGTCGAAATTATCGCTGCCCACGTCTTCCGCGAGACGGACGCAGGCTCGGTCCAGGACCGCCCGGTACATGTCGGCCTTGGACTCGAAGTGCTGGTAGGGCGTCACCTGGGTGTTGCCCGCCTCAGCAGCGACGTCATCAAGGCCCGTCAACGGAGCCGAGGCGTACCGGCCGGACAAGACCCAGCCAGGAGTGCCGTGCCCGGTCACTCACGCCGACTGGGCACGGCACCACCCACGGGTACAGGCAGCCGCTTACCTCGCCGCGGTCAGGTTTCCGGCACGTGCCTTGCGGCGGTGCAGGGCGAATGCGCCGGTCACCGCGCCCGCGGTGACGACGCCGGCGCCGATGGTGATCGGCAGGGCCCGGGAGGAGGGGCTGCTGGCAGCGACGTTCTGGGCCTTGAGATCCTGGACGTAGGGCGGGTATGCGGCGTGGGTAGCGGCGGACGTGGCCGTCTGGGTGTAGTGCGGGATGTGCTTCACCGACTTGACGGAGCCGTCCGAGTTCAGCAGCACCTGCTTGTTGTTGGGGTGGCGGAAGTCGAACATGCCGGTCAGGCTGCCTGCTCGCTGGTCGAAGGAGGCGTCGCCGATGCGGCCGGTGTGCCAGTTGTTCTCGATGAACTTCGTGATCGACGCCTGCTCGGTGGCGGTGTGGTCGACCTTGTTGACCTTGCTGTAGGGGGAGATGACCAGCAGCGGCTGCCGGGTGCCCGGGCCACAGCGGTCTGCGTAGCCGCCCTTGGCGGTCGGGCCGGACTGGCAGGCGGCGCTGTCCAGGGCCTTGCCGTTGGAGCCGACGGTGGAGTCCTTGGAGCCGTTGAGCACCTTGGAGGTGACGTGGTCGTACCAGCCGTCGGAGTCGTCGTAGGCGACCACGACCGCGGTGGACTTCCACTGAGGGGACTGCTGGAGCGCGTTGATCTCCTTGACCAGGAAGTGCTGCTCGTCGAGCGGGTCCGAGTAGCCGGCATGGCCGTCCTGGTACTCGGCGGCCTTCAGGAAGCTCACCGCGGGCAGGTTCCCGGCCTTCAGGACGGCGTCGAAGTCGGTCAGGTCGTAGTTGTGGTTGGCCCGGCCGCCGTGCCCGATCTCGGCGATGTTCTTCGGGGCGAGGTGGTGCGGGTTGGCCGTCGACTTGTAGTAGGCGAACGGGTTGTGGTGGGGGCTGTAGTCCTCCACCGCGGCGCCGCCGACGTTGGTGTGGGTGGTGCCTGCGCACTTGGCGTAGTCACCGCTCGTGCCGTTCCAGGCGGTGGAGGGGCGGAGGCCGCCCTGGAACCAGCCCCAGCTCACGCTCTTGGAGTTGAGGAGGTCGCCGATGTTCTTGCCCTGCATGGACGCGAGCGCGCTGGTGGCGGTGTGGTCCTTGTCGGCGCAGTCGTCAAAGGCCGGGTCGGGGTCGTTGATGACCGTCCCGACGCCCTTGGCATTGGGGGAGATGACGGCGTACGAGTCGGGCGTGGAGGTCTGCTTCGGGTTCTCGGTGCCGGAGGCCGGGTCGACGGAGACCACACCGTGGGTCTGACCGGAGACCAGGTTCAGCGCGCCGGGCGTGGAGGGGCCGTAGACCGAGCTGAACGACTTGTCGTTGAGGGCGTACTGCTGGGCGTAGTTCCACAGGCCGGTGACGGTGTTGCCGTCGTAGTAGTCCATCACCAGGCCGGGCTCGCCGAACAGCCCTGTGCACTTGCTGACTTCGGTGTTCTCGACGTACTTGTCGGCCCTGCCGTTGTCGGCCGCGTACTGCTCGGGGCCGTAGGAGTGGTTCTGGTCGCAGGTCATGGCCTGCGACCTGGCCAGTCGCTTGGGTGCGTACAAGTTCGGGTTCTTGGTCAGCAACCCGGAGTTGAGCAGGTTGTTCACCTTCGGGCTGTGCGCCGCGGCCTTGAACGTCGTGCCGTCGGTGTTCGCGGCCTTGGGGTAGGTGGCGAAGTAGTGGTCGAACGAGACGTTCTCGTCATAGATCACCACCACGTGCTTGATCGGCGTCGCGGTGTGCGTGGCCGAGTGGCCGTGGCCGCCATGCGCCGAGGCGGCGAAGGCGGGGACGGTGCCGCCCGCGGTCGCCAGGGCGGCGGCGCCGAGCAGGGCGCCCACGCGGGCCAGCCGGCCTCGCGCGCCTGGGGTTGTACCTGTGCCGATCATGCTGTCTCGCCTTCCGGGGAGCTCAGAGTTGTCGCTGGGGTGGCATCCACGGCCGTGCAGGAGACGACAGGATCCCCGGCCATGCTGGGCGCCGGGCAAGACGGGTGAGCGAACGCCAGGTCAGGAAAGACCCATGGTCTTTCAGGAAACTCCCATGGACTTTTAACCGGTTCTTGACCGGTATTGGCGGGCTGTATCAGGCCAGCAAGGTGCGTCCCAGCCAGTCGGAGGCATCCCGCGCTCCCGGCAGGGCGAAGAAGTAGCCGCCGCCGAACGGGGTGATGTAGTCGACCAGCGGCTCGCCTGCCAGTCGCTTCTGCACGGTCTCGAACTGCCGGGCCAGATCCTGCTGGTAGCAGCAGAACACCAGGCCCATGTCGAGGTTCCCGTTGGAGTCCAGGCCCCGGTCGTAGTTGTAGCCGCGGCGCAGGATCCGCTGGTCGTCGGTCGTGGCGGTGCGCGGGTTGGCCAGCCGGATGTGGCTGTCCAGCGGGATGATGTCGCCCTTGGGGTCCTGGGCGTACTGGGGGGTGTCCTTCTCGTGGCGTCCGTCCAGGGGCGCCCCGGTATCGCGGGCCCGGCCGAACATCCGCTCCTGCTCGGTGAGGGAGACCCGGTCCCAGAACTCCACCAGTATCCGGATCAGCCGTACGACCTGATAGCTGCCACCGGTCACCCAGTCCGGCTCGCCGCTGCCCGGACCCACCCACACCAGGCGGTCCATCGCGCGGGCGTCACGCACGCTCGGGTTGGCGGTGCCGTCCTTGAAGCCCAGGTGGTTGCGCGGGGTGCCGGAGGGGCGCGGCGGGCTGACGAAGCCGTCCATCCGCCAGCGCGCCTGCATTCCGCCGCGGGTGTGCCGGGTGATGTCCCGCAGGGCGTGCAGCACGGTGTCGGGGCTGTCGGCGCAGAACTGCACGCTCAGGTCGCCGTGGCACCAGGCGTCGTCCAGGTCGTCGTCGGGGAAGGTGGGCATCGCGGTGAGGCGGTGGGGCTTTCGGCTAGTGAGGCCGTAGCGGTCGTCGAAGAGGGAGGCACCGACTCCGACGGTGACGGTCAGCCGGTCGGCAGGGATGCTCGTGCCCAGGGTGCCGGAGTCTGAGGGCGGGGCGGTGATGCCGAGCGCCTCCGGGCTGCCGCCGGTGGTCAGGAAGCGGGCCCGGTCGGTGAGCGTGCGCAGCAGGTCGACCAGTTCGCCGCGGTTGTCGGCGGTGGTGTCGAAGGACACGAACGCGGTGGCGCGCTGGGCCGGGGTGGTGATGCCGGCCTGGTGGCGGCCGTGGAAGGGGACACTCGCGCTCTCCCCGGACTGTTCGGCGGCGGTGGCGGCGCCGTGGTCGGCGGCGACGAGTCCGGTGCCGGCCACGGCCGCCGCGCCCGCCAGGAAGCCTCTGCGGCCTACGGTGCTCACGCGGTCCTCCGTACGTCGGTGAGGGCGGCCACGTCCGCCAGCCGCTCGGCCAGTTCGCTCAGGTCCGCGTTGACCTTCTCCCGCTGGATGCGGGTGAGGCCGGCCGGCGGGGTCCAGCGGCCGTCACGGTCGAAGGCGTCGAGGGTGTGCTGGGCGCGGTCCATCCAGGAGTCGAGCCCTGGAAGGCCGGTGTCGCGGGTCTTCAGCAGCGGGCGCAGAAAGCCGAGCAGGACACGGGTGCCGTCGAGGTTGGCACGGGCGGTGGCCAGGCTGGTGCCGCTGCCGTAATCGGTGCGGGCGGTCAGCTCGAACTGCACGGTGTTCTCCACGATTTCGTGCGCGCGCAGGCCGACGTCGGCCGGGTCCATCCGCTGCTCGGGCCAGCTGTCGCGCAACGTCTCCACGGCTTTGGCGAGCCGGCCGGCCGGTCCGCGCAGGCTGCTCGCCGACTCGCCGTGCCACAGGCCGAACTCCAAGCGGTGGAAGCCGGCGAAGTCCTTGTCGTGCACCTCGCCGGGCAGCCCGGCCGTGGTCCCGTTGATTGCCGCGTCAGCGTCACCGAACGTGCCGTAGGCCGCGCCCATCCGCTCGTACACCAGGTGTGCGGGCAGCCAGGCGGCACGGGCGGCGGCGAGATCACCGCGGTCGACGGCGGCACGCAGCACGTCGGTCTTGTTCGCCAGCTCGATGGTGCGGTTCTGGATCCACTTCTGGTAGGCCAGCGTGGGCGGGATGAGGTCCTGCTGGGAGACGGGGACGGCGGCCGGGCCGCTCTTCACCGTGCCGCCTCCGGTGATCCGCACGGTGGGGCCGGTGACGGCGTCCGCGTCGTCGGGCAGGCACTTGAAGGCGTACGAGCCGTTGCCGAGGGTCACCGGCATCGGGCGGACGGTGCCCGGGGCGAGCCCTTCAACCTCGCCGTAGACCACGCCGGTCCTAGGGTCGGTCAGATACACCTCGGCCGCCGCGCTGGAGGTGTTGGTGAGGTCGAACACCTGCTGCCCGGGCTCCGGGTCGGTCCAGCCGCGCCCGCAGCCCGAGGGAGTGGCCTCGACGGTGGTGTGCCGCAGACCGTCGGCCGTTGTCGACGCGTGCCCGCTCGTCCCGGAGCACCCGGCCGCCAGAGCGCCCGCCGTCACCGCCCCAGCGGCCACCAGCGCACCGCCCGCGACCATGACGGTGCGCCGCCGGGCGGCGCTGCGGGGCGCGGGCGGTGTGGGGCCGGACGCGGGTTGGGCGTCGAGGGCGGCTTCGGGCATGCCGGGCCTCCTGGGAGTCGTACGAATGAGGCGGCGTTGCCGAGCCTAAGCAGGCCGGAGGGGCCCCAACCGCGTTCCTGACCAGGTCCTGACCAGAGGAAAAGCCAGAATTCGTCCGCAGTTCATCCAGTCATCCGCCACGACAACGACCGGTGTGGGCGGTCGGTCGTCGGGCCCCTTCAGGCGGGGTGGCGGTGTACCTGATCGTCCTGCCGCCGACCCCATAAGCGATAACCATAGGGGTCCAGGGGTTCAGAGTATCGACCGAGTGTGGCAGGGTGTGGATAGTTGAAGGGCAAGGCGCCCGGTCTATCGATCTATCGGGGGGATTCATGATCCACATCACGCTCGGGGCGATGCGCTACGTCAGTCCGAAGGAGGACCAACTGGGCCGTGACCATGTCGGCTGGGACCCGAACATGGACGACGAGGCCCTGTTCCGCGCCAACCGGGGATGCTGGGTCCTTGGCGAACGCGCCGACCGGGAACAGTACGCCCTGCTGTCCGCGCAGGGCGTCGTGCGCCAGGCGATCGAGATCGACCGCCTGGTCGCGGTGTCCGGCGGTCGCCGGGCGATCGAGGGCCGGTTCCTTGAGGCCGGGCACCCGGTCCACGACGCGTACGTAGGCAAACCTCAACCCATCGAGCCGGTCCGCAACCCGGTGACGTACTTCGAGTCTCCGCACGCGGCCCGGACGTGCGGCTGCGGCTGCGGCGCGCCGGTCACCCTCGGCTGGTTCCTGACCGGGCACGACCAGAAGGCCCTGCACGACCGCGTCGCAAAGATCGGCACGGTCCACCAGTTCATCGACTGGTTCGACCGCGTGTACGCCGAGGATGCCCGGACCATGTCGTCCATGATCACCTCCATCACCGCGCACACGAACGGCAAGACCGCGTGCAGCGCGCACGGCACCGCGGCGAAGTGCGCACCCCTGATCGCCGACGTGGTGCTCAGCGACGCGGGCAGTGACCGCGTGGAATGGGCCGTCTGCGCCCGCTGGCTCCGGGAGAACCCCGACGCGACAGCCTGGCTGGAAAGCCATCCGGAAGCCGCAGCACTCTTGGACGCCTCCTGACCCCCTTCAGGGCCGCTTTTGCGAACGCCTCATCCAGCACCTGCCGCCTGGGCCGCGATCACCGCGACGGCATGCCGTCTCGCCCGTCGGCGGCCAGGTCAGCCCGGTCACATCAGGCGGCCGACCGGATTCCCGCCCGGATCGTCGACCAGCACGATCGCGGCCTTCACGCGTTTACCCACCGGTTCGCGCCGTACCTCGAAGCTGCGGCAGACCGCCATCGCGATCTCCAGGCCGTGCTGTCCGACGCGCCCCGGATCGGCCGGGCAGGCCGCCGGCAGCGTCGGGTCGCTGTCCCACACGCTGATCTCCACGGCACCGTCGACAACCTCCAGGTCCAGCAGGCACGGTCCGGGCGCGTACTTATAGGCGTTGGTCACGAGCTCGTTGACCACCAGCTCGACCATGCCCATCGCACGCTCCGACACAGGGAGCCCGTGAACGGCCTGCACCTCGTGACGGCGGCCGTGGCAAAGTCCAGATGTGCGGCCAGCCGAGTCCAGGCTGACGGCCACCGGAATTCCAGGTGGATGGCCGTCTGACCAGTGGTGTTCCTGATCACTTCCATAACTGGAGGAGACCCCTCCGCCCGTTTGCTGGTGTTTCCACGCATCAGCTACCGGCCGGAGAGGTCCTGTGACGAAGTCTGACACGGAGATTATGGAAATCCTTGAGGCGTACGACCTGACCGGGACGGTCTGGTCCGCGGCGACCTTGACGGGGCACGACCCGAAGACGGTCAAGCGGTATGTCGAGGCCCGCAACGGCGGGCGCAATCCCTATGAGCGAGAGCCGCGGCCGAAGATGATCGACGCGTTCCTGGAAAAGGTCGAGGAGTGGGTCGAGCAGTCGAAGGCGACGATCCGCGCCGATGTGGTCCACGACAAGCTCGTGAAGATGGGCTACCGGGGCAGCGAACGCTCGACGAGACGGGCGGTGAACACGGCAAAGACCGCGTGGAAGGCGGGCAAGCGCCGAACGTACCGCCCGTGGATTCCCGAGCCGGGCCGGTGGCTGCAGTTCGACTGGGGCGAGGGTCCCCGCATCGCGGGGCGTCGGACCTGGCTGTTCTGTGCGTGGCTGTCCTGGTCGCGGTTCCGGGTGGTGATCCCGGTCTGGGACTGCACGCTGGGCACTTTGGTGGCCTGCCTGGACACCACGCTCAGGCGGATCGGCGGTGCACCGACGTATGTGCTGACCGACAACGCGAAGACGGTCACCGTCGAGCACATCGCCGGGATCCCGGTACGTCATCCGCAGATGGTCGCCGCGGGCCGGCATTACGGCTGCCAGGTGGTCAGTTGCGTGCCCTACGATCCCGAATCGAAAGGCGGAGCGGAGGCCACAGTCCGCATCGCGAAGGCCGACCTGGTGCCCACAGATGCGAACCTGCTGGCCGCCTACGACACCTTCGCCGATCTCGCCGATGCCTGCCTGACCTGGTGCGATGCGGTGAACTCCCGCCGTCACCGGGCGACGGGGCAGATACCCGCCGACCGCCTCGACATCGAACGCACCACGCTGCATATCCTGCCCATCGAGCCGCTCGCGCTCGCCCTGGGCGAGGAGAGACTGGTCGGCTCGGACCGCACCATCAGCTTCAACTCGGTGCGCTACTCGACCCCGCCGGGCTATACCGGCGCCAAGGTGTGGTGCCGGGTGGTCGGCGAGGAACTATCCATCACCGCCCGCACCAACTCCGGTGACCTGTCGGAGATTTGGCGCCACCATCTCTCCACCCCGGGTGTTCCACAGATCATCGACGAGCACTACCCCGACCACCCCGACGGCCGCAGTATCCATCAGCCGAGGCTGCAGCCCCGCTCGGAAGCGGAGATCGCGTTCATGGGCATCGGCCCCGGAGCCGGGCGCTGGCTCAAGGAAGCCGGCCCCGCCGGCGCCACCCGCATCCGCGCCAAGATGGCCCGCGCGGTCGAACTCGCCACCGTCCTGGGCAAAGACAAAGTCGACCAGGCCCTCGGTCTGGCGGCCACGGCCGGGCGCTTCGCCGACGACGACCTGCTCTCGATCCTGGGACACATTGCGGACAGCAAGCCCGTCGGCGAGGTCGTCCGCGCGGACGAGGCCCACTCCGTCCAGAACGGAACCATCGGCTGGCAAGCCCTGGGCCAGTAGGCAACGACTTCAAGGAAGTTGACGCACGACTCTGCGGTCAGTCGCCGACAAACCACAGATAACGGTGTGACCCCTGCTCGACTACCTGGCACAACTCGCGAGCCTGCCCGACCCAGTCACCGCCGCAAGCGGCCGGGAGCCGGTCGAGTTCCGCCAGCAGCAGCGACACCTGCCGATGGTTGAAGACCGCATCCCCATAGGGAATCAGGCCCCAGAGCATCGGGAACAGCCCCGCATTCAGATCACCGAAAGCGGAAGTCCACTCCACCCCGCCCTCGGCCCGGGCTATGACGTCGCCGCTGTCACCGCGCACCTGCATATCGATCACCCGGCGAGCCTATCGGCGCCCATCCTGACCGACGAAGGAATTAACGACCATGACGTTTCCCCAGGCCCCGGCCCTGCCCGAGGAGCTCGACAAGCTCATGCGCCGCATGCGCCTGCCCTACATGCGCAAAGCGGCCCCGGACGTCCTGGCCACCGCCCGAGCCCAACGCTGGGACCCCGCCGAGGTGTTGCGGCTGCTGATATCCGAGGAGGTCACCGGCCGCGACGCCGCCACCCGGCGTCTTCGTCGCCACTCGGCGAACTTCCCCACCGGCAAGACCCTGGGCTCCTGGCGGGCCGAGGACTCCACCATCCCCGAACCCACCCAAAACTCCCTGATCACCCTGGAGTGGATCGGCCGCGCCGAGAATCTGGTGATCGCCGGCCCGTCGGGGACGGGCAAGAGCCACTTCACCGAGGGCCTGGCCCAGACCGCGATCGAGAAGGACCTGCGGGTGTCCTGGTTCACCCTGGAGACGCTGAGCGCCGCGATCGGCAAATCGAAGGTCGACGGGTCCACTGCACGGACCGTCGCCCGGATCTGCCGCGCGGACCTCATCGTCATCGACGACATCGGCCTGCTGCCCGTCGGGGAAGACGCCGCCGAGGCGTTCTACCGCATCATCGACGCCGCCTACGAACGCCGGTCCATCGCGGTGACCAGCAACATCCACCCCTCAGGCTTCGACACGATCATGCCGAAGACTCTCGCGGGCGCGAGCACCGATCGCCTCATGCATCACGCTCACCTCGTGACCACCACCGGCGACTCGCATCGCCTCGCCGAGGCCCTCGCCGGGAAGGGAGTGGTCCCCTTGAACTGACCTCCACCCCGGGAACACCACTGGCCACACGCCTGGCTTTCTGATGGCCACCAGCCTGGGCCTCCAACGGCCACCCACCTGGGCATCTCAATGACCGTTGACACCTCGGTCATGAAACGACGGGCAGCGTGCCGGGCGGCAGCAATTGGTTCGTTGCCGTCCAAAGCCACAGCGGACAAGATCGGGCGGTCCGCCAACAGCTGAAACTCGTCTCCATGCATGCCTGAGTCACACCGCCACCCTTGTCCTGTGCAACAACGACGCCCTAATGCCCCCGAATCAACGCCACATGCGACTCGGCACGGGCGATGCGAGTGTGCGCGTACATCCTGGAACAGCCCCTTCACCCGCGGAGGGCACCACCATGCGCCCCCGGTTGTCCGGATGTGGCCCGCCCGCTGAGTGGATTCTCCGTGCCTGGCCGCAGGGCAGCGGCGAGAAGTCTCATCGCCGCGCCGCAGCGCGACAGCCAGCCGAACCGGCACACCTCGCAGGGCACCGCCGCACTCCGGTCCTCCGTCCGGGATCAACATTCCCAGGCCGGCTTCGGCCCCGCCGTCACCAGCACGATCTGCTCCGGCGGAAAGGGGCGCACCGTCAGCTTGGCCCAGCCAGCGCCCGGCCACGAGTCGGGGTCACTCGCGTTCTCCGACGGCCGGCCCCACGCTCCAGGTGCGTGGTTCTCGATGCCTTCGGCACGGCTGCGGCCGACACGGCCGAGCCGCCAGGAGTGCGGCTTGCCGTGCTCCCGCCTCAGGAAGACTGCCGCTCGCCGGTGGGGGACGGTTGATCCGGGCGGGGTCCGGCGCTGGCGTAGTAGAGAGTCCTGGCCTGTTTGACGCGGTCCAGGCTGGTGCCGTGCTCGGCTCCATCGACGTTCAACGGCGGGCGGAGCCGGGAGATCAGTACCGTCTCCAGCGGGACAGGATCGGCATGCTCGCTCCAGGTGAGGGCGAGGTGCTGGTGCATCCAGTCGGTGAGGCGCTGTTCGTCCTCGCCGACCAGGACGACCCGGTCGGTCCAGGTGGTGCGGTAACCCTCGCTAGGCATCAGGAGTCCGGCCAGTGTGCGGCGCAGGGTGGAGCGGCCGGAGTCCCTCAGGTGGTTCGAGACGATGCGGGACCGTAGCCGCTTGGCCTTGCCCAGGTACAGAAGCCGCAGGTGAGCATCACCGGAGTTGGCGGGACCGTGGAAGGACACGAGTGCGTCTGCCGGCGCCCACCAGGCATACAGGCCCGCCGTGATGGGCAGGCCGGCGACCGCCGCGTCCAGGGTGCGCGGTGCGGAGAGCAGGTCGGTTTCGGCCTGCCGCACGCTGAAGTCGTCGAGCATGGAAACACCCTAGGACGGGCCGGGCGGACCGTCAGGGCTTCCGGTGCCGCCGGCGTTCAGTGGTCGCGTTCGCTCAGGATGTGCTGGGCCCTGCGTTCCACGAGAACGGGCACGTAGCTGCGAACGGGCATGTCTTTCAGGGACGCACAGGCCGTGGCGACCGCGGCTTCAATCTCGTCAGGTGTGTGGGTGTCGCCATGGGAGGTCTTAAGGTGCTCGGTGACGTGCTGGATGGCGACGTCCTCGTCCAGTTCGATCAGCATGGCTCCCCCTCGTGGGGCAAGGACTCCTGAAGTTCTTTGCGGGCAGGGCCCGCGACAGCACCGTTTGGACACTCCTCAGCCGCCCGGTTGGCGGCGTCGCCGCTGCTGCCGACGAGCCCCAATATGGGACGGTAACAGAATAGTTCTGTAGCCGATGCAATGCGTAGGTCATGGCTCCGCAAATGGATACCCGCCGGTCACGGCCCGCCGACCTGTAGCGGCGTTCGGGAACGGTCCGCGCACTGCCTGCACCCGTGCAAGTCGTGGCACGCTTGCGCCCAGAGCGATGACGTACCAGCCGGGAGAGACATGGACAGCACACACGACGTGTACGTCCCCGAAGGCACCTTCGGTGTCCTCGACGCTGGAGAAATCCCTGTTCAGACTGCGGACTGGGGTAACGGACTTGCTGTCCCCATGTCACAGGGGGCTCTCGTGGTCACGGGAATCCACACCGGCACGGTCCGGGCCACGGCGACCGCTCTGGCCGGGCCACCAGTCGCGTCGGTGCATGCCTCCTGGGAAGAAATCGTGGAAGTCGGCCTGCGCGTCACCACGGGCCCCCTCCGGGTCGAGTCCCTCGAACACGGCCCGGTCGACGGACTTACTCCCCTCAGTCCTGCGGGACCGGGCTGGTACCGGCTCCGCGTCCACGCGCGAGGTCGCAACATCCTCCCGGACAAGGTCAGCACCGAGCCCGTGGAGGACTATCTCCTGGTGACATGGCCGGCAACCCCGTCCGACGCAGACATCATCCGCAGCAGCGACCGCATCGACCAGGCTCTCGCTCACGCATCCGACATGCCCGAGCCGCAGCCGCCCGCCCCTACACGGGGCGCAGAGCAGGAAGCCCTCCGTCGACGGTTGCTACGGGGGTAGACCGATTTTCGTCTCAACGGGACCGTCACTGCGTGGCCTCGCCGGTCGGCAACCGCAGCGAACGGCCCTTCGTTGGCGGGCCGTGATGCCTCCGCGTCTGGGACGGCCGTCACGACCGATTCCCGCCGGACACCTCGGCCGGCACCTTGTCCTCCCCCGCGGTACCCGGCGGATACGGCGCATCGTCGTCCGGCCGCGGACGGCGGGTGACAACCAGGAACACCAGCGCGCCGGTGAACAGCACCAGCGACACCCAGTCGTTCAGCCGCAGGCCCAGGAAATGGTTGGCGTGATCGATGCGCAGCGCCTCGATCCACGCCCGCCCGGCGGTGTAGGCGAGGACGTAGCAGGCGAACAGCCGCCCCCTGCGCAGCCGTTGGTGATGGCGGCGGTCGAGGAACAACAGCAGCGCCATCACACCCAGGTTCCACAACGACTCGTACAGGAAGGTGGGGTGGTATAAGGCGACGTCCGGGCTGCCGGCGGGCCGGTTCGCGGGGTCGATGTGCAGCGCCCACGGCAGGCCGGTGGGACGGCCGTACAGCTCCTGATTGAAATAGTTGCCCCACCGCCCGATCCCCTGCGCCAGCACCAGGCCGGGCGCGACGGCATCGGCGAAGTCGGCCAGCCTGATGCCACGGCGGCGGCAGCCCAGCCACGCCCCCACCGCACCCAGCGCCACCGCGCCGGGGATACCCAGGCCGCCGTCCCAGATGTACAGGGCGCGGATGGGCTGCTTGCCAGCGGTGAAGTACAGCTCCGGGTCGGTGATCACGTGGTAGAGACGCCCGCCGAGCACGCCGAACGGCACCGCCCAGACCGCGATGTCCGCGATGTCCTCACGGCGCCCGCCCCGCGCCTCCCAGCGGCGGCCGGTGAGCCACACGGCGGTGAAGATGCCGGCCAGGATGCACAGCGCGTACGCGCGGATCGGCACCGGTCCGAGGTGCCACACCCCCTGGGACGGGCTGGGCAGGTACGCCAGGTTCATGAAGTCGACCGTTCTGCATGTGCGAGGCCCGGCCACGGGCCGGGGAAGACCCGCCCGACGATACATCGGACACCGAAGCATCTTGTGGTCGGAGCCCTGCACGAAGGGCAGGCACACGCAGGCGGCCCCGTTACTCTTGCCGCATGTCCGCGCAGCCCTGCTCCGAAGCGTCATCAACGTCCCGCCCCACCACTGAGGTGTCGGACGCCCGGCTGCTCACCGAGGCCGTGACCCGGCTGCGCCGCGCGCTACGCGCTTCGATCCGCACCGACTACCCGTGGGAGACCCTGCCCATGGCCCAGGTCGAGCTGCTACAGGTGCTCGGCGAGCACTCGCCCGCCCGGATCAGCGACCTGGCCACCCGCCAGCGCCTCGCCCCCAGCACCGTCAGCGGACTGATCGGCCAGATGATCAACGCCGGACTCGTCGTCCGCGAGATCGACCCCGCCGACCGACGCGCCTCCGTCGTCACTCTCACCGACACCGGCCGCGAACAGCTCGCCGCGTGGACCGCCGCCCACGAACGCCGCCTGGACGCCGCCCTCACCGCCCTCGACGACACCGAGCGCGCCGCCGTCGCCGACGCCCTGCCCGCCCTGTTCCGGCTCGCCGAGCACCTGGGCGAACCAGGGAACGGCCCAGGTGCGCACTGATCCATGGGAGGTGACCCTCCTGGTGCCTGCTCCACGGTGATGCGATCCCATCAGGATGCCGCTGACGCCGCCCGCAGACCACCGCCGCCGACGGACCGGCCGGGCACGGGACAAGTCAGCTGCGCCCCGCCCAGGAGCACTTCCGGTACGCGCCCACTGAGCGTTCATTCAGCTTCGCCATTCCAGGGTGACGCCGTGGCCCTCGCTTGAGTCCTGGAAGCTCCTCGGCCGGGAACAGTGGGTTGTCTGTGAAAAGTCGCGGGCGGTCACTTCGCTGAGGGGCCGACCCTGCGCTTCGGGGCGGAAGATGATCGTGGGGAGGGGTGGAACACACGCTCGAAGTACCATCTCTGCAAGGGTCTCCGGCCGATACTTCCCAACCTCCACAGTGGCGTAGTCGGACGGAGACATCCCTGTAGAGAGGGCAGAGGGCGATGAGTGTGACTGAGAGTTGGTCGCGTGTGATGAGGCTTCTTCGGGAGCACGCGCCGGCCGATCACGCAGATCTTCCAGGGCCCGCTACGGAGCAGATGCTCGCGGCAGCCGAGGAACGGATGGGGATCTCCCTGCATGGGGACCTGCGGACGTGGCTGTTGCAGAACAATCTGGATCTGCCAGAGGAAGACGTCGACGACGAAGTGGCATGCTGCGGCTTCGACGGGTTCCCCGACGAGGGAAGCTTCTTTCTGGGCATCCGGGCGTTGGAGAGGCTCTACGCGAACCGCTCCACGTCCTGCGGATTCGACCCTCCGGACCAGCCGGACTACCCGTTCTGGCGTAACGAGTGGATCCCGTTCCTGTCGGACCAGGACGGCTGGATGGGAAAGTTCATCGATGTGCGGGACGGGCGCGTCGGCAGATGGTTCGTGGGTGACCCCACGGTCACAGGCGAGTACGAATCGATGGCCCAGTATTTCGACTCCTTGGCGGAGACGCTGACGAAGATCGCCGATGGAAGCTCCCCGGTCTGTCGGTTCACCGAAGGTCGACTTGCCTGGTCGTGAGACGGCTCCCAACTGGATGACGGCCATTGCCAATCCGCCCTCACCCTGGAACGGCAATGAGATTCATCAGCGTTGACGCTCCAGGGTGAGGACGGCTGCGGCGATGACGGTCATCCGGTTGGGGCTGCAGCGGGCCCGGCGGAGGATCTGCCAGGACTTGAGTCGCGCGATGCTTCGTTCGACCGGTGCTCGTGCCGCTGACAGGGCTCGGTTGATCGCCCGCTGGGTTGTGGTGAGGTCCTGGCCGGGAAGCCGTCTGATGGGCGTGGTCACCCAGGGGCCGGCCCCGATGTAGGCGCGGTCGGCGAGCACGGGGACGCCCTGGCGTTCGCAGATCCGGATGATGCGGTGGGTGCGGGCCGCGGTCAGGTCGTGGGTGCAGCCGGACAGCGCGGGTGAGATCCACAGCAGCTTGCCGGTGGGATCTGCCACGACCTGCACGTTCACGCCGTGACGGCGGTGCTTCTGGGAGAAGTCGGCCCGGCTGTCGCCGACCCGGTCGCACTCGGCGAGCGTCCCGTCGAGCAGGACGTGATCAGGATCCGTCTCGCGCAGGACCCGCAGCAGACCGGGTGCCCGGCGGGACAGGTGATTGACGACGGCCGTGACGTAGGCGCGGGCGGTCCCGACGGATATACCGAAGCCGGCGGCGATCTGCGTGAGCGTGTCGTGTCGGCGCAGGTAGACCATGCCGACGAGGGCGCGCTGGTGGGGCGGGAGCTTGCAGCGTCGGTCACCCTCACGGGTGACGATGAGCATCGATACCCACTCGACCAGAGCGTGAGGCAGGACGGGGAACCAACGAGGCTCCTGTATTGATGAGTTGAGACATCGAGCACCTCTCTCAACGGCACGGGAGCCTCGTGAGTTGCGGAACGCTGGCCCGTCACCGATCAGTGGCCACTCTGAAAGAGCTGACTGGCGATCGAGCAATCACTGAGCCCCAGCATGCCGTAGCCATACGAGAACAGGGCCGCACCCGCGGCCTGGGCTGCGTCGGCGCCGTTGAATTCTACGACTGCCTGGTCCTCTCGCGGAGCGCGGCACCGACTTTCTGGTAAGAGTCGATTCGGTGCTGTGCGCGGCGGGCACGTTCCTCCGGGTCTCGCACGAAGAGAGCCTGCTGCCCGGGGTGGTAGGTGCTCACGACCTCCAGAAGCCGGTCACGGACAGCATCAGGGTGCGCCTTGAGCAGACGACGCCACACATCCTGGGCTTCATTGCCCTGGAGGAGCACGACTTCTGCCTTTGGCATCACCGCCAGCAACTGTTTCAGAACTTCGGCACCAGCCTGGAGCTCAGCCGCCTTCGGCGGGCGGTTGATGTACCAGGGATACGCATTCCAGGGAGTGACGTCATGCGGCGCCATCCCGGCCCGCTCGAAGATCTGGGCCTGAAGCTCCGCAGTCGGATCATCGTTCTCCACGCACAGGGATCCCGAGCCGGTGCCATCCAGCGTCTTGGGGCCCGGGTCTCGCAGAACGGACAAGACGCGAGCCCCCGCTCCCCCGTGCCAGGGCGCGACATACGGCATCCAGCCGCGCCCTTCCGGCTGGCGCAAGGCATCGACCATCTCGTTGATCGGACGGACATGAGGTGCGTAGCGCCCCTGCTCCTGCTCCGCCCGGAACGCCGCTTCACGCATCCGTCTGGCCATACTTCCTCGAACACCGGCGGGCACGATTGCAGGGACCCTAGCGGGGACGGCTGACACTGTTTGATCGGACCTGCCACCGGCATGCGACGACGCGTCCGGAACGGTCATTGCCACGGGATGGCTGTGACGGAGAAAAGGTGACACGGCCAGACGGCGGCTGACGATCTACGGCAAGCGTGTGGGCACCGCGTACAACCTGTTCGATGGGCTGGATCTCCTGCACCGGGCGGGCCTGCCCGCCGGGGACACCACCGTCGGCCCAAGCCGATCGAGTGGCGCGGCTACGGACCGTGCGACTGGAACAACATGGCCTGCTCGCGGCCTCAGCCGAGGCCGAACAGTGGGCCCACCAAGGTCAGCCCAGATCGCTACCCACGCGCACGACAAGCGCGAACAGCATCAGCGACGTGCCAGCCATCTGGCTGTGCAGATGAATAGGGGCCCACCGAATGCTGCACGAACCGGCAGAGGAACGCTGCTACTTGAAGTGAACGAAGCCCACACGGAGGACCCTGGCCCTCGTCGGGGTCCTCCGCTGGTCAAGCGACAGGCATCGCGCATCCCGGAGCAGCCCTCGCCGGCTTCGTCGCTCTCCAGCAGTGCAAGAACAACCCCGAGCAGTTCCTCGGCACACGCCAGCCGCGGGCTCAACATCTCACCCCTGTCCGCCCCGGGGGCCCCGCCGGCCACCGCCGCGGCGTAAGACCCAGCGACGCCGCAGCCAGCCTCCGGTCTCTCCGATCACGACCAGAACGGCCGCGGATGCGGCGCACCCGCCGAGACGCGCCGGCTGCCCGGCGAACGTGCCGCCGCGAGCCGGTGTGGTCCGTACGAGCGTCGATGACCCCCGCCTGGGTCCGTGAGATCCGCGCCGTGGACGCCTTCGGCGACGACCTGGAGCAGTTCTCGGTCCTGGAAACCCCGACACTTCTGGTGGTCGGGCAGTTCAGGCCGCCGTGGCTCACCGACATGTCCCGGCGCCTCCAGCAGGCCCCGCCGAACGGACGCCTCGTGGAGATCCCCGGCCACGCGCACGACGCGTATCTCACCGATCCCGGCGCGATGGCTGATGCCATTCTTCCCTTCGCCCTCGACCCCGCTGCATAGGCCGAGGCTGGACGCTGTAGCGCGACCAACTGTGCCGCCTCGCTGATCCAGAGCCTGAGGCAGCTGACGGTCTGCCTCCACAAACAGCACTCGCCGTATCGACGCCCACGCGCAGGCTGCCACGGGCGAATTGGGTTCCGTAGGGCGTTCGGGCCCTACTGTGCCGGGCCGTCCGTCTCACACCCTTACCGCTGCGAACTCGACCACGCCTCCGGCAGAGGGACATGACCCCGGCCAGGAGCATCTGACTGAAGCAACTTGCCGGCCGACGGATTGCGTACGCCTGTCGCCGACACGTCTCGGTCTCAGCCGTGGGCGCTTGCCGGCAGTCAACGAGGGCCCGGCCAGGGCTTCAAGGCGGTGACATCACTGGCACTGGCGGCCGATGTTGATGCACTGGACCATCTCGTTCATCAACTGCTCGTCAAAAACGTTGACGAAGTCACCGTGGTCCGTGATCGGCTTGTGCATCTGCTCCGGGAAGCCGTCCACCGCGTAGAACGGGCTTGACTGACCGTTGTCGTTCAGGCTGGGCGGGTCCACGGCGTAGACCAGACGCTGTACGAGCTGCGGAATGGCCTTGAAGCCACTCGGACAGGCGCCCGTATTCGAATCGGCGAAGGCGACGTGGGCACGGTGATTGGCGCTGTCGATGTTCTGACCGTCCCAGCAGCTCTGGAACTTGGACGTCCGGACCAGGCTGCTGCCCTGGGGACAGACCGGGTACTTGTCCGTCAACTGGCGGTCCTCGAAGCCGGTGCAGCTCCACGCCGCGTTGGCGTTCGCGGTGCCGTTGGTGAACGCCTTGGCATCACCGGTGATGATCCGCAGGAACTTGGGCATGGCCACGACCTCGCCGCTCACGTTGCCCACGTACTCCAGGGTCACCTCGGATGCGGTGAGGATCTTGCCGGCATTGCCCTCGGCACCGCCGCCCTGTTGCCCGGCATCGAATTCCTCGGTGCCGTCCTGCAGCCGCAAGACCGGCCAGTAGTAGGACGACTTGTCACTCTGGTTCTGGCATGTCGTCTCGCCGTTGGCGAAGTCGTCGTTGTCCGCGAACGCGTCGTTCGCCTGGTTGCCGACATAGTCATGCGTGTGATGAGCGCCATTGTCCACACCGGGCGCCACGATGACGTTGGCGCTGTTGTACAGCTTGTTCTCGTTCACACCGCACTGAGTGGTGAAGGTCCCCGTGGAGGCCTCCTGTGACACGCGGGGTGCTGTCACGTTGGGTTGGACCGTGGTGATGTCGACGAAGTCAGCGGCGACAGGCCCGTTACCTGCCTGTCCGCCACCGGCAGGCTGCCCCTGCCCGTTGCCCTGTTCTTCTCCCTGATCGTTCTCCTGGCCGCCGTTCTGATTGCCGCCGGTGTCGCCCTGGTTGCCGGAAGCGCGCAGCGTACAGGCGGCCAGCGCCTCAAGGCCCTGCGGCCTGTCCCCCACCCTGCCTATGGCAATGGCGATCCGGTCGATCGTCGCGACCCGCTTGTCCTTCAGGGGACCCACGATCGCGTTGCTGGCGAAGTTGCTGTCCTGCTGTATGGCCTGGGCCGAACTCTGCAGCCTCTGATATGCCTCGGAAATCTGGCTGTCCAGCAGAGCAAGCTGCTTGTCGACCTCTGCCCTGGCCTGGTCCGGCACCTGCTGCAACCGGCTGCCGACGTCGGGGCAGTCGATGGTGGAGGCTTCCGAGGCCGCGGCTTCGCCGGTCACACCTTGAGATGACCGTTTGACGGTGTTGCCGCCCGATGTCTCGTGGGCGGAGGCATACACATTCACGACCACCAGCCCGCCCGCTCCGAGGGTGAGCGCCGCAGCGGCGGCAATGACCTTGCCGCCCGTGGTCTTCGATCGTTTGCGCGCGTTGCGCCCCATGGAATTCCTCCGAACTCTCCTGGGTGGACCACCAGTTCACGAAGTGAGTCGCACCAGAAGGAAGCGTTGTCCTGCCTGTCGGCCCCCTGCGGGGCCCCTTGCCGACCAAGGGCCAGTCGGTCGCCGTGCGAGGCCGCGAGTCCAGGATGCGTCCCTTCGCTCACAGCTCCTCCGGCTCTCGACGCATCCGTCGAACGGTGTGTTCAGGGACCAGAGTTACCCGTGGGACTGCCCCAACGGAGGAATTGGGTCGCCACGTCAGGTTCTCGTAAGAACTCGCCGCACCGGCTGAGGACTTCGCGAGCGATGGTGAACGTCACCCGCGAAGCGCGAAGGCACCTCACGACGGCGTGCGACGGCGTGCGGCTGCAACAGCTTTCTCGTAGTACGACGCTCACGCCGGCAGGCTCTCGCAGCGACGACACTGCCAGAGCAGCCAGGTGCACGACGCCCGTGCCGTCGAGGCCGGCCCTGACGCTGCGCTTGCCGAATACCTCCCCCATGCCGGTCAGACACCCCATGTCGTTTGGTGTCAAGCGGCATGGGGTTGGGCGTGGTGCGACCAAGCGGTCGCTTCGTCGCAGTGGGCGCGGGTTTTGAGGCAGCCGTGGAGGATGCCGCCGAGGCGGTTGCCGAGCTGGCGGAGGGCGGGGTTGTAGCCGGCCTCGCGTGCTCGTTGCTTGTCGTAGTCGCGGCGGGCACCAGGTGAAGCGCGCAGAGCGGCGAACGCCTGGCGCTGGAGGGCGTCGGCGAGGCGGTTGTAGCGGACGTAGCGGGCCTGGACGGTGTGACTCTTGCCCGAGGCGCGGGTGACGGGACTGGTGCCGGCGTAGTTCTTGCGGGCTTTCACTCTGGCGTAGCGGGTGGGGTCGTCTCCGAACTCGGCGAGCACCCGGGCGCCGGTGATCTCCGCGATGCCGGGCATCGAGAGGCAGATCTCAGCGTCCGGGTGCTTCAGAAAATGGGCTTTCACCTGCACTTCCATCGCGGCTATCTACTCGTTCAGGGCGATGATCAGGCGCGCGTGGGCGGTGACGGTGACCGCGTAGGCGGAGGTGACCGGCTCGGGCAGGCCGAGCTGCTTCTCGCGCAGGGCGCTCTGGACGGTAGTCGCCTTGGCGTCGCGATGGTGGCGGCGGTGACGGGCCAGGACCGCGGTGATCTGAGTGCGCGTCAGCTTCGCTCCGGCCGCGGGGTGGGTGCCTTGATCAGCAGTTCCAGAGCGTCGGTGCTGGTCAACTCAAGGTCTGCGTAGGCGGACAGAGCGGCGGCGTAGTACTCGCGCAGCGTGGTCCGCAGCCGCTGGAAGGTGCGGGTGCGTTCCCAGATCAGAGTCTGGTGGGCGCGTGCGACGACCTTCACGGCCTGCACCTGCTCGCTGTCCCCGGCGACCGGCCGTAGCCGGTCGCGGTCGATGCGGACCATGTCGGCCAGCACGTGCGCGTCGCCCTTGTCACTCTTGGCACCGGACGTGCCGTACCGCTCCTTGAACCAGGCCGCCTGCTTGGGATTGACCGCGTAGACCCGGTAGCCGGCCACGATGAGAGCCTGGACCCACGGGCCACGGTCGGTCTCGATCCCCACCACCACCTGCGTGGGCTCCAGCTCCTCGCTGCCATGCCGAGCGACCAGGGCGTGCAGCTTGGCGATGCCCTCCACGCCCTCGGGCAGCCGGGCCGCGGACAGCTTGCGGCCTGTCTCGTCGACCAGCGCCACGTCGTGGTGGGGTCGGCGCGGAGCGCGATACTGGGGTTCCTCCCAGCCCGTTTCTCCGCGCCGCCCTCCCGAACCGGACGTGCGAGTTGGCCCCGCATCCGGCTCTCCACAAGCCGCGTTGAGCCGCTGCTTTCCTCAGGTCGTGCTGGGCCAGGGCGACGGAATGGTCGTCCCTCTGGGCCGGTATCGCATGGTTGCTACCGAGCCCGGGTTGAACGGGACGACGTCGCCGTCGTGTGGCCACCATCCGCCGTCGCAGTAGCGGCGGCGGAGTTCCTTCCATCCGATTCAGGGTCCACACCCGGTTGTGGGTCTGTCAAACGAGCGGCTCTGTCCCGTAGTCGGCTCGTGGAGTGGCACCGCCTGGGCGACGGCCGGGCCGACTACTCCGCCAGCACCGCCTGAATGGCGTGAACGTGCAGTTGCTGACCGGTCCGGAGAGCCGACTGCTGGGGATCTCAGCCCGGATGGCTTTCCCGTGTCGGCGGATTCGCTTGGCTCAGGAGCCCCCGATCACGCCTCGGCCAGGGGAAGCGTCACTTCGAAGCGGCAGCCGCCGGGGACGTTGTGCACGGCGGCCTGCCCGCGGTGAGCCTCCACGATGCCCCGGACGATGGCCAGGCCAAGGCCCGCACCGGCGGGAGGAGTACGGGCATGAGTACCGCGCCAACCGGTGTCGAAGACACGCGGCAGGTCCTCCTCGGGAATGCCACCGCATCCGTCGGTGACGGACAGAACGACTCCGTCGGAGAAGCGCTCGGCGGCGACCGCGACCGTACCGTCGGAGGGTGTCCGGCGGATCGCGTTGACCAGCAGATTGCCCAGTACTCGGCTCATCTCCTTGCCGTCCACCTCGACCGGCAACGGCTCGACGCAGTCGCCGACCAGCCACACCCCGTACTCGCGGGCGAGGGCGTCCGCTCCCGCAAGGGCGTCGCCCACCAGGTCGTACACCGACATGCGGGAAGGGGAAAGGGCGAGCGCCCCGGCGTGGATGCGCGAGAGCTCGAAGAGGTCCCCCACCATGCCGTTGAGACGTTCGACCTCCGTGCGCATCTGACGAAGGTAACGCTGGGGGTCGGCGGCCACGCCGTCCTCCAGGGCCTCGGACATGGCACGCAGACCGGCGAGGGGAGTGCGCAGGTCGTGCGAGATCCACGCGACCAGCTCGCGTCTCGATGCCTCCAGGGCACGTTCACGATCGCGGGACTCGGCCAGCTTCGCACTCGTAGCGGCCAACTCCTGGCTGAGCGCGTCGAGTTCGGCGGTCGCATGGCCCTTCGGCGCCGAGAAATGGCCGCCGTCACCGAAAGAACGGGCGGCGTCGGTGAGCGCCCGGCTGCTGGCGACGACCCATCGGCCCAGCAGCAGCGCGGTGGCCAGGGAGACGACCGCCGCCATCGCGACAACCATAGTGACAACCGTCAGGTCGTGCGGGGAAAGGAACATCGCCTGGGCCACAGCCAGCGTTCCCGCGAGCATGGCGGTCACGGCCACGGCGGCGACCACGGCGAGGGACTCGGTCAGCGAGCGTCGCCGGATCAGCCACAGCACACCCGCACCGAGCAGCCCGGCCGCGACGGCGCCGAGGAAGGCGAAGAGGGCGATGAGGAGGGCGTCGTTCATGGTCAGACCGCCTCCTCGGAGGGCGTGGCATCGAAGCGGTAGCCCACTCCCCACACCGTCTGGATCAGCCGGGGCCGGGCCGGGTCGTCCTCCACCTTGCCCCGCAACCGGCGGACGTGGACAGTGACGGTGGACAGGTCGCCGAAGTCCCATCCCCACACCTCACGCATCAGCTCTTCGCGGCTGTAGGCGCGGCCGTGGTTGCGCAGGAGGAAGGCGAGGAGGTCGAACTCGCGGAGGGTGAGGCTGAGTTCGGTGCCGTTCTTGGTGGCGCGGCGGGCTGTCGGGTCGACGGTGACGCCTGCCGCGTGCACCGGGTGAGCCGCGACGGCGGGCCGGGACCGGCGCAGTACCGACTCGACCCGCAGCACCAGCTCACGGGGGCTGAAGGGCTTGGTGACGTAGTCGTCAGCGCCCACTTCCAGGCCCAGGATCCGGTCGCCCTCGTCGCCGCGGGCGGTGAGCATGATGACGGGCACGGGCCCGCGGGCCCGTATCCGTCGGCACACCTCCAGGCCGTCCATGCCGGGCAGCATCAGGTCGAGCACCACCAGGTCCGGCCATTGCGCGGCGGCCCGCGCGAGCGCGGTGTGCCCATCCCCGGCTACGTCCACCTGGTACCCAGCGCGGTCCAGATAGCCGTAGACGACCTCGGCGACCGTGGGGTCGTCGTCCACGACCAGGACGCGGCTCGTACCTCCGTGCCCACGTGGAGCATGTCCGGAGTCCGGGGATTCGTGCGGCTGCTGCATGCCCCCAGCATTGCACTGACCTCCTTGCCGTGTGGCAGGGCCGCCCCGCCGTCCGCGTTTCGTAAGACCTTGACGCCCGTTCCGCTCCTGCGGACCTGGCCGTTCTCGCGACCGTCGCTCCCGTCGTACGGCGTTGCCGTAGGGCGAGTCCCCTCGGTCGGTGACGTGTTCCGCCGTGCCACTTGTCAGGGCCACAGCACCCTGATCCCGCGGGTTCTGAGACATTCGTCTGTCCGGTTCCGGCCCGGGTGACCACGCCGATTTCGCCCCACTGTTGAGCCCGATCTCATGGTCACCACCCCGTCAGCAGCAAGTGGTTGAGAAGCAGGGCGAGGGTGGCCTGCGCGGTGAGCCAGGCGCGGGGCCGGGTCAGAAACGCGCAGGCCGGGAGCAGCCACATCGCGAACGGCAGCCAGATGCGCTCTGTCTCCGCCTTGCTCATGCCGGAGAGGTCGGCGGTGAGGAGCGCGAGCAGGGCGGCGAGGACGAGCAGGGCAAGGCGGGGTTCGGGGGTGGAACGGCGCAGGGACATGCGAACGCCCTGGCGGATGGGGGTCGCGCCGACTCGTCGCAGCCCGGCCACCGTCGCCGGGCCCACGACGAGTGCCGTGCATGCGAGGTTGGCCCACACCCAGTAGGCGTAAGGGCGGATGCCGCCGGCCCCTTGGTAGTAGCGGGTGACCAGCAGGTGGTACGCCTCCCACCAGTTGAAGCCCGCGAACGTGAACGCGGCCGGGACGACGACGAATCCGGCGAGGACGTAGGGCAGGGGGCGCAGGCGTCGGGAGCCCAGCAGCAGGGCGCCGCCGGCGATCACCGCGAACAGTGTCAGCCCGTACGAGAGATACATGGTGAGGCCGAAGAGGAGCCCGGAGGCGAGACCTGTCGACCGTGGCCGGTGTCCCGTGACGGCGAGGGCGAGGAACGCGACGGCCCAGGCGGCGACCGCCGCGAAGTACCCGTCCGCGGAGGTGCCCATCCACACAGCGGCCGGGGCCAGGACCAGGAAGGGCGCGGCACGGCGGGCGAGCGACTCACCAGCCAGGACTCGTACGGTGACGAGGACCGCCACCGCCGCTGTCGCCCCGACGGTGATGCACCAGACGCCGGCCCAGGCCCCGCCGCCCAGTCCGATCCGGTCGAGGAGGACGAAGGTGAGGGTGGCCGCGGGGGGATGTCCAGCGATGTGTGCGGGCCAGGCGTCGGGTGAGTGGTACAGGATGTGGTTGGTGAAATCCCGCAGGGCGGCGGGGATGTCGTGGAAGCGGTTGACGGGGTCGATGACCTGGAGGTACTCGTACTTGGTTGTCAGGCGCCGCGCGATTCCATGCTGCCATCCGTCGACCAGGGCGAGCGAGAACGTCCATGCCATGGCGGTGCCCCAGGCGGTGCACAGCAACGCGCGCCAGGGCAGCCGGGCGGCGAGGAGCGGCCCGTACGCGATCACGCCGAGAGCCACCATGATCGCGGCGGGGGTGCCGGGGCCGACGTGCGGCTCCCAATGGCCGTACAACGGCGGCCAACTGACATGAAGGTTTCCGTAACGGTGTTCCAGGAAGGTGCCGATCACAGCCGCCGTCGTGACGAGCAGCGCTGCGACAAGGGCCGCGGACAGGTCGCGGAGAAGATCGCGGTTCACACCGGCACGGTAGGCCGGGGAGGACCGGATGAGGCTCCGGTGAGCGAGGACGTCAGCATTTCGTCATGAGTTGAGGGCCCCGTTCTCGGCCCGTCCCGGCCTACGGTCGGGACATGCGCGACCATCAACTCCCCACCTCCCCCGGTTTCTGGCGCAGCCCGCTGCGCGGCCCCTGGTTCACCTCCGTGCTCGGTATCGTGCTGCTCGGCGGGATCACCGTGCTCTTCGTCACGGGCCTTGTGTCGTACGCCGCCTACAACCCCGGCCTGTCACCGGTGAACGACAAGACCCCCGACAAGGGCCTGCTCGGCTTCTACCTCTTCGCCTGGCCCACCGACCCGCCCTGGCTCTACCGACTCACCCAGGGCGTCCACGTCACCCTGGGCATCGCGCTGATCCCCGTACTGCTGGCAAAACTGTGGTCGGTCCTGCCGCGGCTGTTCACCCTGCCGCCCGTGCGATCCCTCGCGCACGCGCTGGAGCGGATCTCGCTGCTTCTGCTGGTCGGGGGCGCGCTGTTCGAGTTCACCACCGGCGTGCTGAACGTCCAGCTCGACTACCTCTTCCCCGGCTCCTTCTATCCCCTGCACTTCTACGGGGCCTGGGTGTTCTTCGCGGCCTTCCTGGCCCACGCGCTGCTGAAGACACCCACCGCCCTGCGCAATCTGCGGCACCTGCGCGACGAGGAGAGCGAACTCGTCTCCCCGAACCCCGCCCCGCCCACCGTCTCGCGCCGCGGCGCCCTCGCCTTCGTGGGCGGCGGCTCCCTGCTCCTGCTGGCCACGACGGCGGGCCGGAGCTTCGACGGACCGCTGCGGGCGACGGCCGTGCTCGCGCCGCACGGCGGCCCCGAACCGGGTCCGGGTCCCGGCGGCTTCCAGATCAACAAGACGGCCGCGTCGCGCGGGATCAGCATGACGGAGACGAGTGACGAGGCGTGGCGTCTGGTCATCGAGGGGCCCGGACGGACGGTCCGGCTGAGCCGGGCAGAGCTGCTGCAACTCCCCCTGCACAGCGCCGTGTTGCCCATCGCTTGCGTGGAGGGCTGGTCGACCTCCGACCAGTCGTGGCGGGGCGTACGCCTGCGGGATCTGGCAGCGCTCGTCGGGTACGAGACCGGGGCTGCGCCCGACGTGATGGTGGAGTCGCTCCAGCGGCACGGGTCGTTCCGCCGGGCCGCCCTGCGCGACAACCAGGTGCGCGACCCGCGTTCCCTGCTCGCCCTGTTCGTCAACGGCGAGCCCCTCACCCCGGACCACGGCTACCCGGCGCGGATCATCGTCCCCGCGGCGCCTGGCGTGCTCAACACCAAATGGGTGGCACGGATGACCTTCGGAGAGCTGTGATGCGAGGACATGTGATGCGACGGCTTGTGGTGCGCCCGCATGTGGGCAGCCCGCTTCAACTCCTGCTTCTCGCCTGTTCGTTCACGTTGGCGGGGTATGCGGGTGTGCGGCTGCTCGCGGACGACTGGCTCTCTGTTGTGCTGTGGTTCGTGGGCGCGGCGCTGGTGCACGACCTGGTGCTGCTGCCGCTGTACGCGGGCGCGGACCGGCTCGTCGCACGGGGGCTGGGCGTGGTCGGCCGCCGGGAGTGGACGGTCTTCGTGCGCGTCCCGGCGGCGCTCTCCGGCCTTCTGCTGCTGATCTGGTTTCCGCTGATCAGCGGGCAGGTGGCGGACCACTACAGCTCGGCCACCACCCTGTCCGGCGATGAATTCCTGTCCCGCTGGCTTTTGATCACCGCGGTGCTGTTCGGCGGCTCGGCGGTGATGCTCCTGTCGCGGTCCTTGCGGTTGCGTAGGGCGACGAAGGAGCGGCCGCCGGTCTCCCACTGACGCTCCGGGCGCCAGCCGGCGCGGGTCGCGAGCCGGAGCAGGGCCGATGTGCCGAGGCGGGCCCAGGGGAAGGGCGGACCGGCCGTGCCGTGAGCGTCGGCGGTGATGCTCACGACCTGGACGGTGACGCGTTCGTCGACCTCACTGTCCGGGACCGTCTCGGCGATCAACAGGCCGTTCTGGGCGAGGAGTTGGGACGTCCGCCGCAGAAGGGCGGTCGGGTCGCCGCCGATACCGATGTTGCCGTCGATGAGGAGGACGGTGTCCCAGCGTCCTTCGGCGGGGAGCGGTTCGAAGACGGAGCGTCGCAGAGCCTGGCCGCCGAGCCGCACGGTGCGGGCGACGGCGGCTTCGCTCACGTCGACGCCGAGCGCCGGCCGACCCCGGGCCGCGAGTTCGGCGACGAGCCGCCCCGGACCGCACCCCACATCGAGTACAGCGCCTTCACAGTGTTCCAGGACATCCATGTCCGCCGCGTCGGCCCTGGCACACCAGCGTTCCACCTCCAGCGGCAGCAGCCAGCCGTCGGCGCGGCGGAGGAAGAGCGGCCCCCGGCCGGTGACCACTGCCTCGGAGTAGGGGTCGGCGGCCCAGGGGCGCGGGGTGCCCATCGGCGCGACAGGCGCGAGACGATCCAGGGCGATCGCCCTCGGCGACGTGATCTCATGTGCGGTGCTCATCGACCGACAGCCGCCCCGAGACGCTCCAGTGCGGCGGCGAAGCGGGTTCCCGGCGCAGCCGCGGCGACCGCCTCCGCGTCGCCCGCGGTGTCCACGTCCCGCAGGCGGGGCAGCTCGCGTACGCGTAGGCCCGCGGAGACGAGCCGTTCGCGCTGCGCGGCACCCGTCGTGGGCGTGGACATCGGCACGCCCCGCAACAGCTCGGGGTCCGGGTGGGCGAGACCCAACGCCCAGAAACCGCCGTCCTCGGCCGGCCCGAAGTACGCGTCACAGTCGGCGAAGTCCACGGTGAGCAGTGCGGGCGTCACCTGGGGGGTGTCCATGCCGATGAGCAGGGCGGGGCCGTCGCAGCCGGCGAAGGCGGCGGCCAGCCGCTCGTCCAGACCTCCCGCGCACTGCGGGACGACGTCGAAACCGGGCGGCAACCAGGGGCCCGGAGCGCCGTCGAGCACCAGCACGCGGCGCCGAGCGGGCGTGGCCGCCACCGTTCGCAGGGTGTCCACGAGCGCCGCCTCGGCGAGCGCTGCCGCTTCCCGGGGCGTGAACGGCGGGGTGAGCCGGGTCTTGACCCGGCCCGGCCGCGGTTCCTTGGCGATGACGAGGAGAGTGGTCACTGAGCGGTTCCTCCTGGAAGTACGGCGAACGAGTCGGCGCCTGCCCCGTCCCGGGGCACCGGTGGTTCGGCCAGGACGCGGCCCATGTCCCGTACCGCCTGCCAGGTGCCGCGCCAGGTACCGGTGACCTTGGAGGCGCCGGTGCGCGGCAGATAGGGCACGTCGTGCTCGACAACACGCCAGCCGGCGTCGGCCGCGCGCACGACCATCTGCAGCGGGTAACCGCTGCGGCGGTCCGTGAGCGCCAGGTCGAGCAGCTGTTCGCGACGCCCGGCACGGAGCGGGCCGAGATCGTGCAGACGCAGCCCGGTGCGGCGCCGCAGCATCCGTGCCAGTGCGAGGTTGCCCATCCGGGCGTGTGCGGGCCAGGCGCCTCGGCCCTGCGGCCGGCGCCGACCGAGCACCAGGTCGGCCTCACCGTCGTACACCTCGCGTACGAAGGGCACGAGCAGGGACGGGTCGAGGGAGGCGTCGCAGTCGCAGAAGCACACGAGGTCCGCGGTGGCTGCGGTCAGCCCGGCATGGCAGGCGGCGCCGAAGCCGCGACGCGTCTCACGTACGACGGTCGCGCCGAGGTCGCGGGCCAGTTCGGGCGAGCCGTCCGTGGATCCGTTGTCCACCACCAGCGCGCGCCAGGTGGGCGGGATGCGTGCGAGCACCCAGGGCAGGGCCTCGGCCTCGTTCAGACAGGGGAGCACCACGTCGACGGTCGCCGCGGTCGTCTCCGCTTCCGATTGCGTTGCAGAAGAAGTCGTCACGGCTTTCACCCTACGAAGATAAAAGGTACGTAAGGGGCTTCGACTCCTTACGAAACGCGGACGTCGAGGGAGGGAGGGAGCACGGAAGTGCCGTCGGGAGGAGTCCGGTTGCGTGCGTGAGCGGCACGTACCTCCGGTGCTCAGCCGCCGCTGCCGCACGGATGGTCAACGGGATACCGGACATGGGGACCTGACGTGCGAACGCTGCTCGTCTCCTCGTCTCCCTCGTTCGTCGGCTCCCTCCCCGGCGACCGCGCTGCCGCCGACCGCCGGTCCGTCGGCCGAGCGCCGTCCGCCGCCTCCGCCGCGATGGGCGCGGTCGAGCACTACTCCCCGCGCAGCCCCGCGGTCGCGAATTCCCGCATGCCCTCCTCGAAGCCGACCTCGGCCTTCCAGCCCAGTTCGGCCCGCAACCGCGAGGAGTCGGCCGTGATGTGCCGTACGTCCCCCAGGCGGTACTCCCCCGTCACCACGGGCTCGGGTCCGCCGTACGCGGACGCCAGCGCCCGCGCCATCTCGCCGACCGTGTGGGGCTCCCCGCTGCCGGTGTTGTACGCCGTCAGCGCGCCGGCCGGGGACTCGGCCTCGAGCGCCGCCACATTGGCCGCCGCCACGTCACGTACGTGC
Source organism: Streptomyces sp. NPDC000878 (assembly GCF_053599695.1). Lineage (NCBI taxonomy): Bacteria > Bacillati > Actinomycetota > Actinomycetes > Kitasatosporales > Streptomycetaceae > Streptomyces > Streptomyces sp. NPDC000878. Next base: position 7,526 of record NZ_JBSFMT010000067.1, on the reverse strand, counting down.
ACGAAGTCCCGACGCTGCCCGCCGTCCTCGAAGACGCACGGCGCCTCCCCCCGGGCGAGCGCAGACCGGAAGAAGGACGCGACCCCCGCGTACGGAGTGTCGCGCGGCATGCCCGGCCCGTACACGTTGTGGTAGCGCAGCGAAACCGCGGCGCCGCCCGTCGACCGGGCCCACGCCGCCGCCAGATGCTCCTGGGCCAGCTTGGTCGTCGCGTACACGTTCCGGGGATCGACCGGAGCGTCCTCGCCGACCAGCCCCGGCGTCAGCGCCTCCTCGCACTGCGGGCACCGGGGCTCGAAACGCCCTGCGGCCAGATCCGCCTCGGCCCGGGGGCCTGGTCGTACCGCCCCGTGCCGCTCACACCCGTACGAGCCCTCGCCGTACACGACCATCGACCCGGCCAGCACGAGCCGCCCCACCCTCGCGTCGGCCATGGCGGAAAGCAGCACCGCGGTACCGAGGTCGTTGCGCGACACGTACTCGACCGCGTCGCCGAACCCCTTCCCGAGCCCCACCATCGCCGCCTGATGGCACACGGCGTCGACGCCCGCCAGAGCGGCCGCGACCGCCTCCGCATCGCGTACGTCCAGGCCGTCGCGCAGGTCGAACACGACCGCCTCGTGCCCCCGTGCGGTCAGTGCTTCGACGACATGACTCCCGATGAACCCGGCTCCGCCGGTGACCAGTACTCGCATACGCGAACGCTAGAAGCATGAGCGCCCCGCAGGGCAGCACCGCGCCCATCACGTCACCGGTCCGTAAGACCTCGCCGGATGCGGCAGCCCATGGCACATCACCGATGCGGTCAAGACCGTGACGTGGTCAGAGCGCCACCCCAGCCTGACGGCAAGACCCTCAGCTGGCCCAAGGACACCACCGGTTTCGTCGCCGTCCCCCGCGCTGGACACCATTGACCGGCAAGCAACCCTCCGACACCGCATCGGTCGCTCAACGGCCTTCGACGGACCTACAGATCAGAATCAACCGCGTACGAGAAATTCTTACGAGAAGCTGACGCGGGACCGAAACATCTTCATCCCGCCCGCCCTACAGGCAACTCTGGCTCCACACGTCACCGACCGGCGGCGTCATCAAGGTACGAGGAGTCAGGCGTGAACAGGCATACCAGGCGCAGGTCGAAGTCACAGGTCCGAATGACCATCGCCGGGGCAGGCGTCCTCGCGTCGGCGGCGGTCGCGACCACGGTGGCCATCGCCTCGGCGGGCGAAGTCTCCCGCGCGCACGAAGGCGTGACGACGAAGAGTGCCAAGGCGGGAGCCGACCACGCTGTCTTCGTACAGGGCAACGAGCTCGCCGGAAACACCATCCGCGTCTTCAAGCGCGGCGAGGACGGAAAGCTCACTGCCGCAGGCGCCTACGCCACCGGCGGCAAGGGCGGGGACCAGGTCGACGCACCCACCGACTCCCTCGCCTCCCAGGGCTCACTCGTCTACGACCGCGGCTCGCATCTGCTGCTGGCGGTCAACGCGGGCAGCGGCACCGTGACCTCGTTCCGGGTCGAGGGACAGAAACTGACGGACCGGCGGGTGGTGCGTTCGGGCGGGGACTTCCCCTCGTCCATCGCGGTGTCCGGCAACCTCGCCTACGTCATGAACGCGGGAGGCGCGGGCAGCGTCCAGGGCTTCAAGATCACACCCAACGGACTCAAGCCGCTGGGCGGTTCCTACCGTTCCCTGGGGCTGAAGAACGACAAGGTGCCGTTGTTCAGTAGCTCGCCCGGCCAGGTCGCGTTCACGCCGGGCGGCCGTGCGCTGGTGGTCACCACGAAGTCGGCCAACACCGTCGAGGTCTTCGTGATGCGACACGACGGACGGCCCGCGCACCGGCCGGTGGTCAACGACTCGGCCGGTGGCGTGCCGTTCGCGATCACCTTCGACAAGGCCGGCCGGATGCTGGTGGCCGAGGCCGAGAAGTCGACGGTCAGTACGTACAAGGTGCGCGCCGACGGCCGCCTCAAGGTCGTCCAGAAGCCCCTGGCCAACGGCCAGAACACGCTGTGCTGGCTGGAGCGCGCCGGCGACTTCTTCTACGGCGGCAACACCGGCAACTCCACCGTCACCGGTTACCGCACCGACCGGCACGGCAAGCTCGCGCTCACCAACGACATCGGCATCGCCACCCCGCCCTCGGCCATGTCCCAGGGCGTCATCGACCTGGCGGTGACCCAGGACGAGAAGTTCCTGTACGTGCAGAACGGGACCTCCGGCACCGTCGACGGCTTCCGCATCGGCAAGAACGGCTCCCTCACCAAGGTCACCACCGCCACAGGACTGCCCCCCTTCGCCGAATCCGGCATGGAGGGCATAGCCGCCGTGTAAGGAAGCGGCCACCGCGGCCCAGCGCCCTGGAGACTCTCTCCGGGGCGTCGAACCCGTTCCGATGTGGCAGGAGTGCTCGACGACGGCCACCAACTCCCGCAGCCGACAAGACATGCGGGCCGGCCGCGTCCAGCCTGCCGGGGTTACCGGCTGGGACTGGACCGGTGAGCCCGGCCGGGACAATTCCGCGAAGTCCTGTGTTCGGGCGCGATTCGGTTCTCGCGATCGGTTCTCGCGATTCATTTCTTACATGTCCATGACGCGCCACGTGAACGGCAGCCAAGCGCCGGCCTCTCAGCTGAGGCTGGGGGCATCCGGGCGACGAGCGATGCGTATCGCCGATGGCTCAGGAACCACGTTGTGAAATCGGGAGTTCTCATGCGAGCAGATCACAGGCGCGGCCGTAGCCGCCGCAACGCCATCATGGCGGTCACGGCGCTCCTGGCAGGGGGCGGTGGCCTCGTAGCCGTGAACTACGCCGCCAACGCGTCCGACGTCACCGCCACCGCTCCTACGACGCGGTCGGCCCAGACGATCAGCTGTCCGGACGTGAAGGGCAGGCTGCCGGCCGTCCCCCAGCAGGCACAGGCCGAGGTGGACCGGAACCTGCGGTTGCTGGACCAGCAGACCGCGGAGGCCAACCAGCGGCTGGTCGACACCCGTGGCCAAGGAGGCCCGAACTTTGTGCGGAACGCGATCCTCGACCCTCTGACGGACAAGAGGAAGTCGACCATCGACCGGATCGCCATCGCCATCGGGCGGTCCGCCACCAGGCCCACAGGGCTGGACGCTCTCGCCGCCTGCAACCTCGGCCTCGACACATCCGGGACCCAGGCATCCGGGGCCGCGAGCCAGAACCCCGGCGGGCCCCAGGGCGCGGGAGGCAACACCGGACAGCCCGGACAGCAAGGAAACGGCTCCGGTGCCACGGGGCAGAGCAACGACGGGCCCACCGCGGCCGACTTCGTGGACATCACGAAGGTGACTCCGAACGTGCGCAAGGTGCGCCGCCAGGCCAGCGCCTCGACCGGAGCCTTCACCTCCCGATGCGGAGTCAACAAGCGGGGACAGCACAACTCGGACAACGACATCGTGGCGCCCGGTGTCAGCAACGGCGCCCACCACGTCCACGACTACGTGGGCAACCGGAGGGTGGACTTCAAATCCACCAACCAGTCCCTGAGCGCCCAGGGCACCTCATGCACCAACGGCGACCAGTCCGCGTACTACTGGCCCGTCCTGCGGGACACCACCCGCCAGGGTCCCGACGCCAACGCCCTCGGCGGCGGAGCCGAGGGCAACAAGGGAGCCATCCTGGTGCCCAGGGCCGTCACGATCACCTACCTGGGCAGCCCCACCGGCCGGGTCGTGGCGATGCCACGCTTCCTGCGGATCATCACCGGTGATGCCAAGGCGTTCACCAACGGCACCAAGAACGCCAACGCCCACTGGAGCTGCACCGGCTTCGAGAACAGGGTCCAGCTCACCGACAAGTACCCGATCTGCCCCCGGGGCAGCAAGGTGGTGCGCAGCTTCGCCTTCCAGAGCTGCTGGGACGGCAGGAACGTCGACAGCGCCGACCACCGCAGCCACGTCGCCTTCGCCGGCGCCGATGGCAACTGCGCAAGGGGCTTCAAGGCCATCCCGCAGCTGACGATGCGGCTCATCTACAAGACCCCCGCGGCACCGAACTTCGCCGTCGACGGCTTCCAGGGACAGCAGCACAACGCCATCACCGACCACAACGACTTCATCAACGTGATGACCGACCGGCTCATGCGCCAGGCGGTCTTCTGTATCAACTCCGGGCGCCGCTGCGGCTAACCGACCGGGCCGCCACCGGTCCTCTGCTCCGGCCTCGCCGCGAGATCGGCGGGGCCGGCGTCGCGTCGGAGGGGAGTCGCCCCCGGCGGGCGCCTTCCAGGTTGCGTGGCACCACACAAGATCTTACGAAGCCCTTACGCAGCCGTCTCAGGTGACGTAACGCGCCTACGATCGCAGCGTGTTGACCATCCGAAACATCGCCCTCGCCACTGTCGCGCCCCTTGTGCTGGCTGCGGCGGGCGCCGCGCACCCGCATGGCCTGTCCAGGGCGACAGCCGCGGACTGGACACAGCTGCACATCGCACTGCTGCCGGTCTTTCCGCTGCTCACGCTCGGCCTCCTCGTCCCTCTGTGGCACCGCCCCCGACCAGATCTCGCGGGCTTCGCCACAGTGGTGGCCTGGGCGAGTGCCTTCACATACGCGGCCTTCTACACCGGTCTCGACGCGGTGGCCGGTATCGCGGCGGGAACCGCGGTCGAGCAGGCTGCCGGGACAGCGAACATAGGGCCGATCAAGAACCCGCTCTACGACACGGGTGAGTCGCTCGGGCGGGTCGGGGCCTACGCCCTCATCGTCGCCGTAGTGGCCACAGCCGTCGCGCTCTTCCCGAAACACGGGGTGCGAGTCGTTCCCGGCACGGTGGTTCTCCTGGTGGCCGGCTGGTCCTTCACAGACAGCCACATCTTCTGGCCCGTCGGCGTATGGACAATGCTCGGCTTCGCACTGGGCTTCGCTCTGCTCGCCGCCGGGACCAGAAGGAGCCAATCCGCTCCACCCCGCGTCTGAGCGAGACGGGCCTCCTCCACCACCCTGTCGCCCTGTTCCTGTTGAGCTGCCCGGTCGCCCGCCCGATCCGGTCGCGCGCCTTACGTGGTCGTTCGATCAAAACGTGCCGACGGCCGGAGCACCCGCCCGGAGTTCCGAGACGGCCTCGCGAGCGGGCTGACAAATGCTTCACCCAAGTAGATCCTCCATCGGGGAAGCCCCAGTCGCCGCAAGATGCCTCTGGGGCGTGGGAGTTTCAGGCGATGGTCCGAGGGTTCGACCACGGTGAGCGCCTTGAATCGGAGCGGCAGGCAACCCGAAAGCTGCGCTTGCCGAATACCTCCTCCATGCTGGTCAGTCAGCATGTTGATACTCGTGGAGGGTGCCGCCGAGTCGCGCTCACCGTCGTATGTCCAGATGGGCGATCCGGTCCGGGTCCTCGATCGGAGCGGGCAGCGAGTGGAGAGGGCGGGCATTCGCAAGACCCTGGTGCGGCCGGTGCTCGTTATCAAACGTCTCGAACTCCCGCAGGGCGCGCAGGGTCCGCCTGCCGGTCCCGGCGGCCCCGTGCATCGGCATCGAGGTCATCTGGACGGATGATCGCGAGGCGAAGCTTGTGCGCGGGAATCTCGGTGTCGCGGTGGGCGTCGTAGAGGGCCCGCTGCTCGCCCCGATGGACGCCGCTGACAGTCAACCGGTCCGGTTTGTCGAAGAACGGGACCGCCTCATCATGCTGGCGCTCTCGGTACTCCACAACGAGCTTGTGCTGGGGCCAGTAGCCGTCGACGGGCACCTTGACGCGGCGCCCATCAGTGCCAGAGTCGAAGCGGTGCTGCCGCTGCGCGACCTCACCGAGATACTCGTCGCAGAGGTCGAGGACGTATGCCTCGTCACTTTCGGATCTCCCACCCATGACACAGCATCCTGCCGGGAACCACTGACAAGCCACCTCCTGCGGGTGCTCGGCCTGTCACCCGGGGTGCCGCTGTAGTACTGGGTGGGAGGTTGAGGTTCCCGTGCCCCGTTCGACGCGAGCTCAATCCCGGTATGGCGGCGATCCTCGCTATGCTCGGGGGCCATTTGAACCAACCACCTCAGCCTGTCGAAGGACGTGACTTGGCTTGATATCAATGCCTATTGAGCTGGTCGCCGTCGTCGCTATCGCAATGCTTGTCACCGCGTGGCTGCTCTGGAGACTCTCGCGAAGCACCACCACCGCCTCGGGCGGGGACACCGCACTGAGCGCCGCGGCAGAGGTCGAAGTTCGGACCGAGTTCCCACCCGAAGGGCTTCTGGTCCCCGAGGACGTTCTCCGATCCGTCGGCTCGACGTCTGGCACGATCTGGGATGCGCTCGAAGCCGCAGCGGCGCCAGTTGCTGTCGAGTACTACCCGGTCAGCGAGGCGGAGGTCGCGAAGTTCCGGACTGGGCCCGTGAACGCGACGGCTCAGCAGGCAATGGTCGGGATCGTGGAGGCCCTCAACCCGAAGAGCCCGACGTTGTTCCGGGTGGTGCTGCCAAAGAGTGCAGAGCTCGTCAAGGCCGCCGGAACTTCCGGGTTCAGAGGGTTCTCTCGCAGCGGCGGGCAGACAGCACATGCTGTTCTGAAGCCCGTCGCTGCTGGTGGAGCACTCGTGGCAGGTTGGCCGGTGCTGGCCGTCGCCGGAACCGTCCTAGCGGTAGACATGGTGGCTCAACGTGAACAGAGGGCGCACCAACGCCGAGTTGAAGCCATCCTGAGCGGCCAAGAGGAACGGGCCTACAGCAAACGGATCACAGATCAACGATCGGCCGATGCTCAGCTGTCCCGCGCGATCAGCGAGATGCTTGACGGCCTCAATCCGAATCTTGACCTCGCCCTAAAGAGTGCGGACGACGAGTTCTATACCTCTCAGCAATTCTTGGAGAAGCACCGCGGCGTCATCGACGAGCTGGTGGACGACAACGGCAAGGTCGACTACCGCCGCCTGGAGGAGACCCTTGGCGGCAAGGAGAAGGAGACTGACCACTTCATCCGAGAGCTTCACTTGGCGCGAGCGGCGATTGCGATACGACGCAAGGCACTGGTTGCCTACGCGGCGTCGCTAGCGCTCGCGGATCCCACCAATCCTTACGCCGCGCTGCGGAGGTTCGTGGAGTCGCACGTTCATCAGTTGGAGGACGCCTGTGCGGTGGCGACAGAACTGACCGAACGCCTCACCCAGGTTGAGCTCAGGGGCCGTTGGCCCGACTCCGACAAGTCAGTGGCGACGCGACAAGAGTGGCTCCGCGCCCAAGTCTCCTCGCCCGGAATCGATAGCAACACCGAGATTTGCTACCTCATGACGTCTTCCCGCGAGATCCTCCAAGTCCTTCCGCCCGACGAAAAGGAGCCCTTGCAGCTCGCGCAGGACAAGTAGCCGTCTTCCGGCCGATGCACGCCCCACTCGACTTGGCCAACTTTGTGGTCACCTTCGACGCCCTGCACCCACAAACCACCCACGCCCGCTTCCTGGAGGAGAATGAAGTTCCCCCCGCGAACTGGACAGCGGGTGTTTACGCTGCCGGGACGAGGCTCTGCCTGAGCAAGGATCTCGTTTCGAGCGGGGTGACGTACC
>NZ_JBSFMT010000066.1:0-62844 GCF_053599695.1 Streptomyces sp. NPDC000878 | reverse complement strand
CTGCCCGTCCCATCCCTGGGGGCTGCCGCCCCCAGACCCCCGCTGTCGGCCTGAACGGCCTCGTCCTCAAACGCCGGACGGGCTGAGATGCCGCTAGGCTCCGTGGCATGTTCTGGCCGATGTTCGCGATTGCTGTGGGGTTCCTGGGGGTCTCCGTTCTCGGGGTGCTTGCCGTCCGTGTTTTTCTGGAGGCGCAGCGGCTGGGGAGGCAGGTCACGGACTCGGCGCGGCGGATCAATCGGGCCGCCGAGGACCTGGAAAAGGCCGCCGCGCACACGGCGCGTTCTGTGGACGCACTGTGAGTGCCCGGCGGCTCTCCTGTGAGTCCGTGGGTTGATGTGTTTTGGGCGACTTCGCCCTGTCACCTTGTCGGTGTCGGCAGGTACGCTGCTGATCGCGGCCGGAAAAAGAGGCCCGGACCGCTGACCGGGAGTACGCACAGGGATTGCCTCAGGTTTACCCCCGAGCGTTACGATCGCTGTCAACACGACGGTCGGACACCTGTCCGAACGATCGGACAGCACCCCACACAGCCGCCTCGGTGAGAAGGTAAAGACTTATGTTCGGAAGGCTCGGAGCTCCCGAGATCATTCTCATCCTCGTCGTCATCATCCTGCTGTTCGGCGCGAAGAAGCTTCCGGACATGGCGCGCTCGCTCGGCAAGTCCGCGCGCATCCTGAAGAGCGAGGCCAAGGCGATGAAGACGGAGGGCCAGGAGACGGCCCCCGCCGGTCCGCCGCACACCGACGAGCAGCCCCCGGCGCAGCGCACCATCCAGGCCGCCCCCGGTGACGTGACGAGTTCGCGTCCGGTCACCGAGCCCACGGACACGACCAAGCGCTGACGCTGACGCAAGGCCGGATGCCTCCGGCCTGCCGCACGAGATGAGGACGTGGGTTGCTCAAGTCTGCCCGCAACAAGGAGGAGAAGGGGAGGGATCCCGAGGGGCGGATGCCCCTCGTGGAGCATCTCCGTGAACTCCGCAACCGGGTCGCGAAGGCCCTGCTGGCCATCATCGTCGTCACGGTCGTGGCCGCCTTCTTCTACAACGACATCATCAACTTCTTCACGAAGCCGGTGCTCGACTCGGTCGGATGCCCGTCATCCTTCTCCGAGCTGGCCAAGCAGCAGTCGGAGGGGGACAACCCCTGCGCGCAGATCACGATCAACGGCCTGCTCGCGCCCTTCACGCTCGCGCTGAAGGTGTCGCTCATGGCCGGCGTCGTGCTCGCCTCGCCGGTCTGGCTCTACCAGCTCTGGGCGTTCATCGCTCCGGGTCTGCACAAGAGCGAGAAGAAGTACGCGTACGCGTTCGTCGCGTCCGGTGTCCCGCTGTTCCTCGGCGGCGCCTACTTCGCCTACCGGGTGCTCCCCACCACCGCGAAGGTCCTGATCGAGTTCACGCCGTTCGGCGTCGACAACCTGCTGCCGCTGGACGACCTGCTCGACCTCGTCACGCGCATGGTGCTCGTCTTCGGTCTCTCCTTCGAACTGCCGCTGCTGCTGATCATGCTGAACATCACCGGGATTCTCACCGGTAAGCGCATGGCCGGCTGGTGGCGCGCCATGATCATGGGCATCACGGTGTTCGCGGCGATCGCGACGCCCAGCACGGACCCGCTGACCATGCTGGCGCTCGCCGGTCCGATCTGGATCCTGTACTTCGGCGCGGTGGCCTTCTCGCTGACGAACGACCGGCGCAAGCGCCGACGCGAGGCGGAGGGACCCGGCGACGACGAGGCCTCCGACCTGGACCTCACCCCGGAGGACATCGGCGAGATCGAGACCGTCTCCGCCACCCGCGCCCTGCCCGAACAGGCGGGCCCGGACCGGGTCAACGGCTACGACGACGTGACCTGAAGTTCCCTGTTCTTCACTCCGGCGTGGAAGCGGCCGGGGCGCCCACGCTGGCGCCCCGGCCGCTTGCATGTTGCGCTGAGCTGCGCGGATCCCGTGTTTCCCAGGCATCGATCCGGATAATGATCGTCCTGTTGTCAGTGGGGGCCGGTAGTCTCGAAAGCACGATGACAGAGGACCTCTCACCGGCCGAGCGGTATGCGGCAGCACGTAAGCGCGCTGTCGAGCAGGCCACCGCGCTCGCGTCCTTCCGCGAGATGTACGACTTCGGCCTCGACCCCTTCCAGATCGAGGCCTGCCAGGCGCTCGAAGCGGGGAAGGGCGTGCTGGTGGCCGCCCCCACCGGTTCGGGCAAGACGATCGTCGGCGAGTTCGCCGTCCATCTCGCCCTCCAACAGGGCAAGAAGTGCTTCTACACGACGCCCATCAAGGCCTTGTCGAACCAGAAGTACGCCGACCTGTGCCGTCGTTACGGCGCGGACAAGGTGGGCCTGCTCACCGGCGACAACAGCGTCAACTCCGATGCCCCGGTGGTCGTGATGACCACCGAGGTCCTGCGGAACATGCTGTACGCGGGCTCGCGGACCCTCCTCGGCCTCGGCTACGTGGTCATGGACGAGGTGCACTACCTCTCCGACCGCTTCCGTGGCGCCGTATGGGAGGAAGTGATCATCCACCTCCCCGAGTCGGTCACCCTCGTCTCGCTGTCGGCGACCGTGTCCAACGCCGAGGAGTTCGGCGACTGGCTCGACACCGTGCGCGGCGACACCCAGGTGATCGTCTCCGAGCACCGGCCCGTGCCGCTGTTCCAGCACGTACTTGCCGGACGCCGGATGTACGACCTCTTCGAGGAGGGCGAGGGCAGCAGAAAGGCCGTCAACCCCGACCTCGCGCGGCTCGCACGCATGGAGGCCCAGCGGCCCTCCTTCCAGGACCGCAGACGCGGCCGTGCCATGCGCGAGGCCGACCGTGAGCGGGAGCGCCGGTCCCGTTCCCGCGTGTGGACACCGGGGCGGCCCGAAGTCATCGAACGGCTCGACTCCGAGGGCCTGTTGCCCGCCATCACGTTCATCTTCAGCCGCGCGGCCTGCGAGGCCGCCGTACAGCAGTGCCTGTACGCGGGCCTGCGGCTGAACGACGACGAGGCGCGGGAACGGGTGCGTGCCCTCGTCGAGGAGCGCACCTCCTCCATCCCCACCGAGGACCTGCACGTCCTCGGGTACTACGAATGGCTGGAGGGCCTGGAGCGGGGCATCGCCGCCCACCACGCGGGCATGCTGCCCACGTTCAAGGAGGTCGTCGAGGAACTCTTCGTACAGGGCCTCGTGAAGGCCGTGTTCGCCACCGAGACCCTCGCGCTCGGCATCAACATGCCCGCCCGCTCGGTCGTGCTGGAGAAGCTCGTCAAGTGGAACGGCGAACAGCACGCCGACATCACGCCCGGCGAGTACACCCAGCTGACGGGGCGTGCGGGACGGCGTGGCATCGACGTCGAGGGTCATGCCGTGGTGCTGTGGCAGCGGGGGATGAGCCCGGACCACCTCGCGGGTCTCGCCGGCACGCGCCTGTACCCGCTGCGCTCCAGCTTCAAGCCGTCGTACAACATGGCGGTCAACCTCGTGGACCAGTTCGGGCGGCACCGCTCGCGCGAGCTGCTGGAGACCTCGTTCGCGCAGTTCCAGGCCGACAAGTCGGTCGTCGGGATCTCCCGGCAGGTGCAGCGCAACGAGGAGGGCCTGGACGGCTACAAGGAATCCATGACCTGCCACCTCGGCGACTTCGAGGAGTACGCGCGGCTGCGCCGCGAACTCAAGGACCGCGAGACCGATTTGGCCCGGCAGGGCGTCGCCCAGCGGCGGGCCGAGGCCGCCGTCGCGCTGGAGAAGCTCAAGCCCGGCGACATCATCCACGTCCCCACCGGCAAGTACGCGGGCCTCGCGCTCGTCCTGGACCCGGGGCTGCCCGCGGGCCGGTCCAACGGCCACCGCGGCTTCGAGCACCATGACGGACCGCGCCCGCTGGTGCTGACGGCCGAACGGCAGGTGAAGCGGCTGGCGTCCATGGACTTCCCCGTGCCAGTCGAGCCGTTGGAGCGGATGCGGGTCCCCAAGACCTTCAACCCGCGTTCGCCGCAGTCCCGTCGCGACCTCGCCTCCGCGCTGCGCAGCAAGGCCGGGCACATCCCGCCCGAGCGGGCCCGCAAGCAGCGCTCCCAGGCGGCCGACGACCGCGAGATCGCCCGGCTGCGCACCGAGATCCGCGCCCACGCCTGCCACGGCTGCAACGACCGCGAGGACCACGCCCGTTGGGCCGAGCGCTACTACCGGCTGCTGCGCGACACCTCGCAGCTGGAGCGGCGCATCGAGGGCCGCACCAACACCATCGCCCGTACGTTCGACCGCATTGTCGCCCTGCTCACCGAGCTGGACTATCTGCGCGGCGACGAGGTGACCGAGCACGGCAAGCGGCTCGCCCGGCTCTACGGCGAACTCGACCTGCTGACCAGCGAATGCCTGCGCGCGGGCGTGTGGGACGGGCTCGCGCCCGCCGAACTCGCCGCGTGTGTCTCGGCGTTGGTGTACGAGTCCCGGGCCGCCGACGACGCCATGGCGCCGAAGGTGCCGTCCGGCAAGGCCAAGGCCGCGCTCGGCGAGATGGTCCGCATCTGGGGCCGGCTCGACGCGCTGGAGGAGGAGTTCCGGATCACCCAGAGCGAGGGCGTCGGCCAGCGCGAGCCCGACCTCGGCTTCGCGTGGGCGGCCTACGAATGGGCCTCCGGCAAGGGCCTCGACGAGGTGCTGCGCGAGGCGGAGATGCCGGCCGGTGACTTCGTCCGCTGGTGCAAGCAGGTCATCGACGTCCTCGGACAGATCTCGGCCGCCGCGCCGGTCTCCGGCGGGGAGGGGTCGACGGTCGCGAAGAACGCGCGCAAGGCCGTGGAGGGGCTACTGCGGGGGGTTGTGGCCTACTCGTCGGTCGGCTGAGAGGGACAGCGGCTGACAGGGGCAAGGGCTGGCGGGAGGCTGTCTCGGGTGCTCGGGTGCTCGGGTGCTCGGGTGCTCGGGTGCTCGGGTGCTCGGGTGCTCGGGTGCTCGGGTGCTCGGTGGCGGTCTCCCGTGGCTCTCCCGTGCTTCTTCAGCGGGGTTCGGGAAGGTGGGGGCAGTTCTCGTGTGACGTTCCTGTGCGACGTGATAGGAGCTGACCCTTGCGATTCCGTGTACTGGGACCGGTCCGCCTCGACACCCGTACGCCCGCGGCGGCCAAGCCGCGTGCCGTGCTCGCCACCCTGCTCGTGCGGGCGGGCTCGGTGGTCTCCAGCGATGCCCTCATCGACGAGCTGTGGCCCGACGAGCCGCCCCGCACCGCGGCCAGCACCCTGCACGTGTACATCTGCCATGTCCGCAAGGCCCTCGCCGAGAGCGGCGCCGGGCGGCCACTGGTCAGCCGGCCGCCCGGCTATGTCCTGCACGTCGAACCGCACGACCTCGACCTGCGCCGCTTCGAGGCGCTGAGCGAGGAAGGGCGTACGGCCCTCAAGGGCGAGGACTTCGGGGCCGCCTCGCGGAGTCTGGGGGAGGCGCTCGCGCTGTGGACGGGGCCCGCGCTGTCCGGGGTGCCGCAGGGTGTCGTCCTGCGGTCCGCCGCCACCCGGCTGGAGGAGCTGCGGCTCGGCGTGCTGGAGCAGCGGATCACCGCCGACCTCAAGCTCGGCCGACATCAGGAACTCACCGGTGAGCTGATGGAGTTGGCGGTCGAGCATCCGCTGCGCGAACGGCTGCACTGCCAGCTCATCGTCGCGCTGCACCGGTCCGGCCGCTGCTCCGACGCGGTACGCGCCTACCGTGCCGTTCGTCGGTCGCTGCACGAGGAACTCGGTATCGGACCGGGGCCCGACCTCACCCGGCTGCACGACCACGTGCTGAGCGCAGCAGGTTCAGCACCAGCCAGCGCCGCAGCGCACCGGCGTGCCCCGGTGAGCCGTGCACATCGTCGAACTCCTTGACACGGATGTCGGCCAGCGCCTCGCGGAGCAGTGACTGTTCCCGGGGCGGGATGATCTCGTCCCGCGCACTCGCCACGTACCGCACCGCCGCCCGTACGGCGCCGAGTTGGGCGGCGTCGAGCGGGAACTCCTTGAGCAGGGAGCGCAGTTCGTGGTCGTCGGCGGTGGTTGTCAGCTGGCGCAGGGTCGTTGTGGTGAGCGCCGGGACACGGAGCCACCAGTCGTCGTCCGTGAAGAAGTGCGCGACCGGGGCGCCCACGGTCAGGATGCGGGCGATCCGGGGGTCCTCGACGGCCGCACGCAGGGCGAGATGGCCGCTGAAGCTCAGACAGAGGAGCGTGGTGTCGGTGGTGCGGGCGCGGTTCGACAACTGGTCGCACAGCCAGGGCAGCAGGCGCCATGAATCCGCCGTGTAGGGCAGGGAGTTCTCGCCCACGCCGGGCAGTTCCGTGACCACGGCCGCGTAGCCGAGGCGGGTCAGTTTCGGGAGCAGCGGGGCCCACTGCTCCTTCACGCTCACGATGCCGCCCATCATGATCAGCAGCGGACGGTGCCTGTCCAGGCCTGCCGCCCAGCATGCCAACGTGCCGTCCGGGTGGGCGAGTTCGAGGCGTTCGATGCCGCCGCGGGCCCGCCGCCAGTGGTCGAAGGCAGCCACGCCCGCGCGCTGGGCACGCGTCCGGTCGCCGTCGGCCGGGTCGGCGTACGGGAATCGGGCGAGGGCGTAGCAGCGGCAGGCGTCGAGCAGCCGGCCGCGCCCGGCGAGCGCGTCGCCCTCGGCGGACCACACCCGGGCCCAGGAGTCCTCGGCGCCCGGGTCGTCGCTGTGGATCCGGGCCAGGACGCGGGTAGTGGCCCGGATGGACAGGCCCTGGTTGCGGGCGTGGAGCAGGGCGTACTGCTTCAACTCGCCCAGATCATGCATGGGTTCGGCTCTCCTGTCTTGTCGGGGGCTCTCGGCGGGGGCTTTCGTTGTCGGTTCCTGTCCCCGGCTTTTGTCGTCGGCCGGGGTTGCGTCACTGGGGGTCCGTCGCCGCCTCGCGCAGGGGGCGCAGGGGTGTGACGGCGGCCGTGTGGCCGGTGTCCCGCGTCGTCCACTCCGTTTCGAGCGCCGACTTGAGGTCGGCCAGTACGTCGGCGGCGGTGGCGCCGTCGAGCACGCGGTGGTCGAAGGTGAGGCCCAGCCGCATCAGCGGGGCAGCCTCGATCCGGCCGTCGTCCCGGACGACCGGGCGCGGTGCCGTACGTCCGCAGGTCAGCGTGATGGCCGTACCGCCCGTGGAGTGGAAGCCGTCGACCGGGCGGTGGCCGAGGGAGCTGACCGAGACCGTGCCGAGGACGGCGGGGCGGCGGCGGGGGTCGCGCAGGGCCATCGCGAAGGCGATCCGGCCGAGCCAGGCGGGCAGCCGGGCCAGGGTGCGGACGCGGGCGAACTCCGGCAGGGCGGCGGGGTCCGGGGCGTTGCGGTAGCGGTCGACGCGGTCCTGGATGTCGGCCAAGGACGCCGATTCCAGGGTCGGCACGAGGGCGGAGAGCACGATGCGGTCGCCGCCGGGGACTGTCGTGTCCAGGGCGAGTTTCCCGGTGACCTCGGTGAACCGGACGATCCGGGGGCGGCACCGGTGGCCCGGGGCGAGGACCGCGTTGGCCTCCGGGTGACGGGCCAGGACCCGTCCCGCCGCGTGCAGGACGTAGGCCACCGTCGAGTAGTGGCGGTCGGCGTGGGCGCGGTGGGCCAGGGCGTGGGTCATGTCGATGTCGGTGTCCAGGTGCACGGGGCGTTGGGTGGCCGCGTACTCCAGGAAGTGGAGGGTGGGCCGGCGGTCGCGGACGGGGTGGGTGGAGTGGCCGCCGGGCCGGCTGGGCCGGCTGGGTCCGCTGCCGGTCACGGGGTCACCACCCGGTCGTAGATCTCCTGGAGGCTGCGGGCCTCGAACAGGCGGGAGACCGGAACCGGTTGGGCGGTGGCGCGCTCTAGGAGGACGACCAGCTTGAGGAGGAACAGGGAGTCCCACTCCGGGAGTTCGTCGAAGTCGGTGGCGAACTGGGCGTCCGTGAGGGGGAGTCCGAGGTCGTTGCGGACGAGGTCGTGGAAGTCGGTGACGGCGAAGGTGGTGTGCGGGGGCAGGGAGGGCATGCGGGGCCTCTCGGTCGGGGGAACCTGGTGGTGGGTGGTGGGTGGTGGTGCGAGCGCTTGAGTGCTTCAGCAGCTCAGCGCTTCTCCAGGGCGAACCCGGCCTTGATCCACTTGCTGGACTCGACCGCCACGGCCAGCGCCTTCTGGCCGCTGCCCATCTTCGGCAGCAGTTGTTCGATCTGGAGGAACGGCAGGGCGTTGCCGTTGTTGCCGGTCAGGGCGACGCAGGAGATCTCGTGGGCGGAGGGGAGGGCGAGGTGTTCGGCGATCTGGCGGGTCATCCGGCCGGAGAGCTGGGGCGGCAGCAGGAAGTCCACGTCGTCCGCCGCCCAGCCCAGGGTGTCGAGGAGTTCCCAGAGGATCTCCGCCGCCATCACCGGTACGGACTCCTCGATCGCCTTGTAGTCCTCGGTGAGCGCCTGGCGGTCCTCGTCCCGGTCGGCGAGGCCGAACCAGTCGATGATCTGGCCCGGCGAACGACCGAGGCCGGTACAGCGGTTGAGGGTGCGCAGCAGGGCCACGGCCGCTCCGTGCGGCTCGGCGGTCAGTACGGCGGCCCCCGCACCGTCCCCGAACAGCACGCCGTTGACGAGGTCGCTCGGCGCGGCGGCGGACAGGTCCCGGCGCAGGTCCAGGTGTTTGGTGCAGACGTCACCGCCGATGACGAGACCGCAGCCGAACTCCCCGCTTCCGATCAGATGCCGGGCGAGATCGAGTGCCTGTACCGCGCCCGCGCAGCCAGACTGGAGCTGATAGGTGGGGAGTTGGTCGAGGCCGAGCAGGTCGGCGACCTGGCTCGCGGTGGTCGGCATGAGGTGGTCCGGGGTCGCCGTGCCGAGGACCAGGAACTCGATGTCGGCCGCTTCCACGCCCCCGTTGGCCATCGCCTCCTCGGCGGCCTGGGCGCACAGGTCGGCCAGCGAGCGCCGTACCTCGCCGGTGACCAGATCGCGGGCGAAGTGCCGGGTCCGGGTGCCGATGAACAGCTCGATCCACTCGGCGCTGACGCCCAGGGCGGCGGAGAGCGCCGCGTTGTCGACCGGTTCGCCGGGGAGGGCGGAACCGGCGCCGGCGAGATGGGGCGGGTGGGTCGTCATGGAGTGCGCTCCTGTACGTAGGCGACGAGGTCACCGACGGACGACAGCCTCGGCAGCAGTTCGTGCACGGGGAGGTCGCCGAGCGCCGGGAGCCGTTCCTCGATACGGGACTTCAGCTCCATGACGGCGACCGAGTCGAAGCCGAGGTCCTCGTAGAGGCGGGAGGTGTCGGAGAGGGCGGTCAGGGGGTAGCCGCCGACCTGGGCGATGGCGTCCAGGACGGCGGTGGCTGTGGTCGTGGGGGTGGCGGTTGTGGTGGTGCTTGGCTGAACTGTGGGTTCCCCGCCGTTGGTTGGGGCTGTGGGTGCCCCGACCTCGCTTGGGGCTTCGGTACGTGTCTCAGTGGCGCCCCGGTGCCAGAAGCGGTGCTCCGTGGAGAAGGCGTACGGGGCCAGGCGCTGGAGGACGCGGTCCTGTGGGGCGTACGCGGCGTCCCAGTTTGGGTCGAGGCCCGCGTCGTGGAGGACGGCGAGGGTCCCGGCAAGTTCACGGGCGCCCGCGTTCACGCCCGGGAGGGGGTGCAGGGAGCGGGGCTCTGAGGTGCGGTCGGTGGCCAAGTGGCGGGACAGTGCCGTGAGTACGGGCTTCGGGCCGATCTCCACCAGGTGGGTCGGGTCCTCGTCGAGGAGTTGTGCGGCGGCGTCCGCGAAGAGGACGGGTGCGCTGATGTGTTCCGTCCAGTACGCGGCGTCCAGCGGTTCGGAGTCGAGGAGCTTGCCGCGGAGTGTGGAGTACAGGGGGATGCGCGGGACGCCTCCGTCGGTCACCTCCTCGGCGAGCCGGTGGAAGGGTTCGAGTACCGGGCGCATGAGCGGGGAGTGGAAGGCGTGGGACACCTCCAACCGGCGTACCGGGAACCCGCGTTGGGCCAGGGCGTCGGCGATCCGGTCCAGTGCGGCCAGGTCGCCCGAGAGCACGGTCGAGCGTGGGCCGTTGAAGGCGGCGAAGCCGACCAGGGGTTCCGGTTCGACGTACTCGTGGAGTGGCTCGGCCGGGGCCTGGACAGCCAACATGCCGCCGCCGTCGGGGAGTTGCTGCATCAGCGCTCCTCGGGCGGCGACCAGTTGCGCCGCTGCCTCCAGAGGGAGGGCCTCGGCGAGTACCGCCGCCGCGAACTCGCCCACGCTGTGGCCGAGGAGTGCCTGTGGCCGGATGCCCAGCTCGTGGAGGCTTGCGCCGAGTGCGTAGCCGACGGCGAAGAGCGCGGGCTGGGCCCAACCGGTGCGGTGGACCGCCGGATCGGCGCCCAGGAGCAGGTCGCGTACGGAACCGCCCGTGTGCGGGAGCAGGGCGGTGTCGGCCGCGTCGAAGTGGTGGCGGAACAGGACGGACTCACGGTGCAGCCGGGCCGCCATGCCCGGGTACTGGGCGCCCTGGCCGGTGAACAGCCAGGCAGTGCGCGGGAGTTCGGACGGGCGTGCGGGCACGGTGGGTGCCTCGGACGCTGAGCGCAGGCGGGTGGCCAGTTCGGCCGAGTCGGCGGCGACCACCGAACAGCGGTGTGCGTGACCGGACTTGACCTGGTGCGAGGTCCAGCACAGGGAGGCGAAGGGCGTTCGTCGGCGGCTGATCGCCTCCGCCTGGGCGAGGAGATTGCGGCGCAGGGCCGCCTCGGTGGGCGCGGTGAGGGTGAAGACGCCGATGCCGAGGCCGGCGGGGCGCTGCGCGGTGGAGTGCTGGGGCGCATGGGGCGGAGTACCGGTGCGGCCTGCCGTACGTCCGGCCCTCGGCGCCGATTCGAGCACCGCGTGGGCGTTCGTGCCGCCCATGCCGAAGCTGCTGAGACCGGCCAGAACCGGGCCCGACGGGAGGCGCAGCGGCGACTTGAGGAGGCGTAGACCCTGGTCGGCGAGGGTGAGTTGGGGGTTCTCATGGGTCGCGAAGCGGCTGGCCGGGGCCGTGCGGTGGTGGAGGGAGAGGGCGACCTTGATCAGGCCCGCGATGCCGGCGGCGCCCTCCGTGTGGCCCAGGTTGCCCTTGACCGAGCCGAGGGACAGGGGGCGCGAGCGGGGGCGCGTGGCGTGGAGTGCGCCTAGGGCCCTGGTCTCGATCATGTCGCCCAGGACCGTGCCGGTGCCATGGCCCTCGACGAAGGTCACGTCGGCCGGGTCCACGCGGGCCCGGCGGCAGGCGGCGGCGACCACGGCCTCCTGGGACCAGCGGCTGGGCGCGGTGATGCCGTTGCTGCGTCCGTCCTGGTTGACGGCGGTGCCGCGCAGGACGGCGTACACCGGCTGACCATCGGCGACCGCGTCCTCGTACCGGCGCAGCACCACCGCTCCGACGCCCTCGCCCCGGCCGATGCCGTCCGCGTCGGCGCTGAACGGCTTGCAGCGGCCGTCGGGGGCGGCGAGGCCGGCCTGGGCGTAGAAGATGCCGAGGGCCGGGGTCAATGCCAGGTTGACGCCGCCCGCGATGGCGAGATCGCACTCGCCCGCGAGCAGCGCGTTCGCCGCCAGATGCACAGCGACCAGCGAGGACGAGCAGGCCGTGTCGACGGCGAGGGACGGGCCCTTGAGATCCAGGTGGTACGACACCCGGTTGGCGATCATGCAGTAGCCGTTGCCGGAGCCGATCTGGGCGGTGATCCCGGGCAGGTCGGTCAGTGTCAGCTGGGCCCACTCGCTGCCCATGACCCCGATGAACACGCCGGTCGACGTGCCCGCCAGCCGGTGCGGGGCGATGCCCGCGTCCTCGACCGCACGCCACGCGCAGTGCAGCATCAGCCGCTGCTGCGGATCGAGTGAACCGGCCTCGCGCGGTGAGACGGCGAAGAACTCGTGGTCGAACACGTCCGGGTCGGAGATGAACCCGCCCTCGGCGGGCGCGGAGAACGACTCCGCCACCGGCCAGCGTTCGGGCGGCACCGGGCCGACGCCGTCACCGGCGCGCATCAGCAACTCCCAGTAGCCGCGCGGCCCTTCGGCCTGCGGGAAGCGGCAGTCGATACCGGTGATCGCGATCCCGCCGCCACTGCCGCCCATGTGGTCGGCTGTCACGTCCGTGCCTCCAGCCGTCCCAGCAGATGGCCGGCCAGTGACCGGATCGTCGGGTAGTCCCAGGCCGCCGTCGGCTCGATGAGGACCTCGAAGGCGTCCTCGACATCGCCGCACAGGCTCAGCGCCGCCACCGAGTCGAGCCCGTACTCGGCGAGCGGCACGGCGGGGTCGATCTCGGTCGGCGGCCTGCGCAGATACTCGGCGACCCGGTCCACCAGCCAACTCGTCAGCGTCTGCTCGGTGTAGGTGCTCGGCACGGTCATCGGATGCTCCATGGGTGTCAGCCGTTGAGGCAGAGGTCGTAAAGATCGAAGGACCGGTTCTCGTCGTGGCGGCGCAGGAGTTCGGCATGCAGATGGGCCGTGTGTTCTGCGGGTGGTGGTGCCGGTCGCAGGGAGAGACGGGACGCCGTGCGGTGCAGTACGGTCGCGAGCCACGCGGGGTCGGCGAGGAAACCGTCGGCAGCGGTCCGCCAGACGCCCAGTGCCGCTGCCGCCGCCATCAAATGGGCGTAACGGTCGGAGAGTCGGAAGCTCGCAGGTCCGGCCAGCGGGGTCCGCTCGGCCGGTGGTAGGGCGAGCAGCGCCTTGCGCACGAGGTTCAGTTCGCGGCTCAGCTGCGCCAACAGGGTCTGTGTGTACGGGTCGTTCGGCGCCGATGACTCTTCGAGCACGCCGGTCAGCGCGTCCCCGTCGGCCGTGACCGTGAGGCGGTCGTACGGGATGCCCGGGGTGAGCGGGCCGCCCGGTGTGAACAGGGCGTCGGGTGCGGGTGGGCCGGGGTTTCTTGCCAGGCGCGGGAGTTGGGGGATCAGGGTGGCCAGGCAGGCCGTCGGGCCCGCGTGACCGAGGCTCAGTACGGGCAGGTCGCGCAGATGCTTGCCGAAGAGGGCGTGCTCGCCCTCGCGGACGTAGAAGCGGGCGCCCAGAATCACCGAGAGGTCGTTCGCCGTGCGCGTGAGCAGCTTCGGGACCAGGTACTTCACGGCGGCGCCGGTCACGCTCGACTGGCCGGGCAGCAGATGCACGGCCCGCGCGGCGGCCAGCGCCAGGCTGTCGCACAGCAGCAAGTCCGCGAAGGCGCCGGTGAGTACGGAGGCGGCGTGCGGCAGGTCGAGCACGCGCCGCCGGTACAGCCGCCGCCCCAGCGTGAACCCGAGTACCGTCCGCAGACAGGTGTCCAGCGTGCCCACGGCCATCCCGGGCAGCGCGCTGCGGGTCACCTGGAAGGAACGCAGGGCCAGTTCGGCGCCCTGGCCCTCCGTGCCGACCAGCGCGCCGGCCGGGATCTCGCAGTCGCGGAAGTCGAGCCCCGTAAGTCGGCAGCCGCGTACGCCGGTTGTCGGATAGCGGGGGAGGAAGGTCACCGCGCCGTCCGCGCAGTCCTCGGGGCCGGTCAGCAGCACCGAGTGGCTGCGGGCCCCCGGTGCCGGATCGGTACGGGCGAACAGCACCCAGGCGCCCGCCCGGTCGGCGTTGTTGATGACCTGCTTGGTGCCGTTCAGTCGATAGCCGCCCGGGGTGCGGTCGGCCGTGAACTCGTTGCGCAGGAAGTCATTGCCGTGGGCGAGTTCGTGGTAACCGATCGAGACCTTGCCGCCGTCCAGCAGCAACCCGGCGAGTTGCTTGCGCTGTTGGGGCGTACCGGCCGCCCAGACATTCACCGACGCCATGAAGGACGTGATGCCGTACCCGAGGCCCAGCCCGACATCGCGCCGGAAGACCTCCCGGGCCACCCGCACGAGGTCGTCCAACTGCGTGAACCTGCCGCCGAGTTCGGCGGGTACGAACTCCGCGCCGAAACCGTACTCGTCGAGCAGCCACTCACCCGCGGCGCTCGGTTCGCTCTGCTCGTCCGCCGCGAGGAGAGCGGCCCGGCCCACCGGGTTCGCGGGATCGGCCGGATCGCCGAACCACCGGATCAGGTCGCGGACGCGGGTGTCGGCGGTCATGTCGGCTCCTTCGAGAGGCCCAGGTGCAGCAGCGAGAACAGTCGCCCGGCCGAGCGGGCCGTGTACGCCTCGTCGAGGAGACGGTCGTACGCCTCCGGGTCCGAGCCGGGCTGTCGGTCGCCGAGCCGGACGAGGAGCCGGTCCAGCGCCGTGCGCAGCCAGCCGGCGTCCCGCCAGACCCCGTCGGTCGCCGCTCGGCGGTTGTGCAGCCAGAGGCCGAGGCAGGCGGCGCCCGCGAAGCACAGGCAGTAGCGGCGGGCGGTCTCGAAGGCCCCGTACGGGACTCCCGCGACGACGTCCAGCGGCTCGGCCATCTCCTGGTGCACGGATTCCGTGACCGCCAGCAGCCGTTGTGCCGCCTGCGCGGTGGGCGTGAGGGCCGGGTCGCGCCCGGCCTCCTCGCGCAGCTCCGCCGTCCAGGCGGGCAGCGCGGCCAGCAGTGAACTGCCGTACCGGGACAGGAGGGTGAGGCGGGGCGCGTCGAAGGCGGGGAGCGGGGCGGAGAGATCACAGGCCGAGGCCGCCGCGTCGGTCACGCCGGTCTCGGGGCGCTGCCACCGGCGTACCAGTGAACGGAACTGGTTGATCAGGGAGTTGAGATTGACCAGGGTGTTGCCGTCGAAGAGGGCGACGATGCGGTGGTCGCGCTCGATCTTCTCGAACATGCCGTAGCGCTCCACCCCCGGCGAGGTCACCCCGGCCAGGAAGGCGCGGGCGCCGAGCAGGGCGGCCAGTTCGCGCAGGAGTTCCTCCGTGCAGGTCGGGACCAGGTACTTGGTCACCGCCGAGACCACGCTCAGCTCCTCGGTCGCCGTGTGTACGAGGCGCGAGGCGACCAGCGCGACGGCCTCGTGCGTGAGGACATCCGCTGCCGCGGCGGCCAACACGTGTCGCGCCTGGGGGAGTTGGGCGAGGCGGCGGCCGTACAGTTCACGCTCGGCCGCGAAGTCCAGGGCGAGGCGCAGACCGTGGTCGGCGGCGCCCAGGGACAGGGAGGCGCACATCGTGCGGGTCAACTGGAGGGCCTTCAGGACGGTTTCGATGCCGCCGCCCTCCGCGCCGACCACCGTCGAACGGGGCACGCGGGCCTGGTCGAGGGCGATGCCGGAGATGTCGGCGCCCCGGATTCCGTGCGTGGGGACCTTCGGCAGATGGCGGTAACTGCCGGGCGCCAGCGCGCGTTTGTCGGTCAGCAGCACGCTGAACCCGCGCGGGCCGCCGTCCGGCGCCGTACGGGCGAGAAGAGCCAGCACACTGCCCCGGGTGGCGTTGTTGATCAGCCACTTCTCGCCGGTGACCCGCCAGGCCCCGGACCCGTCCGGCACCGCCTCCACCTCCCCGGCCAGCAGATCGCTGCCGTGCGCCCGCTCGGTCAGCCCGAGGGCCACCGGCACCCCGGCCCGGATGTCCGCGCCGAGCCGGGCGGTCTGCTCGGGGCTGCCCGCGATCCACACACAGACCGCGCCGAGGTACGTCTTGCCGTGCGCGACGGCCACGGTCAGATCGCGCCGGGCCACCGTGCGGACGAGCTGGAGCGCGTGCTCGTAGTCGCGCAGTCGGCCACCCGCGCCGAGGGGGACGTAATAGTCGGGCAGCCCCCAGTCGTCGAGGAGCCGGCAGATCTCCGCCGGGAACTCCTCCCGGGCGTCCAGGTCCGCGCTGGCCGCGTACGAGAACGGGCCGCCCGGGTCGGCCGGGTCGCCGAGGTACAGCTCCAGCTCCTCGGCGAGCCGGTACGGGGAGTGCTCCATCGTCATGCCGGGCTCACCCGCTCCAGGGAACGCTCGCCCCGTGCGAGGGCGCGGTCGCCCGCGTCGCTGACCAGCACCCGCACCGACGGCTCAAGCACCTCGTACAGCGGAGTCAGCGCGCCTTCGAGGAACAGCCGCCGCATGAGGGTCCGTTGGACCTTGCCGCTGGTCGTACGGCGTACCGTGCCTGGCTTGACCAGCACCACATTGCCCGCCGGGACCGCGAACTGACGACCGATCAGCTGCTGGGCGACCGTCGCCACCGCGCGCAGATCGCCGCCGGGGACGGCCGCCGCCCGGACCTCTTGGACGATCACGAGATGCTCGCCGAGGTCACTCTGTACGGCGAACGCGGCGCCCGCGCCCACCGTCAGCGCGCGGTCGGCGGACTGGACCGTGCGTTCCACGTCGTGCGGGTACAAGTTCCGCCCGGCGAGGATGACGACCTCCTTGAGGCGGCCGGTGACGAACAGTTCGTCGCCGTCGAGGACACCGAGGTCGCCGGTGCGCAGCCAGCCGCCCGGCAGATAACTCTCCGAGGAAGCGCGGGAGTTGCGGAAGTAGCCGGGAGTCACGCTTGGGCCGCGCACCCAGATCTCGCCCACCGTGCCCGGAGGTCGGCTCGCCCCGGTGACCGGGTCGGCGATGCGGATCTCGCTGTCGCGCACGGTGCCGCTGCCCGCGAGGGTGCGTACGGGGGCGTCCGCGACGGGGTCGGACAGCTCGCCGCGCTCCAGGGCCGCCGCGTCCACCGTCCTTACGGCGGGCGGGAGTTCGGGGGTCGCGCCGGTCACCAGGAGGGTCGTCTCCGCCATGCCGTAGCAGGGGAAGAAGGTCTCCGGGCGGAACCCGGCGGGGGCGAAGCGTTCGGCGAAGGCGTGCAGTGTGTCGGCGCGGATGGGTTCGGCGCCGTTCGGCGCCACCCGCCAGCCGGACAGGTCGAGGCCCGCCAACTGCTCGTCGGTGACCCGGCGTACACACAGGTCGAAGGCGAAGTTGGGCCCGCCGCTGCCGCTCAGCCGGAACTCGTCGATCATCTGCAGCCAGCGGTAAGGGCGTTTGAGGAACGCCGTCGGCGACATCAGCACCGCCGTGCCGCCCGCGTAGAGCGGTTGCAGGATGTGTCCGATCAGCCCGAGGTCGTGGTAGTGCGGCAGCCAGCCGCCGCCGATCGTGTCCGGCCCGGTGCCCGTCCAGGCCTGGATCGCCGCCTCGTTGGCGAGCAGGTTGGCGTGCGTGACCATCACGCCCTTGGGCTCGCTGGTTGAACCCGAGGTGTACTGGAGGAAGGCCAGGTCGTGCGGGCGGATGTCCGGCGCACGCCAGTCCGCCGGGTCCGCGAAGTCGCCGTCGCCGTCCGTGCCGAGACACCGGACGTGCGTCATCCCCTCGGCCAGCAGCCAGGCCTCCAGCGCGGGCGCGAGTTCCGGCGCCGTCAGCACCGCCATCGCCTCCGCGTCCCTCAAGATGCCGGAGACACGGGCGAGTTGGCGGCCCTGGTCGGTGGGCAGCGGCGCGGGCACGGCTACCGCACCGGCGTACAGACACCCGAGGAAGGCCGCGACGAACCCGGTCCCCGGCGGATGGAGCAGCAGCACCTGCCGGCCGACGGCGTCCTGGGCGCGCAGCCAGGACGCGATCCGGCGGGCGCGGGTGTCGAGTTCGGCGTAGGTGACGCGCTCGGGCGGCGACCCCGCTATGTCGTCGCGCAGATAGACCAGGGCGTCCCGGTGCGCCTGGGCGGCGGTGTTCTCCAGGAGGACACCGGTGAAGGTGTCCCTCGCCCCTGGCGTGCTCCTGCTGCTCATCGGGTCGTCCCCCTCAGCGTGATGTGTGCCGGGACTTCGGGCAGGACGAGAAGCGGGTGTCGGAAGACGGCGGTCGTCCCGTCCATCCTGTCCGGCCCGTCCGGCTCGCCCGTCCCGTCCGTCGCTTCGAAGCCGAGCGTGGGATACAGCTCCCGGACCCTGCCGTTCCTGGCCGACGGGCGGTAGCTGCCGTACACCGCCGGGGTGCCCGCCTCCCTGGCACCCTCCAACAGGGCGGCGAACACGGCCTGTTCGATGCCCCGGCCGAAGACCCGGCAGCTCAGCAGGGCGTTCTCGATGTGCCAGCCGGTCGTCCGATCACGGCGGACGAACACCGCGCCGACAAGGCCGTTGTCCCCGAACTTGTCGCGCGTCCCGACGGTCAGGACCAGCCCGTCGGGCGCGTCGGCGTACTCCCGCACCTCCGGGGCCGACATTCGGCGGGGGGTGAGGTTGAACTGGTTGGTGCGCTGGGTGAGTTGGGCCACCCGTGCGGTCCGGGACACCTGATCGGTTCGTAGGGCGGCGAGTTCGACCACCACACCGAGCTGCGCCAGGTACTCCTCGTACGACTGGGCGCCCTCCCGCAGCCGCTGTCGGTCGCCCTCGCTGCGGTACTGGGCCGCCCGCCGCAGATCGGTGTCGGTCAGCTCCGGTACGTCGAACCAGCCGTCGGCCAGGAGCCGTTCGGCGTGCAGTGCGGGCTCGTCGTCCAGCGGGACGAGCGCCACGGCGGGCAGGGCACCGGCCACCTGGCCGCGCTCGAACGCCGAGTCGTCGGCGAGGACCAGGCTGTCGGTCCCCAGGTTCAGCCGGCCCGCGATCTGCCGCAGCCCCGCGTCCTTCGGACCCCAACTCGCCTGCACCCGCACGAAATCCGGCTCGCGCAGCACCATGTCCGGATGCTCGCGCAACACGGTCAGCAACGGCTCCGGGTCGTTCTTCGAACATACGGCGAGCAGGACACCCTGCGCGGCCAGCTGCCGTACCACCCGCTGGAACCCGCCGAAGGCCTCCCCGCGGATCGTCCCCGCCGCCGCGATCCCCTCCGGGCCGACATCGCCTAGGACCCCGTCCCACAACGTCTGGTCGGCGTCCAGGACCAGCACCTTCCGTGTCCGGCCACGCAGTGCTCGGGCCAGATGGCCGACCTCGCGGGCGTACCGGGCGAGCAGCTCGGAACCCAGCCGGGCCTTGGCGTACGCGGCCAGCCGGGCGTCACGTACCGGGCCGCCGGCGGCGACGAGCGGATCGAGGTCGATGACCTGGGTACGCGGGTGCCGCAGTGCGAGACGGAGTACGCCCGCGTTGAACTCCCGCCACAGCGCGCTGAGTTCGGCCCGTGCGCGCAGGTCCACGAGCTGGTGGGTGTGCGTGTGGAGCAGCGGAAGCGTGTTCAGCACCAGCAGTCCGGAGGCGTGCTCGCCGTGGCGGGCGGCGAGCGAGTCCAGGCGGGCGAGCAGCTCGTCGGCGGCCGAGGCCGCGTCGGCGACCGTCCAGGGGAGGGGCAAGGGGGCGAAGAGGACCGAGGCGTCCAGGACACAGAGGGAGAGCGCGGTCGTCGGCGCGTAGAGCGCGCTGCCGGTGTCGAGGAGGTCACGTTCCCAGGCGCCGAAGTCTCGGGTGACGGCGTCGAGTTGGAGTCCGTGGCGGGCGAACTCGGCGGTGAGGGAGGCGGTGAGGCCGTCGAGGGTGCCGCTGCCGGAGATCGTGACGGTGACCCGGTCCTCGTCGTGGAGTGGGGTGCCGTCCGCTGGATCGAGGCGGGCGAGGGCGCGGCCGGCCGACTGGAGGGCGCCGAACGGGTCGGGGCCCGCGGCGAGTTCCGCGAGGAGCGCGGGCACCTCGGGGGCGTACCGCCGCAGCGAGCGCAGACGGTCGAGTGGGTCGGTGGTCATGGCGGGGAGCCTGCGGACCCGGCCTTAAGCCGGTCTTGTGCAAGACCCGCCCAAGAACGGCTTAAGGCCGGGCTGCGAAACCGGGAGCCCGCACGACCAGAAGCTCCGCAGCCGCTTGCTTGGGGGAGTTACATGACGATCCAGACGACCCAACGGATCCAGACGTCCGTGTGCGTGGTCGGCGGCGGGCCCGCCGGGCTCACCCTCGCCGTCGAACTGGCCCGGCGGAACGTCCCCGTCGTCGTGCTGGAGGCCAGCACCCACTTCAACCGCTCTTTCCGGGGCGAGTCGGTCTCCCCGGACTCCGTCTGGCTGCTGGACCGGCTCGGACTGCTCGACCGGCTGGACGGAACATACGTACAGATGCACCGGATGGAGATCGACGACTCCGGACACACCGTGTTCCAGGCCGAGTTCACCGACTTCCGCTACCCGCACCCCTTCCCCGTCGAGCTGCCGCAGCCCACCCTGCTCGCCGCCCTAGCCGAGACCGGCGCCGCACACCCCTGCTTCCGGCTCGTCCAGGGGGCCACCGCGACCGCCCTCCTGCGCGACGCCGAGGGCACGGTCACCGGGGTGCGGGCCCGGACCGGCGACGGCGAGACGGAGATCCGGGCGGCGCTGACGGTCGCCGCCGACGGGCGGTTCAGCAAGATCCGCGAGATGTCCGGCCTCACGTACCGGAAGGTTCCGCTGGAGCGGGACGTCATCTGGCTCAAGTTGCCGTTCCCGTACGGGGATTGGGACGACCGTACGTACCGGGTGCGCATCCGGGGCGATCAGCACGGGCTGTTCATCCCGACCCGGCCCGACAGTGTCCGCGTCGGCTTCAACATTCCCAAGGGCGGGCTGCGGGAGATGCGGGCACAGGGGCTGCCCGCGCTGTACGAGCGGCTCGACCTGCTGGCCCCCGAACTGTCAAAGGCCGTACGGGAGTCGGTGCACAGCTGGTCGGACACCTCGATGCTGGACATCTTCACGACAGTCGTCCCGCGCTGGTCGATGCCCGGGCTGACGCTCATCGGCGACGCCGCCCATACGCTCACGCCGATCCTCGGGCAGGGCGTCAACCACGCGATCATCGACGCCGTGACACTCGCTCCGCTGGTCGAACGGGCGTTGGGGGACGGCGGACCCGGATCGGCGGTGCCACTGCTCGCGGCCACCGAGGCGTTCCAGCGGGAGCGGGAGGCGTCCGTCGCCCGGTCCAGGGCCCTCCAGCTGCGCCAGGAACGCCTGTTCACCCTCGACGGGACGCTGGGCTCGGCCTGGCGGCGGGCCCTCTACCGGGTGGTGAGCAGCAGCCCGCGGCTGACCCGGAAGGTGCTCGCGGGCGCGTACTTCCAGTTGCAGGCGCCGGGGGAGCGGGTGGCGAAGATGCAGGCCGGTACGTGAGGGTGAGGTCTACGGGCGTGCTGTCGCCGGGACTTGGGGGCGAGCCGCCGAGCCCGCTGGCCCACGGGCGGACCCGGGTCGTCCTGCTCTGCGCCCTCGCCCTCAACCAGTTCCTGGTCGCCGCCGCCGGCGCCTGTGTCGCCGCCCTCGGGCCCGCCCTGCTTACCGCCATGGGCCTGTCCGGCACCGCGCTGCCCTGGGCGGTCGTCGTCTATCTCCTCGCCCTGGGTGGGCTGTTGCTGCCGTCGCGGTGGTTGTGCGGGCGGATCGGGCCGTTCGGCGGGCCGTTTTTCGTGCTGCTCGCCGGGCTGTGGATGTTCGTCCAGACGTCGGTGGTGATCGGGGCCCGGCTGATCACCACGCCGGTGGCCTTTCTGGTCCTGCGCGGAGTGCAGGGTGCGGGGGCCGCCGCGCTCACCGCCGTCGCGCTGGTGCTGGTGGCGCGGGTGCTCCCGGTGCGCGGTGAGCGGGAGTCGGTCCAGTTCGGCTGGGGTGCCGTGATCGTCGCGGGGGTCTTCGCCGGGCTGGTGTTGGGGGCTCGGCTGCCGGCCGGCGAGTGGCGGTGGGCGTTCTGGATGAATCTCCCGCTGGGGGCGCTCAGCGGCATGACCACGCTCGGGCTGCTGCGGGCGACCCGTGCGCGGAAGGCCGACGGTCACCTCAGGACGCCTGCGCCGAGCCGCCCGTCCCTGCCGCTTCCAGATGCGTGACGCCGCCGCCGTACCGCCGTACCGCCGTACCAGGCAAGCGACTTCGTCCAGGACCTCGTCCTCGTGCGAGCGCACGAAGAAATGCCCGCCCGGCAGCGTCCGTACCTCGCAGCCCCGCGCCGCGAACCGGCGCCAGGCGACCATCTCGCGGACGCCGACCAGGGCGTCCTGCTCCCCGGCGAAGAGGTGCAGCGGCACCCGCACCGGCGAAGTCCAGGACGAACGCCGGGAGTTGGCGTCCGCGCACACGCTCAGGTCGTCCCGTACGACCGGCAGCAGCACCCGCAGCCACTCCGGCTGGTCGAGCAGCGGAGGGGGCAGGCCACCGAGGCGGGCCAGGGCGGAGGCCAGTTCGACGTCCGGGGTGTCCGGGTGTGCGATGCGCGGCGCGGGCAGGTGCGGGGCCCGGTACGCGCCGAGGAGCAGGGCCCGGGGCAGTAGGGCGCCCCGGGACTGGCGGCGCAGGGTGAGGGCGTAGCCGAGCAGCGCCCCCATGCTGTGCCCGTACACCAGATACGGCTCCGGACGGTCGAGGAGCGGGCCGAGATCCGCGTCCAACGCCCTGACCAGCGGGTCCAGTTGAGTGAACCGGGGTTCGCCCGCCCGCCCCTCCCGGCCCGGCAGCCGCACCGGGATCACCTCCACCGAACAGCCGCGCTCCCGCAGCCCTTGCTGCCAGCGCGCGTACACCGAGCCCCCGGCCCCGGCGTACGGGAGGCAGAGCAACCGGCAGGTCGGCGCATCCGGCGTCCGCGGCGGACCAGGCGTCTCCGGTGGACCTGCTGGACCCGGCGAACTTGGCGAACCCGGCGTCCCCGGTGCGCCTGCTGGACCCGGCGTCCCCGGTGGACCCGGCGTCCCCGGTGTCGGCGGTGTCACCGGATCGTGCCGTGGTCGACGAACAGGGTTGCCGCCGACAGACCGCCGCCGTCCCCGACGGCCGGCGGTTCCAGCGCCGGGTCGCCCGCGAGCAATGCCCGGTGCAGACGCTGGAGTTGGGGGGACGGCTCCAGGCCCAGGTCCGTGACGCAGGCGGTGCGCAGTCGGCCGTAGACCTCCAGGGCCTGCCAGGTCCGGCCGCTGCGGTAAAGGGCCACCATCAGCTGGCCGTGCAGGCCTTCGTGCAGTGGGAACCGTGCGGTCAGGCCGGTGAGTTCGCCGAGGAGGGTGCCGTGGCGGCCGAGGCGCAGGTCGGCGCCTATCCGGTCCTCCACGGCGGTGAGGCGCAGCTCCTCCAGGCGCAGCACCTCGGCGCCCAGCATCCGGCCCGGTGTCACATCGGCGAGCGCCGGTCCGCGCCACAACAACAGGGCCCGCTCCAGGAGTTCGGAGGCCCGGGCGGCATCCCCCGCCTCCAGCGCCGTCCGCCCCTGCCGGGCGAGCCGTTCGAAGCGGGCCGCGTCCGTGCCGTCCGGCGGTGCGTCGAGTACGTAACCGGTGTGCCGTCTGCCGAGCACCTCGCGGGGGCCGCGGTCCGGTGCGGGGCCGAGCGCGGCCTGGATCATGCGGCGCAGTTGTTTGACGTACGTGTGCAGGGTCGCGGCGGCGCTGCGCGGCGGGCCGTCGCCCCACAGCTCGTCCGCCAGGGCCGAAACACTCACCTCCCGGCCCGAGTTGAGGGCCAGCAGGGCCAGGACCTGGCGTGGTTTGGCCGCGCTCGGCACCACGGAGGTCTGGCCCAGCCGTGCCGTGAGCGGCCCGAGTACGGAGATCTCCAACGTCCGTCACCTCTGCCTGTTGTGCCTCGTGGATCCGGCTCCTTGCTCCAAAACGGCTCACGCGCTGCTTATGTGTCCCTTACGTCCCTGTACAGACCCTCCCAGACTGACGGGAGCGAAGAGAAGTGATCCGGACACGACTGCTTCATGAATTCATCACACTGTGTGGTTGTTCAGGGGCTCTCCGCTGACGGGACCCGGCGGCGCCTAGCATCCCCGTCTGGGGGTGGGCCGATGTCGGATGCGGCTGACCAGCCGGAATCAACCTCGATCGAGGGTCCGGCCGGTCTGCGGGTACCGCGTGTCGCGGGCAGGGTGGTTCTGCTCGCGACGAGCGGTCTGCTTCCCCTGGGCGCGCTCGCCGTCGTGACCCGGCACCCCGGTGCCGTCGTCGGCACGGTCACCCTCGTCACCCTGTTCGCCTCGTACGGGCTGCAGTTGGTGCACTCCGCACCGCAACTGCGGTCCTTACGCGACCGGTTCGCGGGTCCGGCCCTGGTGCTCCAGGGTGTGCTAGCTCTACTGCCGGTCGTTGCCTTCGGCTTCAACTGGCCGGGAATGTTCGGCCTTTTCGCCGGATCCGTGCCGCTGGTGGTCGGAGGTGCGGTCGGTCGGGCACTGGGTGCGCTGGTCGTCGTCGGTGGTGCGTGCGTCAGTGGTGTCGTGCTTCAACAGGGGTGGCGGGACTGGGTGTTGAGCGGTGCGGCCACGGTGGCCGTCGGTCTCGCCGTGTATGGGGTCACCCGGCTCGCCGATCTCGTCGTACGGGCCCATGGGGAGCGCGAGGAACTGGCCTGGCGGGCCGTCGCGCAGGAGCGGCGCCGGTTCGCTCGCGATCTGCACGACCTCCTCGGGTACAGCCTCTCCGCCATAGCGCTCAAGACGGACCTCGCCCACCGGCTGGTGCGGGGCGAACCCGAGCGTGCGCTCGCGGAGTTGGACAGTGCCCGGGACGTGGCCCAGCAGGCCCTCGCCGACGTCCGTACGGTCGCCCGTGGCTACCGCGAACTGTCCTTCACCGTCGAGGCCGAGTCCGCGCGCTCCCTGCTCGCCGCCGCCGACATCCGGGCCAGTGTCGATGTGCGCTGCGAGGTGCCGGGCGCCGTGGGCTCCGTCCTGGCGACCGTGCTGCGCGAAGGAGTCACCAACCTGATCCGGCACAGCGACGCCACCCAGTGCCGGATCGAAGTACGGGACCTGGGCACCGGGTTCGTCCGGTTCACCCTCGCCAACGACGGTGTCCGGGGCGGGCGGGAAGCACGAGACGGGCGGGAGGCGCGGGACGGACGGCCCGGCGGCCTCGGTAACCTCGCCGAGCGGCTGGCCGCGGTGGGCGGCCGGCTGGCCGTGGACACCGACGAACGCGGCTGGTACCGCGTGACCGCCGAGGCGCCCTCCGGAGCCGGCCGTCGACCCAGGTGAACATGCCTAGTGGGAGAGGTTATTGACGGTGCGTCATATCCAGCCCGCGTCCTCCGCGATCCGTACCGCGTCCAGCCGGTTGCGCGCGTCCAGCTTTCCGACGATCGACGTGAGATAGTTCCGGACCGTCCCCACCGAGAGATGCACGCCGGCAGCGATCTCCGCGGCGCCCGCCCCGCCCGCGGCCTGTTGGAGGATCTCCGTCTCCCGGTCCGTGAGCGGACTCTCGCCGCTGTCGAAGGCGGCCAGGGCCAGTTCTCTGTCGAACACCCGCTCCCCGGCCGCCGCTTGACGGACGACCTGGGCGAGCCGTACCGCCGGTGCGTCCTTGAGGACGAAGCCGGTGACCTTGTGGTGCAGCGCCCGGCGCAGGGTGCCCGGCTTGCCCAGGCTGGTGATGATGACCGTACGGCACTCGGGCAACGCCTCCTGGAGCAGCGCGGCGGCGCTGATCCCGTCGAGGCGGGGCAGATGGACGTCGATGACCGCCACGTCGGGCCTGGCGGCGAGGGCGGCGCCGACGATGGCATCGCCGGCCCCCACCTCCGCCACGACGTCCAGATCGGGTTCCAGATTGAGCAGGGCGACCAGTGCGCCCCGGACCATGGAGACGTCCTCGGCCAGCAGGATCCGTATCAACATTCCCCCCGGAATAACGCGGACGTCGGAAGTGCACGTCCACGATTCCGGGAGTCTATCCATCCCTTATGACCGATTCGATGGCGCGCGGCGACGGGCACCGCAAAGCAGCCACATCCGACGCTAGGTGCGCTCCGCGCGATGCGAACCGATGAGCGACTTGTCTGCCTCCTGTGCCTCAACCGGAGCTTCCGCGACGGGAGTTGACTGCTGGTTCGCGTCGTCGGCCGTAGAGATATCTATTCCGGGGGCTGTTCCGGCGGCCGTCTCGGAGATCCCGATACGGCGGTGCAGCCGGCGAAGCGGCCCGGGCGCCCACCAGGTGGCGCGACCGGTCAGCCGCAGTACCGCCGGTACGAGCAGGCTGCGCACGACCATCGCGTCCATCAGCACGGCGAGCCCGACCCCCAGGCCGAGCATCTTGATGTTGGTCACCCGCGAGGTGCCGATCGCCACCATCACGAAGCCGAGAATCACCGCCGCGGCCGTGATCAGTCCGCCGGTGCGCCGGATGCCGAACTCCACGGCCGCACGGTGGTCGCCGCCGCGCTCGTACTCCTCCTGGATCCTGGAGACCAGGAAGACGCCGTAGTCCATGGACAGCCCGAAGGCCACGCAGAACATCAGCACCGGCAGCGCGGTCTCGATGTCCCCGGTCGACGTGAACCCGAGCAGCCCCGACAGATGGCCCTCCTGGAAGACCCAGACGACCGCTCCGAACATGGCCGTCAGGCTGAGCGCGTTGAGCACAACGGCCTGGAGCGGGAGCAGCAGACTGCCGGTGAGCAGGAACACCAGCAGCAGGGTCGTCACCGCGATCACACCGAGCGCCCAGGGCAGCCGCTCGGCCGTTCCGTGCTGGGTGTCGGAGAGCACGGCGGCGGCTCCGGCGACGGAGGCCTTGAACGGAACGGGAATTGACCGAATGTCAGTCACTAGTTCGAGTGAACTTGCCGAGGTGGCCTCGCCCTTGGGCAGCACAGTGACGTAAGCACTTCCGTCGGTGCCTGTCTGAGCCGCCTCGACGGGAGTGGCCGCGCGGATGCGCTCGCCGTCCGCGTAGAGACCGGCGGGACCTGACACTCGTACGACTTCGGGGAGTTGGGAGACGCTCCGGCTGAAGTCCGCGAGCGAGGCCTCATCGACCCGTGGCCCCTGCGCGAGCACCGCGAGGATGCCGCCCGGACTGCCCGGGAACTCCTCCCGGATCTGCTGCTGGACGAGATGCGCCGGGGTCGAGGACGGCAGCTGGCGGTCGTCGGCCGTGCCGAACCGCACGTCCTTGAACGGCAGTCCGAGCGCGATGAGCACCACCGCCGTACCGACCGCGAAGAGCGGCGCCCGCCGCATCACGAGCCGGGCGAGCGCGGCCCAGCCGGCACCCGGCTCGCGCTTCGGCTTCGACTCCGAGGTTCCGCGTCGGGGCAGCAACCGGCGTACGTCCAGGGCGTCGACGCGGCGGCCCAGCACCACCAGCAGGGCGGGCAGCGCGATCAGCGAGGCCGCCGCCGCGATGAGGACGACCGCGATACCCGCGTACGCGAACGACCGCAGGAAGTACTGCTCGAAGACGAACATCGACGCCAGCGACACGGCGACGGTCAGCGCCGAGAACAGGACGGTACGCCCGGCGGTGCGCAGTGTGGTGACCACGGCCGCGCGGGGATCGGTGCCCGCCGCCAGCTCCTCGCGGTAGCGGCGCACGATGAACAGGGCGTAGTCGATGGCGAGTCCGAGCCCGAGGGCCGTGGTGAGATTCTGCGCGTAGACCGACACATCGGTGAACTCGGTGAGCACACGCAGGACGGCGTTCGTGCCCAGGATCGCCATGATCCCGACGAGCAGCGGCAGCAGCGCCGCGACCGCGCTGCCGAACACGAAGACCAGCAGTACGAGGGTGACCGGCAGCGCGATCATCTCCGCCCGGACCAGATCCTCGGCGATCACCTCCTGCGAGGCGTTGCGCACGGCGGCGGGACCCCCGAGTCGCACCTCGACCGGCCCCCGCCTGCCCTCGTACGACGGCCGCACCCGCTCCAGTACGGCGTCCACGGCGTCCTCGTCACCGGCGATGCGCGCGGTGATCAGCGCCTCGCCGCCGTCGCGGGCCCGCAGCGCCGGTTCCCTGCCGTCCCAGTACG
Source organism: Streptomyces sp. NPDC000878 (assembly GCF_053599695.1). Classification (NCBI taxonomy): domain Bacteria; kingdom Bacillati; phylum Actinomycetota; class Actinomycetes; order Kitasatosporales; family Streptomycetaceae; genus Streptomyces; species Streptomyces sp. NPDC000878. The sequence continues at coordinate 35,318 of NZ_JBSFMT010000066.1, read as the reverse complement.
AGACGACTCCGCCAACCGCCTGCTCGGCACCGAGCCGACGCGCCAAGTCCTGTGCCTGGGCCGTGACTTGGGAGTCATCGACGCCTCCCGCCGCCCCGCGTGCCGACACCATCAACAACAGGTTGGGCTGCGAGGCGGGCCAGCGCTGCTCCAGCACCCGGGTGGCGTACGTCGACTCCGCCCCCGGGATCTGCGAACCCCCGCTGCTCAGCCGGTCCGCCACCCCGCCGCCGAGCACGGCCGCACAGGCGGTGAGGGCCAGCACGACGAGGAGCAGCAACCGGGGCCGGGCCGCTATGGCCCGGCCCCACCTCCCCCCACCCCCGTCGTCCGCTCGCCCTGTCGTAGGCGGCTGTTGTGCGGGCCTTGCTGTCATCGGACTGCCCCTCCCGAGTCGGTGACGGGGCTCTGACGGTGACGCGGGGTGCTTAAGCGCTGGTTGCGGTCGGGTGGTTGGGGTACTCCGGTCGGCAACTCCGGGTCAGGGACGGTCGTTTCAGGGACGGTCGTTCAGGTACGCGCGCCAGCCGCCGTACGTCGTGATGTCCTCGGCGCCTTCGAGGGCGGCCGGTTCGCACAGGAAGCCGGGTACGTGGGTGCCGTCGGCGAGTTCGACGCGGCCCAGGGCCATCGGGCGGGGGAGGGCGGCGAGGAAGCGGCCGAGGCCTTCGGCGGGGAGGCGCCACACCTCGGCCTCGACGGCGGTTCCACCGGTCTCTGTTTCGCCGACGTGGACCAGGCCCGGCTTGGGTGGGGTGGTGGCCAGGGCGTGCAGGCGGTAGACGGGGGCCGTCGTGGTCGTACGCTCCAAACGGGCGCCCAGGGCGAGGAGTTGGGGGTTCAGCGGCTGGCCCGAGAGATGCGCGCCGACCACCGCGAGGCGGGCCTCGGGCTGGAGCAGACGGGCGATCGTGGCGAGCCGTTCGTCGGTGAACGCCGGGCCGATCAGCATCACGCCGAAGGGGAGACCGTTCACCTCGCCCGCTGGTACGGCGACCGCGGCCAGGTCGAAGAGGTTGGTGGAGTTGGTGAAGCGGCCCAGGCGGGCGTTGGCGCCCAGCGGGTCGGCGGCGACCTCGGCGAGGGTGGGGTGACCGGGGGCCGTGGGCAGCAACAGGGCGTCGGCGTCGGCCAGTTCGGCGAGGGCATGGGTGCGCAGGGCGGTCAGACGCTCCTGGTCGGCGTAGAGCTGGTGGGCGGGGATGTCGCGGGCGCGGGTGATGATGCCGGCGACGGTGGGGTCGAGGGCGGGGTGCCCTTCTCGTTCGCCTTCTGCTGTCCCTTCCCCTCCCTCGGTGAGCAACTTGTCGACAAAGGCACCCACCGCTGTGTAGCGCTCGGCGACGAACGCGCCCTGGTACAGCATCGCGGCGGCCTCGGTGAAGGGCGTGAGGTCGAGCGTGCGGACGGAGACGCCCGCGGATCGGAGCTGGGTCACGGAGGCCTCGTACGCCTGGGCCCAGCCCGGGTCCAGTTCGCCGAGCTGGTCGAGCGGCGGCACGGCTACGCGCCAGGGGCCGGGGGCGCGCTGGGGGAGGGGCGGGAGGTCTCGGTCGGGCGGGGACGTCATGTGCGCGAGGGCCTGCTCGGCCTCGGGGAGCGTCCGGGCGAAGACGGTCACACAGTCGAGGGAGGCACAGGCCGGGACGACGCCGGTGGTGGGGACCAGGCCTCGGGTGGGCTTGAGGCCGACGATGCCGTTGAAGGCGGCGGGGACGCGGCCGGAGCCGGCGGTGTCGGTGCCCAGGGCGAAGTCGACGATGCCGAGCGCTACCGCTGTGGCTGAGCCGGAGCTGGAGCCGCCGCTGATGCGGGTGGGGTCGTGGGCGTTGCGGACGGGGCCGTAGGGGGAGCGGGTGCCGACCAGGCCGGTGGCGAACTGGTCGAGGTTGGTGGTGCCGAGGACGATGGCGCCGGCGTTTCGGAGGCGGGCGACGACGGGGGCGTCGGCCTCGGGGTGGTAGGCGTAGGCCGGGCAGCCGGCGGTGGTGGGGAGGCCTTGGACGTCGATGTTGCCCTTGGCGGCGAAGAGTTTGCCGGCGAGGGGGAGGGGGGTGCCTGCGGCGAGGCGTGCGTCGATGGCGTTGGCCTCCGCCTCGACCTCGGCCTGGGGACGTAGGTCGATCCAGACCTCGGGGCGGTCTACGGCGTCGATACGGGCGTAGGCCATACGGACTCGGGTCAGGGTCGACATCTGGGTGCTCCTTCGTTGTGGTGGGTTGATCTGGGTGTTTGTTTCGCCCCCGCCGCCCTTACCCATTCCCATCCCTGGGGGCTGCGCCCCCAGACCCCCGCTACGGCCCTGAACGGGCCTTGTCCTCAATCGCCGGACGGGCTGGGAATGCGGGCCGGTACTGAAAGATCAAGCCCGGCTGGCACCATCAAGCGCAGGTCGGCACCATCCAGCCCGTCCGGCGTTTGAGGACGAGCGCGTTTTAGCGCGATGTGGGGGTTCGGGGGCGGAGCCCCCGAGGATGGGACGGGTAGGGGCGGCGGGGGCGAAGAAACTACCTGGGCTCAGCCCCGTCCCTCAGGTGACCGGGGTCAGGATCATCAGTGCTGTGCCTGCCTCCACCTGGGCGCCCGGCCTCGTCAGGATCTGGTGGACCACCCCTGTTATCGGGGCGTGTATCCGGGACTCCATCTTCATCGCCTCCAGGGCCAGCAGCGGCTGGCCGGCCGTCACCTCGTCGCCCGGAGACACGTTCAACTGCCAGACCGACGCGGCGAATTCGGCCTCGACAAGGTGGCCCCCGGCCGGAACCGTCACCTCGGCGGAGGGAGCCGCAGGGCCCGTGTCCGCCTCCGCCCTCGTGAACTCGCCCGCCGCCTCCCACGCATCCCGCTCCGCCGAGAAGGCCGCCCCCTGGCGGGAGCGGAACTCCGCGATCGAGTCCGCGTTCTCCGCCAGGAAACCCTCGTACTCCGCCAGCGAGAAGACACCCTCCTCGATGCGCGGGACGAAGCGCCCCGAGGTGATGTCGGCCCGCAGGTCGAGGAGTTCGTCGGGCTCGACGGCGTACCACTTGATGCGGTCGAAGAACCGCAGCAGCCACGGCGAGCCCGGCTCGAACGCGCCGCGCTGCTGCCAGCCCGACCACACCTGCGTCGTACGGCCGACGAACTGATAGCCGCCCGGGCCCTCCATGCCGTAGATGCAGAGGTAGGCACCGCCGATGCCCACCGAGTTCTCCGCCGTCCAGGTGCGGGCCGGGTTGTACTTCGTCGTCACCAGGCGGTGGCGGGGGTCCAGCGGGGTCGCCACGGGCGCGCCCAAGTAGACGTCTCCCAGGCCCAGTACGAGGTACTCCGCCTCGAATACCGTGCGGTACACGTCGTCTACCGAGGCGAGGCCGTTCACTCGGCGGATGAACTCGATGTTCCACGGGCACCAAGGGGCGTCGTCGCGAACTCCCGCCATGTAGCGGGCTATTGCCTCGCGAGTTGCCGGGTCGTCCCAGGCGAGGGGGAGGTGGACCGTGCGGGAGGGGACCGTCAGGCGGTCCGCCGGGGGCATGGCGGTTGCGATCTCCCGTACGGCAGACAGGAGTTCGGGTTGGGGCAGCACCGCCGGGTTGGCCTGGATCTGGAGGGAGCGGATGCCCGGCGTCAGGTCCGTCACGCCCTCCAGGTCCAGCTCCGTCACCGCCTCCATCAGCGCGTGGACCCGCATCCGCAGCGCCAAGTCCAGCTGCATCGGCCCGAATTCGACCAGCAGGTTGTCGTCGCCGCTGCGGCGGTACGTGATGTCGCCGTCCCGGGCCAGGACGCCTCCGTCGACAATGTCCGCCCGCTGTACGCCCGTTGTGTCCACGGGTGCGAAGCGGACCGTGTCCCCCGGGCGCAGCTGGCCCAGTTTCCAGCGTTCCGTGCTGATGATCGTCGCCGGGCACACGAAGCCGCCGAGGGAGGGGCCGTCCGGGCCCAGCAGGACCGGCATGTCGCCCGTGTAGTCGACGGCGCCCACGGAGTACGGCGTGTCGTGGATGTTGGACGGGTGCAGGCCCGCCTCGCCGCCGTCGGTGCGTGCCCAGCGGGGCTTGGGACCGACCAGCCGTACGCCGGTGCGGGCCGAGTTGAAGTGGACCTTCCAGTCGGCCGCGTAGAAGTCGTGGATGTCCTCCTCGGTGAAGAACTCCGGTGCCGCGTGCGGGCCTTCGACGGCACCGATGTGCCAGGGGGACGCGAACTCCGGGCGGTCGGCGGGGGGAACCGGGGCTCCCGACTCCGTCGTCGCCCCGCCGTGCAGGACGTCTCCCGTACGCAGCGTCCGGCCCCCGTGCCCGCCGAACCTGCCCAGCGTGAAGGTGGCCGCGCTGCCGAGGAACGGCGGCACGTCCAGGCCGCCGCCCGCGAACAGTACGTACGTCCGCAGGCCCTGCTCGGTCGGGGCGCCGATCTGGAGTACTCCGCCCGCCGGTACCGTCACCGGCTCCCACTGGGCGACCGGTGACCCGTCCAGCGCGATCGGCGCCGGGGCCCCGGTCACGCAGACCGTCGTGGGGTGCGTGAACCTCAACGCCGGGCCCTGCAAGGTGCATTCGAGGCCGGGGGCGCCTTCGTCGTTGCCCAGGGCCCGGTTGCCGAGCCGGAACGAACGGTCGTCCATCGGGCCGCACGGGGGGACACCCACCTGCCAGTAGCCGGTGCGGCCCGGCCAGTCCTGGACCGTGGTGAGCGTCCCGCCGGAGACGACCTCGATGCGTGGAGTCGGATCGCTCACCCTCGCCAGGGTCGCCGTCGAGTGCGTCGCCGCGCGGAAGTCGCGGTCCGCGAGCGCCGCCCGTACCAGCCCGAGGTTCGTCTCGATGCCGTCGACCCGGGTGCGGGCCAGCGCCTCGTCGAGTCGGCGCAGCGCGTGCGCCCGGTCGGAGCCGTACGCGATCACCTTCGCCAGCATCGGGTCGTACGACGTGGTCACCTCGGTGCCCGTCTCCACCCAGCCGTCGATCCGCACCCCGCCCGGGAACTCCACCCGCGTCAACAGGCCCGCGCTGGGCCGGTGTTCGCGGGAGGGGTCCTCGGCGTAGACACGGGCCTCGACGGCGTGGCCGCGAGGGGCGCCCGGGTCCCGTACGACATCCCGCTCGCCGCGCGCCAGCCGCAGCATCCAGGCGACGAGGTCGACGTCGTAGATCTCCTCCGTGACCGGATGTTCCACCTGGAGCCGGGTGTTGACCTCCAGGAAGTACGCCTCCCCGCGGGCGGCGTCGTACACGAACTCGACTGTTCCGGCGGAGCGGTAGCCGACCGACGCGCACAAGTCTCGCGAGGAGTCGGCCAGTTGGGCCCGGACGTGGGCCGGAAGTCCGGGTGCCGGGGCCTCCTCCACCACCTTCTGGTTGCGGCGCTGGAGCGAGCAGTCGCGGTCGCCGAAGGTCACCACCCGGCCCTCGCCGTCGCCGAAGACCTGGACCTCGACGTGGCGGGCTCTTTCGACGAGCCGTTCCAGGAAGACGCCGGCCGAGGAGAAGGACGCGGCGGCGACGCGCTGCACCCGCTCCCAGGCCTCGGCGAGTTCGGCGGCCGACACGCAGGCCGACATACCGATGCCGCCGCCCCCGCCGGTCGCCTTGAGCATCACGGGATAGCCGATGGCGGCGGCCTGCTCCGACGCCTCCTCCAGCGAGGCCAGCAGGCCCGTGCCCGGCGCCAGCGGCACGCCCGCCGCCTCGGCCGCCGCCCGGGCCGTGTGCTTGGCGCCGAACAGCTCCAGCTGCTCCGGCGTCGGCCCCACGAACACGATCCCGGCGTCCTCGCAGCGCCGCGCGAAGGCCGCGTCCTCGGACAGGAAGCCGTACCCGGGATGGATCGCCCCCGCGCCCGTCACCTTGGCCGCCGCCAGTACCAGGTCGGCGTCGAGATACGACTCCTTCGCGGGCGCCGGACCGAGCCGCACCGCCTCGTCGGCGAGCCGGACGTGCGGGGCGGAACGGTCGGGGTCGGAGTAGACCGCGACCGTGCGAAGGCCCAACTCCCTTGCCGTACGGATGATCCGCACCGCGATCTCGCCGCGGTTGGCGACCAGCAGCGTGTCGAAGCTCATTCCGTGCCCGCCTGGATACCCGCCTGGGTGCCCGCCTCGGTGATGGTCATCTCCACCGCCGTCGGGTCGAAGCCGTTGCAAGGGTTGTTGATCTGGGGGCAGTTGGAGACCAGCACCAGGACATCGCGCTCGGCGCGCAGCTTGAGCTGGAGTCCCGGTGACGAGAGGCCGTCGACGATGCCGAGCGTGCCGTCCTTCTCCACCGGCACGTTCATGTACCAGTTGATGTTGGACACCAAGTCCCTTTTGCCCAGGCCGTGTTTGGCGCCCTCGGCGAGGAAGTTGTCCACGCACGCGTGCTGCGACCAGGTGTGATGGCCGTACCGCAGGGTGTTCGACTCCTTGGAGCAGGCGCCGCCGACCGTGTCGTGCCGGCCGACGTCGTCGGCGACCACGGTCATCAGGGGCGTGTGCTCGTTCGACATCAGGACACTGCCCGTGGTGAGGAAGATGCCGCCCTGCGCGTGGATCGTGTCGGGCGCGCTGTAGCGCACGGACGTGTCGTGGGCGTCGTACACGAGGAAGTCGACGGCCTGGTTGCCGTGCAGGTCGGTGATGGTCAGCGTCTCGCCGGCCCGGACGACGGACGACCAGGCGGCGCGGGCGGGAACGACGGCCGTGCTGGTGGATGTGCTCATGCGAGCCCCCTCGCGGCAAGGAATTCGGCGGTGTTGAGGAACGCGCGGCGGCCCTCGGGCGTGGCCTCCCAGAGCGGGTCGCCGGGGGCGGTCGGCCCGGCGCGCCAGGCCAGGACCTCCAGCGGGGTGCTGACGTAGTCCTCGCGCGGGTCGGCGGGGTGCGGGACGTTCGCGATGAGCACCGTGACGTCCTGCTCGGCGCGCAGCGTCACACTGCCGCCCGGTCCGGCCGAGCCGGTGAAGTCGAGGGAGCCGTCCTCGCGTACCTCCACGCCCTGGAAGAAGGAGAGCGAGGGCGGCAGATCGCGCGGCTGGAGGCCGTTCTTGGCCGCGGCCAGCTTGAACAGCTCACGGCCGGCGGGGGAGGGCGACTGCGGGGTGCCGTCGCCGTACCGGTCCGTGTTGCGTACGAGGGTGGAGGTGCCGCACAGCGCGTCGTGGCGCCCCGAGGTGTCGGTGACGAGGGTGGCGAGGACGCGGCCCTGGTCGGACAGGAGCAACTGCCCCTCGCCGAGGTAGGCGTTCCACTGGACCTTGACCGTGTCGGCGACGTTCAGCCGCTCCCAGGGCCGGTCCGCGACGAAGAGCAGCAGATGGGCGCAGGCGTCGCCGCGCAGGTCGGTCAGGCGCAGCTCGGTGCCGCGGGCCAGCACCCGGTGCGTGTAGTTGCCGCCCGCCACCGTCTCGGCCCACACCAGATGGCCCGCCGCGCAGGGCGGCGCCGGCCAGTCGGCGGCCGGGACGACGGGCATGGCCTCGGTCCGGGCGCCCTCCTGGGCACGGGCGTGGTCGCGGGCTCCGTACGTGGTCGATGTCCCCATCGGGGGTCCTCCGGCTCCGAAGTCGTACTGCGTGGCGTGCTGTCTGCGGTGGCGCTTAATTTCTGTCGCCCGACAGAAATTAGGCGGGCGGTGCGACACCGGAATTGCCCGTGCGTTTCCACCCCGTTACCGATTGCTCACGAAGATCGCCGGACCGGCCGGTATGCGAGGATCGAACGCATGGGAACGACGGGTGGGCCGGGTGGACGGCGGGTCGGCAGGCCGCGGGCCGCGCAGCGGCCGGACAGCGGGGTCGCCCCACGAGTCGAACTGCTCGCCGCCGCCGCCGAGTTGTTCACCACCCGGGGCTATGCGGCCACCACCACCCGGACCATCGCCGAGCGGGCGGGGATGCGCCAGGCGTCCATGTACCACTACGTCTCCGGCAAGGAGGAACTGCTCGCCGACCTCCTGGAGTCCACCGTCACCCCCTCCTTGACTTACGCCCGCGGACTCCTCGCCGACGACACGACCCCGGCCGGGGACCGGCTGTGGGAGCTGTGCCGCACCGACGTCGAGCTGCTCTGCGGCGGCCCGCACAACCTCGGCGGCCTCTACCTCCTCCCCGAGGTGCGCGCCGAACGCTTCGCCGGCTTCCATGCCGTACGGGCCGAACTCAAGGACGCCTACCGACAGTTGCTCGCCGCGACGGCGGCCGGCGGGGCGCTCGCCAAGAGCGAGCTGGATCTGCGGACGGATCTGCTCTTCGGGCTCATCGAGGGCGTCATCCTCGTACACCGCTCCGACCCCGAGCGCCCGGTCTCGGTCTTCGCGGAAGCCACCGCGGACGCGGCTCTGCGTATCGCCGGCATCTGAGGCAGGGGCGCCCCTGAGGGCTGCCAGGGGCCTCGTTCACCCGTCACGGTGAGTGGTTTTCGTACGCCCATGCGTCGTGACGGACTGTGTGCGATTGCATCCGCAGCGTGCAAATGGAGCTGAGAGTACTCCAGTCGCAAGGGGCATTTCAGAGGCTTGCCGAATATGACACGGCGTTGATCCGGTCGGACTAAGCTCGCCCGCAGCGCACCGAGTTGGGATGTATTCGTGCGCTTGTTCCCAAAAATACCGAAGATCCGGACAGTTCCCAGACGTACCCCACAGCAAGCTCCCCCAACCCCAGCCGATTTGTCTCAGAGGGCATACATGGTGAGTCTTCAATCGCCTTCCGGTGGCCGTGAACTTCCCTACGCGCGCGTGCTGTTGCTGCCTGCCATAGCGATGGCCGGGGCGACCGGCGCCGCCGGCGCCCTGGTCACAGGGCCGGCCCGCATCGCCGTCGGCTGGTGCGGAGCCATCGCCACGGTCCTGGTCGTCGCGGTGGCCGCCGAAGTGGTCCGCCGCGGCCGTACCGTCCGTAACCTGCGGGCCGAGCACGCCCGTCACACCGCGTATCTGGAGCGGCGCATCGCCGCCCACGACGAGGACTTCGGCCGGCTCGGCAAGGAGATCCTGCCGTACGCGCTCCGTATGATGCACGGCGTCGGTTCACCCTCAGAGGTGATTCGCCGGATGGGTCTGGCGGACTCCCCGTACCGCGAACTCCCGGTACCGCAGCGCAGGCTGCTGCTCCTGGTCATGGAGATCATCGACCACGAGGAGGCCATGCGGGACGGCTCGCAGCGTGCGTTCGTCAGCATCGCCCGGCGCGTCCAGTCGATCGTCCACCAGCAGGCCAACGAACTCCGGGAGATGGAGGAGGACCACGGCCGCAACCCCGAGGTCTTCGACGACCTCCTGCGCATCGACCACGGCACCGCGCTGATCGGCCGCCTCGCCGACTCCATCTCGGTGCTCGGCGGCGGCCGGCCCGGACGCCAGTGGCCCGAGCCCGTCGCGCTGTACAGCGTGCTGCGCGGTGCGATGTCCCGGATCCTGGAGTACCGGCGTATCGACCTGACCTCCATCGCGAAGGTCCAGGTCGACGGCAACTCCGTCGAACCGGTCATCCACGCGGCGGCCGAACTGCTCGACAACGCCACGCGCTACTCGCCGCCCCACACCAAGGTGCACGTCACGGCGACCGAGGTGCAGACCGGCATCGCCATCGAGATCGAGGACGCCGGCGTCAGCCTCAGCGAGGAGTCCCGCAAGCGCGCCGAGGACATGATCACCCGCGCCCAGGCCGGCTTCGACCTCAACGACCTCAGCGAGGCCCCGCGCCTCGGCCTGGCGGTCGTGGGACGCCTGTGCGAGGCGTTCAACATGCAGATCTCGCTCAGGCAGTCCGCGTACGGCGGTGTCCGCGCCATCCTGGTCGTGCCGTCCGAGATGCTCACCAGCGAACCCGGTGTCGGTCTCGCCCACGGCATCGGCGCCACCGCCGCGCCCAAGCCCGAACTCGGTGCGGTGGAAGGCCCCAAGCGCCCGCCCAAGAAGCGCCGCCCCACCACCGGTCCGCGCATCCCGGCCTCCGTCTCGATGGAGGACGACATCCCGGTGGTCACCGAGTGGACCGAGAACGGCCTGCCGCAGCGCCGCAGCCGGGTCACGACTCCGCTCAGCGAGCGGTACGCCCGCTCCAGGGCCGCCGAGGCCGAGATGGAGGCCGACCCGGAGCTGCGGAAACTGTGGGAGCCCGAGTCGCAGAAGAAGAAGGCCAAGGAGGACGAGCCCCTGCCGGGCCTGTGGGTCGAGGCGTTCATGGAGGGCCTCAAGGGCGACCCGGACCCCACGGCCTTCACCAGGAACCCCGACGACCCGACGACGTTCTCCGGCCACCCGGACGACGCGGCCGACTACGTGTTCCCGGGCGACTCCACGGCCCTGGGCGGCCACCCGGACGACCTGGCGGCCCTCGGCGGCCATCGGGAAGACCCGACCGCACCCAGTGCGACCAACCAGCAGCCGGCCCACGCTGAGGCCGACGACGAGGGGGACCTCAAGTGATCTCGCAGCGAGCCAACTTCGACTGGATGCTCAAGGCGCTCGCCGACGGCGTACCGGGTGTCCAGCAGATCGTGGTGCTCTCCGCCGACGGCCTGCGCATCGCCCGCTACGGCGGCGACCCCGACGCCGCCGACCGTGTCGCCGCCGCCTGCGCGGGGCTGCAGAGCCTCGCGGGCGCCGTCGCCCACGAGATCCCGGGCAGCGACGGCACGATGAAGATGGTCATCATCGAGGTCACCGGCGGCTACTTCTATCTGATGGCCGCCGGTCCCAACGCCTACCTCGCGGTCCTCGCCAACGTGGGCGCCGAACCCGGCAGCATGAGCCACCACATGCGCGACCTCGTCATCCGCATCGGTGAGCACCTCACCAGTCCGCCCCGGCGGAACGGGCAGACCGTATGACTCCTCCGCAGCGCCGACGGCGCTATCCGATCAAGCAGGAACCGCCCCCGGAACCGCTCCTTCTGAGCGTCGCCGGTACGGAGGGCGGCGCGGGCCCGGAGGGCAAGGAGGGTGCGGAGGGCACAGAGGGCAAGGAGGGGGAGCGGAAGAACCCCGAACGGCTCTATGTGCTCACCGGCGCGGCCCAGGGCGGCGAGCGCGCTCCGCTCGACCTCGTCACGTTAATCGTGGCGTGCGCCGAGCCGACGCCCTCCGCCCCGCCGGAGCAGTCGGCGCTGCTCCGCCTCTGCAAGGCCCCTCTGTCCGTGGCCGAACTCTCGGCCTACCTCAACCTGCCGTTCAGCGTGGTGACCGTCCTGCTCACCGAGCTGCTGACGGCCGAACTGGTCCAGGCGCGCGACCCGCTGATCCGCCAGTCGCTCGCCGACCGTTCCCTCCTCGAAGCGGTGATGCATGGACTTCAAAGGCTCTGACACCATCACGGGTCCACGGACCGAGGACCGCCTGCCGCACTCCACCCAGGCCGCGGTGAAGATCGTGATCGTGGGCGGATTCGGCGTCGGCAAGACGACCATGGTCGGCTCGGTCAGCGAGATCAGGCCGCTGACCACCGAAGAGACCATGACGCAGGCCGGCATCGGCGTCGACGACAACTACGGCTCCGACTCCAAGACCGCCACCACCGTGGCCATGGACTTCGGCCGCATCAGCATCACCGACCAACTGGTGCTGTACCTGTTCGGCACCCCCGGCCAGGAACGCTTCTGGTTCCTGTGGAACGGCCTGTTCGAGGGCGCCCTGGGCGCGGTCGTCCTGATCGACACGCGACGTCTGGAAGTGAGCTTCGACGTGATAGGGCGACTGGAGGAACGAGGCGTCCCCTTCGTCATCGCCGTCAACTCCTTCCCGGACGCCCCCCGTTACCCGGTCGAGGACCTGCGCTCGGCGCTCGACCTGGCCCCGGAGATCCCCATCGTGGAGTGCGACGCCCGCCGCCGGGCCTCCAGCCGGGACACGCTCATGACGCTGATGCGCTTCCTGCACTCGCTGGAGATGACGAAGGCGTCGGTGTGAGCGCCGTGATCAGTAATCCAGCACACCCCCAACTCTTCTGACACCGGATCCACTTCAGTTTCGGAGCCATCAGCATGACGCCTGAACCCCTCTCCCCGACCAGCCCGGACGACACCGCCCTCAGCCCACCCCCCGGCTGCCCCGCCCACGGCACCGGCCCCGGCGGACTGCGCCGGCTGTACGGCCCGGAGGCCGCGGACCTGGGAGCCGTGTACGAGAAACTGCGGGCCGAGCACGGCGCGGTGGCGCCTGCGCTGCTCCACGACGACGTACCGATCTGGGTGGTGCTCGGTCACGGCGAGAACATGCACATGGTGCGCAGCCCTTCGCAGTACTGCCGGGACACCCGGTTGTGGACCCCCCTGCACGACGGCACGGTGAAGCCCGACCACCCGCTCATGCCGCACGTCTACTGGCAGCCCATCTGCTGCTACGCCGAGGGTGACGAGCACCTGCGGCTGCGCGGCGCGGTCACCGGCGCCATGTCGACCATCGACCACCGGGGCCTGCGCCGCCACATCAACCGCGCGACCCAGCTTCTCGTCAACAAGTTCTGCGAGGAGGGCAGGGCCGACCTGGTCAGCCAGTTCTGCGAACACCTGCCGATGGCGGTGCTCTGCGAGATCTTCGGTATGCCGGACGAATACAACGACCGGATCGTGGAGGCCACCCGCGACCTGCCCAAGGGCACTGAGACCGCCATCGCCAGCAACGCGTACCTCATGGACATCCTGATGCGGCTCACCGCTCGCCGCCGGGCCGAACCCGAGGACGACTTCACCAGCCATCTCATCAACCATCCGGCGAAGCTCACCGACGAGGAGGTCGGCCAGCACCTGCGCGTCGTCATGATCGCCGCGTACGAGGCCACGGTGAACCTCCTCGCCAACGTACTGCGGGTGGTGCTCACGAACCCCGGCTTCCGAGCCCAGCTCAACGGTGGCCAGATGACGGTGCCCCAAGCGGTCGAGCAGTCCCTGTGGGACGAGCCGCCGTTCAGCACGATCATCCCCTACATCGCCAAGCAGGAGACCGAGCTGGGCGGCCAGCGCATCAGGAAGGGCGACGGCCTCCTCTTCGGCATCGCGCCGGGCAATGTGGACCCGCGCGTCCGTCCCGACCTCAAGGCCAACATGCAGGGCAACCGCTCCCACCTGGCCTTCGGTGGCGGCCCTCACGAATGCCCGGGCCAGGACATCGGCCGCGCCGTCGCCGACGTCGGTGTCGACGCGCTGCTGACCCGCATTCCGGACATCCAGCTCGCCTGCGAGGAGGACGAGCTGCGTTGGCAGGAGTCCATCTCGAACCGGCACCTGGTGGAACTGCCGGTGAAGTTTGTGCCGAAGGTCCAGCAGGACGTCACACAGCTCCCGTCCATCAATCCTGTGCCGTCGCAGCGCTCCAAGAACTGGCAGGTCGGCATGGCGGAGCCACAAGCCGCAGCTCCGCAGCCCACCGTTTCGGAGCCCACTGCTCCGACGCCGGAGGCGACGCCCGAACCGGTGGGACGGCCGGGGGTGTTCAGGCGCCTCCTGCAGTGGTGGCGCGGCAACTGAGCAGACCGGGCACCGGGGCTACCCGGCCCACTCGTCGTACGACGACCACGCTCGCAGCACCCGCGGGCTGACGAACCGGTGCTCGCGCCCCGTGACCGGATCGGTGAACTCCAGGACCCGCGCCAGCAGTTGGAGCGGACGCCGGAAGTCACCTGCCGCCACGGGGCCGGTCACCACGGGATAGAGGGGATCGCCGAGGATCGGCACCCCCAACGCGCTCATGTGCACCCGCAGTTGGTGTGTCTGCCCGGTACGCGGTGTCAACCGGTACCGGGCGAGCCCGTTCCGGTGCTCCAGCAGCTCGACCCCGCTTTCGGCGTTGGGCTCGCCCTCGACCTCGCGGGCAGCCAGGACCCCGCGCTCCTTGACGATCCGGCTGCGCACGGTGCGCGGCAGGGCCAGCGCGGGGTCGTACGGGGCCACCGCCTCGTACTCCTTCGCCACCTGTCTGTCGCGGAAGAGCGACTGGTACGCGCCGCGCTCCTGGGGCCGCACGGTGAACAGCAGCAGTCCGGCCGTGAGCCGGTCCAGCCGGTGCGCCGGGCTCAGTGTCGGGACGCCCAGCTGGCGCCGCAGCCGGGCCAGGGCGGTCTCGGCGACATGGCTGCCGCGCGGGGTGGTGGCCAGGAAGTGCGGCTTGTCGGCCACCACCACATGCTCGTCCCGGTGGACGACATCGACCGCGAACGGCACCCGCTCCTCGTCGGGCAGCTCCCGGTGGAACCAGACGAACATCCCCGGCGCGTATGCCGTGTTCCGCAGCACCGGACGCCCGGCGGCGTCCACGATCCTTCCGGCGTCCAGCATCTCGTCGATCACCTCGTCGCCGGCCGCGAGGCGGGCCACGAGATGATCCCGTACGGTCGCCCACGCATCCCCGGCCGGCAACCGCACGCGCACGGGATCCACCCCGTTGCGCTGCGGCAGGGGAGAGGGCGGGGGCGGAGTGCGGCGTCTCATCACGATCAAGCGTACGAGCAGCAAGCATCGTGAACGTCGTAACAGAACGCCTTGGCTGAAGAGCATGCCGACACCACTGGTCACAGGGCGCTTTCACAGGCCTGGGAGCAGACGAACGGTGCTTCGAGCGCTCCCGTTGTGCGCCCTTCCCGGAGGGCGTACGCCTCCGTCACCGTGGATGCTATCTGGGCCTACGTCGCCTGTTCGATTACATTTGGGTGTCGAGTCGGCCCGGGGCGGGGCAGTGATCACGGTGTCGGGCCGGTCAGGAACGTGACTGCGTCTTCGAGGAAGGCGAAGTTGTCGCGATTGTCCGGGAGGCGATGCCGTCGACAAGGGTATGGAGCACGCTTTGACGTCGGCCGAGCAATCCGCGCCCTGATCGAGGAGTGCAGGAGGTGCGTCATCCCTTCCTTCACACAGCCGCAGTTCTACGACCCGCTTCTCTCCCGACATGCGTCAGGTCAGGGTGACCGTCTCGATGCCGGTAACAGCCCTTCCTCAATTCCCGCGCAACAAAGGGAACGCCGTCCCACATGCCATCCCGAGCCTTCTATCGGTTAAGGAGCACTGTGAACAAGCGCGCAATAACGACAACGTATCCACGATCGTGGTGTGCCGGCGCGGAGTCCTCCTCCCCTGACCGGTATCAGGGGGCGGAGCGCGTCATGATGTCGTGGCTCACCGGCCGCGGGCTCATATCGTCCCAATACTCTAGCGTGCTCGAACGGGCTGAGGTAGCTCGTAACTGCGCCAACTCCTACCCTTCGGCCACGGGCCCCCAGCTGAATACGATCAGCAAGTTCCTCGGGCTCTGGTTCGCCTTCGATGATCCGGCCGAAGGTGTGGGAACGGGGGGTCGTGAGACCAAGGCCGGTCCGGCCCTGGTCGGAGAGCTGGAGCAGGAGGCGTTCGAGGGAGATCCTTTCCTGAGTGCCTGGTGGGAATTGGGGCAGGAGTTCAAGCACACCATGAGTCCGCAGTGGCGCAAGCGGTTCTCCGGCCACTTCGAGGCATGGATGTATTCCGTAGAGGACGAGGCGGATCTAAGTGCACGTGCCCGCAAGGGGCAGCCACCTCGGCCGCACGAGTACTTCCCCGTCCGTTCCTATTCGGTGGGGATAGACAACTGGATCGACCTTATCGAGTACACGCAGGGGCGTGAATTACCGGTCGACTTCTTCTCCGATCCCTGCATCCGGGAGATCTGGCAGCTGGTCCGCGTCCTGCACATCCTCGACAACGACCTTCACGGCATCACCAAGGACATGAACGACAGCTGGCTCAATGCCGTCTTCTCGATCGCGCACGAGCGAGATCTCTCGTGGGTCGATGGTGCCGCAGAGGCTGCACGACTCCACGAGGATCTCCTTGCTCGCTTCCTCCACGTCGAGGAGCGCGCCCGTCGTCGAACAGGAATCGGATGGTGGTTCGACGCGCTCCATCACATGCTTGCCGGGCTGGCGCTGTGGACGCACAGCACCCCGAGGTACAGCTCCGTTCACCGTCTGAGGGGCGAGACGCTCGAAGTGAACGTGGTCTTCACCGCGGAACCCGACAGCTCTCCGCTGCCGCTACCGGTGGCTTGTTAAGCCGGTTCACGCAGCGCCTGAGCAGGTTTCCCGGCAGAGCGCACCCGTTGTGCACGCACGAGTCGGAACAGCACCCCACCCCCCACCGTGACCCCCAAGAACAACACCGTGAACCACTGGAAGTACCAGTGCCCGCCCGCCGGGTCGTACACCGCCGCTCGCGGCCAGGCCAGGTTGACGGTCATGAAGAGGCCGTAGAGGAGGGCGAGGGCGTTGACCGGGATGCCCCAGCGGCCCAGGGAGAAGAGGGGCTTGTCCGTCTCGTCGGTGCCTGTGGTGGTGAAGGTGCCCTGCAGGCGGCGTAGCAGCAGCGGGCCCGTCACCATCGCGTACGCCAGGTACAGCATCACGATGCACGTCGTGCCGATGGCCAGGAACGCCTCCGGGGACGCGAAGTTGAGGAGGAGCAGGGCCGCCGCCAGGACGCCGACGACCAGGGCCGGGGCGCTCGGCATGCCCGTGCGCGCGTTGACCTTGGCGAGGCGGGCCGAGAAGGGGAGCTGGCCGTCTCGGGCCATGGAGAACAGCATCCGGCACGCCGATGTCTGGATCGCCAGAGTCGCCACCGCGATGGCCACCACCACGTCGACCAGCAGGGCACGCCCCACCCCGTCGCCGAGGCTGCTCGTCAGGACGTAGCTCAGGCCCTCGACGCCGAGCCGGCCGTCGGTGAGGCTCGGTGCGGCGAGCAGGCCGGCGAGGATGATCAGACCGCCCAGCAGGCCCGCCGAGGCGAGCGCGGTGAGGATCGTGCGCGGCGCGGTACGCCGGGGATTGTGCGTCTCCTCGCTCATCTCACCCGCGCTGTCGAACCCGATCATCACGTACGCCGCCGTGAACGAGCCCACCAGCAGCGCCCCGAACAGGCCCGATTCCAGGGCTGTTCCGGTGTGGAAGGTGATGCCCGGAGTGCGCTCGGAGTGGGTCAGCAACAGCACGATGATCAGGACCGCGCCGATGATCTCCGCGGTCACGCCGACCCGGTTGATCAGCGACATCACGCGGTTGTCGATGACGTTCACGAACGTCGTCAGGGCCAGGAGGAGCACGCCGAGGATCGCCGCGTTGGCCGCGCCGCTCGCCGAGGTCGGGGCCGGGTCGTCGCCGACCAGCTGGAAGCCGGACCAGATCGCGGGCATGACGACCTGGAGTGCGAGCGCCGCCGCCGCGACCACCACGATCTGCCCGATCACCATGATCCAGCCGGCGAACCAGCCGAAGGTGAGGTTGGAGAGCCGGGACGACCACTGGTAGATCGCGCCGGAGATCGGGTACTGCGCGGCCAGCTCCGCGAAGCACGCGGCGACCAGCAGCTGGCCGATCAGCACGGCGGGCCAGGCCCAGAAGAAGACGGGGCCGCCGAACGCGTACCCGAAGGCGAAGAACTGGAAGACGGTCGTCAGAACGGAGATGAAGGAGAACCCGGCCGCGAACGAGGCGTACCGGCCGAGGCTGCGGTGCAGTTCCTGGCGGTAGCCGAACTCGGCGAGGGAACGGTCGGCGGACGGCTCCGGCGGATCGGGGCGTACGTCGGAGTCAGCGGTGGTGGTGGTCACGGCGGGACCTGCCTTCGGCGCGGAATTCCTGTCGGGTGACAGAAATTAGGGAGGCGCTGTTTCGCAGGGATGTCGTGGCCGTATCGAGGCGGGGCCCAAGTCCTCACGTGCCGGTTGCGGCGGGGTGTTCGGGCGGCGGGGTGACTGGGCGACCGGGCGACTTGATGAGGCTCGGCGGCATGTTACTGGCCCGAGGGGCGTTCCCGTCCGGTGTCTTCGGGACGCGGCGTAGCCATGGTGAGGGCTCGGCGAAGGCATGGCGTGGGGTGCGCAGCCGATCTCCACCCGCCGACCACCCCGACCGGGGAGACCCGCTCAGTCGGGGCGGTGCGTTGTCGGTCCGGCCTCTCCAGGGGTCGGACCGACGGGGCCCGGGTTCTCACGGGCCCCGGAAAGCTCGCCGAAGCTCAGGACGCCGCAGGTCGGGGCGCCGCCGGTCAGGACGCCGTGGCTCAAGGCGCCCTAGCTCAAGACGCCGAAGCTCAGGGCGCCGCCGGTTCGGTGGCCTCCTGCTCCGCCTCCACCTGTGCGTTCCACTCCCGCTTCGATGCCTGCCAGCCGTCCTCGTTGTGGCCGAGGCGCCAGTAGCCGGAGATCGAGAGGTCCTCGCGCGGGATCTCGCGCTCCACCCGCAGCAGCCGGCGCAGCTCCTTCACGAAGGCCGCCTCGCCGTGCACGAACGCGTGTACCCGGCCCGCGGGGAACTCCAGGGCGCGTACGGCCTCGACGAGGGCCTGGCCCAGGGGGCGTTCGCCGCGGTGCAGCCAGTGGACCTCCACGTCGGAGTCGATCTTCTGCTCCTCCTCGGGGCCGGCGACCTCCACGAAGGCGTACGCCTTGGCGCCGTCGGGCAGCGCCTCCAGGGCGCAGGCGATCGCGGGCAGCGCGCTCTCGTCCCCGACGAGCAGATGCCAGTCGGCGTCCGGATCGGGGCCGTACGCGCCGCCGGGGCCGCCGAAGGAGACCGTCTCGCCCGGCTGGACGCGCATCGCCCAGGGGCCGGCCAGGCCCTCGTCGCCGTGCAGGACGAAGTCGAGGGTCAGCTCGCGCAGTTCGGGGTCCCAGGCGCGCACCGTGTAGGTACGGGTCACCGGCCACTGCTCGCGCGGGAACTCCGCACGGACCTGCTGCATGTCGAAGGGCTCCGGATAGGTGACGCCCTCGGCCGGGAACAGCAGTTTCACGTAGTGGTCGGTGCGGGTGCCGGCCGTGAACTCGGCGAGGCCGTCGCCGCCCAGGACCACGCGTTGCATGTGTGGAGTCAGGCGCTCGGTGCGGACGACCTGCGCGGAGTGGGTCTTCGGAGCCCTGCGTTCCGGGCGCTCTGCCATGACGGCCTCCCTGTTCCCTTTGCTTAGGCTTACCTAAGTTAGCATCTCCCCCTTGGAAATCCCTGTCACCCGAGGTGTTTTGTTTCGTGAAGACTCCTCAAAAGAGAGTGGTGTTCTCTGAGGTGAGGATGCCGTTCTCCCCGGGCGAGGGTGTCGTGCCTGGTCATGAGGCACGAGTACATCGTGCCTCGCTCCGGGGGAAGTGGTACCTCAGCTTCCGAGTGTCGTGAGCAATCTCTCCAGTGAACCGCCAAGTCCCCAGCGGGCCGCGAGCGCGTCGAGCGCCGCCGGGTCGCGAGGAGTACGCGGCACCACCGTGTTGACGTCCGGCAGCGGGACATCGCCCGCGACCAGCACGACCTTGGGCGCGACCGCGACGTACGGCCGTGACTCGTCGAGCCGTTTCCGCTGCGACGGCGTCAGCTTCGCCTTCGGGTCGTCGACCGCGGCCATGATCCCGGCCAGGTCGCCGAACTCGGCCAGCAGCTTCGCGGCCGTCTTCTCGCCGATGCCGGGCACCCCTGGCAGGCCGTCGCTCGGGTCGCCCCGCAGCAGTGCCAGATCCGCGTACCCCTTCCCGTCCACGCCATACTTCTCGCGCAGCCAGGCCTCGTCCGTCAGCTGCAGGGTGCCCACGCCCTTGAGCGGGTACAGGACACGCCTCCCGCGCGCGTCGTCGACCAGCTGGTACAGGTCCCGGTCGCCGGTGACGATGTCCACGGGGCCCTCGGCGCGGGCGGTGAACGTGCCGATGACATCGTCCGCCTCGTACCCCGCGACGCCCACGCGCGCGATCCCGACCGCGTCCAGCACCGCCTCGATGATCGGCACCTGCGGCGACAGGGTGTCCGGCACCTCCTCCTCGTCCGGTCCCACCTCGCGTTCCTCGGCGACCCGGTGGGCCTTGTACGAGGGGATCAGGTCGACCCGCCACTGTGGACGCCAGTCCGCGTCCATGCAGGCCACCAGGTGGTCGGGGTGGTGGTCCTTGACGAGCCGGTCGATGAATTCGAGCAGCCCGCGCACGGCGTTCACCGGTGTGCCGTCCGGAGCCTTCACGGACTCCGGGACGCCGAAATAGGCGCGGAAATAGAGCGAGGCGGTGTCGAGGAGCATCAGTCGTCCGGTCACGCCTCGCATCATGCCGTACGCCACTGACAGTCACCCCGGGCTGCCCGCTCTCCAGGGCGGTGTTGCTCCTGCGAAGGCCTTGTGAACTGGCCCACTCGCCCGTTTGCCCACGTCGGGCAGGGGCAGGCGCGGTCACGGACAAACCCGGTTGTTCACGCAACCGCCGTAACCGAAAGACACGACCGAAGAGCACGACCGAAGAGCACGACCGAACAGCACCACCGAACAGCACCACCGAAGTGCACGACCGAGGAGCACCCTTGTCATCCAGGCTTGAGGCCGAGCATCTGTACAAGGTGTTCGGCAGACGACCCGAGGACGCGGTGAAACGGCTCGAACAGGGAGCCGACCGCGACGAACTGCGCGACGACGGCATCACGGCCGCCGTCATCGACGCGTCCTTCACCGTGGAACCGGGCGAGATCTTCGTCGTCATGGGCCTGTCCGGCTCCGGCAAGTCGACCCTGCTGCGCATGCTCAACGGCCTGCTCGAACCCACGGCCGGACACGTCAACTTCGAGGGCCAGAACCTGACCGCGCTCGGCGACCGCGAACTGCGCGCCGTACGAGCGAGCAAGATCAGCATGGTCTTCCAGCACTTCGCGCTCTTCCCGCACCGCAGCGTCCGCGAGAACGCCGCGTACGGCCTGTGCGTGCAGGGCGTGCCCCGCGCCGAGCGCGATCGCCGCGCCGACGAGGCGCTCGCCCTGTGCGGTCTGGCCGGGTGGGAGGACTCGTGGCCCGACGAGCTGTCCGGCGGTATGCAGCAGCGCGTGGGCCTGGCCCGGGCGCTCGCCACCGACGCCGACCTGCTGCTCATGGACGAGTCGTTCAGCGCGCTCGACCCGCTGATCCGCCGGGACATGCAGGACCAGCTCCTGGAACTCCAGAAGACCCTCAAGAAGACCATCGTGTTCATCACCCACGACCTCAACGAGGCCATGCGCCTGGGCGACCGCATCGCCGTCATGCGTGACGGCCGCATCGTCCAGACCGGCACAGCCGAGGACATCCTCGTCCGTCCCGCCAACGACTACGTCGCCTCCTTCACCAAGGACGTCGACCGCTCCCGCGTCCTCACCGCGGGCGCCGTCATGGACCCGGAGACCCACGGCGACGAGGCCGACTGCGACTGCGCGACGGCGACGCCCGACACGCCGTTCGCCGAGTTGTGCGCCCTCAGCGCGCGCGTGCCCCACCCGGTCGCCGTGCTCACCGCGGACCGCGAACTCGTCGGCGTCGTACCGCGACAGCGCCTCGTCGGCTTCCTGGGCGACCGGCAGGGGGACCCCGAGTCCTGTACCGGCTCCCGCGACTCGCGCGAGGGGAAGGTGACCGCCCGTGCCTAGGATCCAGCTCGGCGACTGGGTCGACGACGGCGTCAGCTGGCTCGTCGGCCACATGTCCTGGCTCTTCGACGCGATCAAGGCGGTCGTGGAGGGCCTGTACGACGGCATCGACGCGGTGCTCACCGCCCCCGAGCCGCTGCTCCTGGCAGGCATCCTCGCGGTGGCCGCCTGGTGGCTGCGCGGCCTGGTCGCGGGCGTCCTCGCCTTCGCCGGATTCGCGCTCGTCGACTCGATGGCCCTGTGGGACAAGGCCATGTCGACGCTCTCCCTGGTGCTCGTCGCCACCCTGATCGCCCTGGTGATCTCGATCCCGCTGGGCATCTGGGCGGCCCGCTCCCGGACGGTCAGCGCCGTCGTACGCCCCGTCCTGGACCTGCTCCAGACGATGCCGTCGATGGTGCTGCTGATCCCGGCGATCCTGTTCTTCGGGATGGGCGTCCCTGCGGGTGTCGTCGCGACCCTGATCTTCGCCCTCGCCCCGGGCGTACGCATGACCGAACTCGGCATCCGCCAGGTCGACGCCGAACTCGTCGAGGCGGCCGAGGCGTTCGGCACCCCGCCCCGGGACACGCTGCTGCGCGTGCAGTTGCCTCTGGCGCTCCCGACGATCATGGCGGGCGTCAACCAGGTCATCATGCTCGGCCTGTCCATGGTCGTCATCGCGGGCATGGTCGGTACCGGCGGCCTCGGCGGCGCCGTCAACGAGGCCATCGGCCAGCTCGACATCGGCCTCGGTTTCGAGGCGGGCCTCGGCATCGTCGTCCTCGCCATCTACCTCGACCGGATGACCGGCGCACTCGGCGCCCAGATCTCCCCGTTGGGCCGCCGCGCCGCGGCGAAGGCCCGTACCGCGGGCACGGCCAAGGCCTGGAACTACCGCCCCCGCCCGGCGATCGCGCTGGCCGGTGTGCTCGTCCTGGCGCTCGTCGCGGGCGGCCTCGGCATCTTCGGCTCCGCCTCGCAGAACAGCCGGGTCACCGGGGCGGACGTGGGCCAGGGCAAGAAGGTCACCATTGGTTACATCCCCTGGGACGAGGGCATCGCCACGACGTTCCTGTGGAAGGAGCTGCTGGAGGAGCGCGGCTTCGACGTCACGACCACCCAGTACGCGGCCGGCCCGCTGTACACGGGCCTGGCCACCGGCCAGATCGACTTCCAGACGGACTCCTGGCTGCCCGTCACCCACGCCGAGTACTGGAAGAAGTACGGTGACCAGCTCGAGGACCTGGGCAAGTGGTACAGCCCCACCTCCCTGGAGCTGTCCGTCCCCTCGTACGTGAAGGGCGTCGACTCGCTCGCCGACCTCGAGGGGCAGTCGTCCAAGTTCAAGGGCCGGATCGTCGGCATCGAACCGAGCGCCGGAATGATGGGCCTCCTCAAGGACAAGGTCCTCAAGGAGTACGGCCTCGACGGCGAGTACGAGGTCGTCGACGGTTCCACCCCGGCCATGCTCGCCGAACTCAAGCGCGCGTACGCCAAGAAGGAACCCATCGCCGTGACCCTCTGGTCGCCGCACTGGGCGTACAGCGACTACGACCTGAAGAAGCTCAAGGACCCCAAGGGCGCCTGGGGCAAGGGCGACGGCGTGCACACGCTCGCCCGCAAGGGCTTCGCCGACGACAACCCCGAGGTCGGCGACTGGCTGAAGAGCTTCTCCATGACGGAGGCACAGCTCACCGGTCTGGAGGCGGGAATCCAGCGGGCGGGCAAGGGCAGCGAGCAGGACGCCGTCCGCACCTGGCTGAAGGCGAACCCCGGACTCGCCGAGAAATGGGCACCGGCCGGCGGTTCCGAGGGGAAGACCGGTGCGAAAGGGGTATCGAACAACTGAGGGAGCCGCTCAGGAGGGGTGGGTCGAACCGGACGGCACGCGCGCGTGTGCGGGTGTTTTTCCGGTGAGGCCCACCCCTCGCGGCGTTTCCGGGCGGACGGACTTGTTCCGCGTACGAGGCGGACGGAGCTGTTCCGCGTACGAGAAGGATCCGGACAACCACGGAGCGCGATGCCATCCCCTTGGCCCGGCCGCCGAGTCGGCCGGTTCCCCTGGTCAGCTCCGCCGCACGCGCGCGCGGGACGGCGCCGGGAGGGGCCGGGCGGCCCCTCCACTGGCGCGAACCGTGAGGGTCGTGCCCGACGCGGGGCGACCCCGATGTGACGGCCGCATGAAACGGTTTGACGAACATGCGTAGGGTGCAAGGAACTCATCAGGGAACGCGTCGTGCATGCTTCGGAGTCGATCCGGCGAACAGCCACCGAACACGCGGCGCGATGCGCTGTGATGGGACGTACGCAACCGGGACGCGACGACGAGCCGAGGAGGGAGCCGGAGCTATGGGCGACCACAAAGAACAGCCCCTTCGGGTGGGCGCGGCCGTCCGGCGGCGGCGCCGGGCGCTGGAGCTGACCCTCGCCGTCGTGGCCGAACGCAGCGGCCTGTCGGTGCCCTTCCTGAGCCAGATCGAGAACGAGCGGGCGCGGCCCAGCCGCAGCTCCCTGGAGAAGGTCGCCGACGCCCTGCGCACCACCGCAGTCGAACTCCTCGCGGCGGCCGACCCCGCGTGCAGCGTCGACGTCGTCCGCGCGGACGCCCTCGAACCCGCTCCCGACGAGCCCCGGGTGCGCTCCCTCGTCCGCGGCCACCAGCAGCTGCACGCCATGGAGTTCATCGGCGACCACGACGCCGGCCGCGAATTCCAGCACCGCAACGACGAGTTGATGTACGTCGCCGACGGCGCCGTCGAGGTCGAGGCGGAGGGCCGCGCACACCGGCTCGGCCGCGGCGACACCCTGTACCTGACGGGCGGGGTGCGCCACCGCTGGCGGGCGACCGTGCCGGACACCCGGGTGATCGTGGTGGCGGTGGCCGAACACATCGAGGCGGTGCAGGACGGCCGTCGCTGAGGCGTCCGGATGCTCCGGTGAACGGTGCTGAAATGCCCTTCTGCGCACCACTTCTGGGCGGTTTGGGAACCCCTGCCGTCCCTGTTGTCAGACCCTGCCCAGATACTGGCGACATGTCCGGCACCTCTGCGTACGCCTTCGACAACGCCTCCGAACACGCGGGCGGCCGTTTCGACGCCCTCCAGACCTGCTACGACCCGGTGACGTTCGCGCGACTCGCGGACCTGGGCGTCACCCCCGGCATGCGCTGCCTCGACGTCGGCGGAGGCGGCGGCTCGGTCGCCGCCTGGCTCGCCGACCACGTGGGACCCGACGGCACCGTCCTCGTCACCGACATCGAACCCCGTTGGCTGACCGGCACGCAGGCGCACGGCACCGTACGGGTGGTACGCCACGACATCACCCGCGACGACCTTCCCGAGGGCGACTTCGACCTGATCCACGCCCGTCTCGTCCTCATCCACCTGCCCGACCGGCTTGCCGCCCTCGACCGCATGGTGCGCGCCCTGCGCCCCGGTGGCCGGCTCGTGCTCGACGAGTTCGACTGCGCCTGGGTGCCGGTCCTGACGGCGCCCTCGCCCGAGGCGGCCACGCTCTTCGAGACCGTCCACGACGCCCTGATGGACCTCCTGGCCCGCGCCGGCGCCGACATCCGCTGGGGCCTTCGGACGTACGGCGCCCTGCGCGCGGCGGGCCTGACGGACGTGGCGTCGGCCACCTGGGCCGGGGCGTGGCCGGGCGGCGGGGCGGGCGTCCGGCTGCACGCGGTCAATGTGCGCCAGGTCAGAGACCGGCTGGTGGCGGAGTGCGGGGTACCGGACGCGGACATCGACGAATTCCTGCGGCTGCTCGACGACCCGGCGTTCGCCGTCAACTCGTATCCATTGATCAGCACTTGGGGAACACGACCATGAGGGTGATCTCGCTGGTGCCGTCCCTGACGGAGGCGGTCGCGGTCACGGTGCCCGGCGTCCTTGTCGGGGCCACGGACTGGTGCAGCCATCCGGCCGACCTCGGCGACGGCGTCGTCCGCGTCGGCGGCACCAAGAACCCCAAGGTCGAGCGGATCGTCGCGCTCGCCCCCGACCTGGTCGTCGCCAACGAGGAGGAGAACCGTGAACCGGACCTCGCCGCCCTGCGCGCGGCGGGCATCGAGGTGCTCCTCACGGAGGTACGGGACGTGCCGCAGGCCTTCCGGGAACTGGAGCGGGTGGTGACGGCGTGCGGGGCGAGCGCGCGGCCCCGGTGGCTGGACGAGGCGGAGACGGCGTGGTCGGCACCGGAGCGCTGGTGGCCGACGGCCGGGGAGGGCCGTACGACCGCTGTCGTGCCGATCTGGCGGCGCCCTTGGATGGTCCTCGGGCGGGACACCTTCGCCGGTGACGTGCTGGCGCGGCTGGGGGTCGACAACGCGTACGCGGACCACGCCGAACGCTATCCGCGCATACCGATCGAGGAGTTGGTGGCCGCTGCCGCGCCCGGGATGGTCGTACTGCCGGACGAGCCGTACCGCTTCACGGCCGAGGACGGGCCCGAGGCCTTCGAGGGGGTGCCCTGCGCGCTCGTCAGCGGGCGCCATCTCACCTGGTACGGGCCGTCGCTGGCCGAGGCGCCACAGGTGCTGGGCGAGGCCCTGCGAGCAGCTCACCGCTGACCAGCCCCCGGACGGTACGGACGGCGGCGCCGCCCCAGGCGGTGACGAGCAGGACGTACAGGGCGACGGCGAGCACGTCGAAGGCCGCGAGCCCGGTGTGCCGGCCGAGACTTGCCGCGCCGGTGACACAGGTCCCCACCGGGAAGGTGAAGGCCCACCACGTCATCGCGAAGCCCATGCCCCGGCGCCGGGCGCGCACCACCAGCGCACCGGCGAACGCGAGCCACAGCAGGGCGAAGCCCATGACGGGGACGCCGTAGAGGACGGCGACGGCCGCGGCGATGGCATGCGGGACGGGTACGACGCCGGGGGCGAGGTCGGCGACGTTGCCGGCGGCGGTGGTGGACTGGCCGAGCGGGCCCAGGGCCAGGAACAGGGTCGGGGTGAGGACGAGCGGAAGCGGGGCGGTCGTCGACACGAGACGGGCGAGGACGAGCGGCAGCATCACCAGGGTCGCGAGCAGACTCAGCCCGAACATGGCCAGGCAGCCGAACAGCAGCGCCTGCTGCTCCTGCCCCGGCGGGAGATGGGGGACGAGCAGCGGACCGAGTGCCGCGGACACCATGGGCGCGACGACAGGGAGCAGCCATACGGGGCTGGGGGCCCCGCCGCGTACGACCAGGAGGTACGGGACGGCGACGGCGGCCACGAGCCCGACGACCGTCCCGGCGGTGAACAGGACCGCGTCCAGGGCGAGGGCGGCGGGGAGGCCGATCCAGTCCCGCCCGACGACGAGGGCGCCGCCGCCGACAGCCGTCAGGGCCATGGCGAGACAGCCGTAGAAGGGTGCCGTCGCCGGGTCGAGGAGGTGGGCGCGGGCCTGGTCGTGGTGGTGGGTCCAGTGCAGGGCGCGGGCGCAGAGCAGCGCGAGCAGGAGGGCGAGGGAGAGGGCCCAGACGGCCGTGCAGGCGGTACGCAGTCCCGGGATGCCGTCCGCGCCGGGGAGACCGGCGCCCGCCGTGCCCACGATGGCGGTGCCCATGACGGGGGCGTACCAGTTGGGGCCGAGGTGGCGGAGGGCGCCGAGGGGGAGGGGGCGAAGGGCCTGGGTGTGGGGGTGGGTGTGGGGGTGAGCGAAGGTGGCGGGGGCTGCGGTGGCCATGTCCTCACGGTCGCGCGGGGTGGGGATCGTCACCAGGTGGTTCCGGTGAATGAGGACATAAGCTGGATCTATGGGTGATGTGGAGGGCAGGGCGGAGGGCAGGGCCGCGCGGTCGACGGGGGTCGCGCACCGGGTCCCGGATCTCGGCGCGATGGAGCTGCTGCTGGCGGTGGCCCGGCTGGGGAGTCTCGGGCGGGCGGCGCAGGAGCTGGGCGTCACTCAGCCTGCCGCCAGCAGCCGTATCCGGTCGATGGAGCGGCAGCTGGGCCTGGCCCTCGTGGACCGGTCGCCGCGCGGATCCCGACTGACGGACGCGGGTGTGCTCGTCACCGACTGGGCCCGGCGGGTCGTGGAGGCGGCGGAGGCGTTCGACGCCGGCGCGCAGGCCCTGCGGGTGCGACGCGACTCCCGGCTGCGGGTGGCGGCGAGCATGACGATCGCCGAGTACCTGCTGCCGGGCTGGCTGCTCGCGCTACGGGCTCTCCGCCCCGAGACGGCGGTGTCGCTGCTCGCCGGGAACTCCGCGACGGTGGCCGAGCGGGTCCTGGCGGACGAGGCGGACCTCGGCTTCGTCGAGGGGACGGGCGTGCCGAGCGGGCTGGACTCGGCGGTCGTCGCGAAGGATCGGCTGATCGTGGTGACGGCGCCCGGGCATCCGTGGGCGCGGCGGCGGAAGCCGGTGGGGGCGGAGGAGTTGGCGGTGACGCCGTTGATCCTGCGGGAGGAGGGGTCGGGGACTCGGCAGGTGCTGGATACGGCGCTGGGTGGGTTGGCGCGTCCGCTGATCGAGCTGTCGTCGACGACCGCGGTGAAGGCGTCCGCGGTGGGTGGGGCGGGGCCGGCGGTGTTGAGTGAACTGGCGGTGGGGGAGGAGTTGTCGACGCGGAGGTTGGTGTGTGTGCCGTTGGCGGGGGTGCGGTTGGATCGGGAGTTGCGGGCGGTGTGGCCGGTGGGGCATCGGCCGACGGGGCCGGCGCGGGAGTTGTTGGGGTTGACGCGGGGCTGAGGGCGGGTTTTTCTCGCCCCCGCCGCCCCTACCCGTCCCATCCTCGGGGGCTCCGCCCCCGAACCCCCGTTATCGCGCTGAACGCGCTTGTCCTCAAACGCCGGACGGGCTGACTGACTCAGCCCGTCCGGCGTTTGAGG
This sequence comes from Streptomyces sp. NPDC000878, assembly GCF_053599695.1. Taxonomy (NCBI): domain Bacteria; kingdom Bacillati; phylum Actinomycetota; class Actinomycetes; order Kitasatosporales; family Streptomycetaceae; genus Streptomyces; species Streptomyces sp. NPDC000878. The sequence goes on along the minus strand of NZ_JBSFMT010000066.1, from coordinate 7,171 downwards.
ACAAGGCCCGTTCAGGGCCGTAGCGGGGGTCTGGGGGCGCAGCCCCCAGGGGCGGCGGGGGCGAAGGAAAAACCGGTCGGATTCCACCCTTCCGCTTCTGGTCAATTAGCGACGAACGGTGACGGACTGCGTGCGTAATGTGATGTGCTGGGACCGATCGCGCACATGGCAATCGCTCGGGACATAAGACAGCGGGGAACAGCACCACGGGGAACAGCACCGCGGGACACAGCACCGCGAGACGCAAGACGCACGCACACACCTGACGGGGGAGCCAGGGAGGGAAGCAGTCATGGGGTCGCAGCCGATCCGCCGCTGGGAGTCGGGAGCACTCGCGCACGCCGTCACGGACCCCTTCGGCCTGGGCCCCGTCCCCTGGCTCCGAGGCAGCGAGACCTACTTCGACGACACGGGCCACGTAGTCCCCTGGTACGTGGACCCCTTAGACCCCACCCCCAGCCCCACCGCCACAGGCACCACCGCCAGAATCCCCACCCCACGTACCCCCGGTACCCCCCGCACCACCCCCCGCCCCACCGGCGGCCCCCGAGCCGCCGACGACGTACGCCGTCAGATCAAGGGCTTCGCCTCCACCGGCCCGGCGGCCCCCGGCGAGGCCATCGACTTCCACATCACCGTCGACCCGCCCCAAGAGTTCGCCGTGGACATCTACCGCATCGGCCACTACGGCGGCGACGGCGCAGCGAAGATCACCACCAGCCCCCGCCTCTCCGGCATCGTCCAGCCCCCGCCCCTCACCGCCGACCGCACCGTCTCCTGCCACCACTGGTGGCTCTCCTGGCGCCTGCAGATCCCGTCGTACTGGAACATCGGGGCGTACGTCGCCGTACTCACCACCGTCGACGGCTACCGCTCCCACATCCCCTTCACCGTCCGCGACAACCACCCCGCGGACCTGCTGCTCCTCCTGCCCGACATCACCTGGCAGGCGTACAACCTCTACCCGGAGGACGGCCACACCGGCGCGAGCCTCTACCACGCCTGGGACGAGGAGGGCCGACTCCTCGGTGAGGCCGACGCCGCGACCACCGTCTCCTTCGACCGTCCGTACGCCGGTGCCGGCCTCCCCCTCCACGTCGGCCACGCCTACGACTTCATCCGCTTCGCCGAGCGCTACGGCTACGACCTCGCCTACGCCGACGCCCGCGACCTGCACGCCGGCCGGGTCGACCCCACCCGCTACCGGGGCCTGGTCTTCCCGGGCCACGACGAGTACTGGTCCTCGGCGATGCGCCGCACCACCGAACTCGCCCGGGAGAACGGCACGTCCCTCGTCTTCCTCTCCGCCAACACCATGTACTGGCAGGTGGAGCTGGGCCCGTCCCCCTCCGGCGTCGCGGACCGCCTCCTCACCTGCCGAAAGCGCCGCGGGCCCGGGAAGCCTGCCCTCTGGCGCGAAATCGACCGGCCCGAGCAGCAGTTGATCGGCATCCAGTACGCGGGCCGGGTCCCCGAGCCCACCCCCCTGGTCGTGCGCAACGCCGACCACTGGATGTGGGAGGCGACCGGCGCCCACGACGGCGACCAGATCGAGGGCATGGTCGCCGGCGAGGCCGACCGCTACTTCCCGCGCACCCAGCTCCCCGAGCACGAGGACCGCATCCTCCTCGCCCACTCCCCGTACGCCGACAGCGAAGGCGCCCTCCGCCACCAGGAGACCTCCCTCTACCGGGCCCCCTCCGGCTCCCTGGTCTTCGCGTCCGGAACGTTCGCGTGGTCCCCGTCCCTGGACCGCCCCGGCCACGTGGACGCCCGTGTCCAGCGGGCCACCGCAAACCTCCTGGACCGCATCTGCAAACGAGACTGAGACCCGGCCTCCCAACCCCTGGCGTCGACGGACTCTCCGCATACGGGAGAATCGACCCACTTGGACATCACCACGGGGAGGAACCGTGTCCGGATTCGTAGAAAAGCCCGAGCCCCTTCAGGTTCCGGGTCTGGTGCATCTGCACACCGGCAAGGTGCGCGACCTGTACCAGAACGAGGCGGGCGACCTCGTGATGGTCGCCAGCGACCGTATCTCCGCCTTCGACTGGGTGCTGCGGACGGAGATCCCCGACAAGGGCCGCGTCCTCACCCAGCTCTCGCTCTGGTGGTTCGACCAGCTCGCGGACCTGGCCCCCAACCACGTCCTGAGCACCGAACTCCCGCCGGGCGCCCCCGCCGACTGGGCGGGCCGCACCCTGATCTGCAAGTCCCTGCGCATGATGCCGGTGGAGTGCGTGGCCCGCGGCTACCTCACCGGCTCCGGCCTCACCGAGTACAACGCGTCCCGTACGGTCTGCGGCCTGGCCCTCCCCGAGGGCCTGGCCGACGGCTCGGAACTCCCCGCCCCGATCTTCACCCCGGCCACCAAGGCGGCGGTCGGCGAGCACGACGAGAACGTGTCGTACGAGGAGGTCGCCCGCCAGGTCGGCGCCGAGTCCGCCGCCGAGCTGCGCCAGGCGACCCTCGCCGTCTACTCCCGCGCCCGCGACATCGCCCGCGACCGGGGCATCATCCTGGCGGACACGAAGTTCGAGTTCGGATACGAGACCACGGCGGCCGGCGAGACCCTGATCCTGGCCGACGAGGTCCTCACCCCGGACTCGTCCCGCTTCTGGCCGGCCGACGAGTGGGAGCCGGGCCACGCCCAGCCCTCGTTCGACAAGCAGTTCGTACGGGACTGGCTCACGTCCGCCGAGTCCGGCTGGGTCCGCGCCAGCGAGCAGCCCCCGCCGCCGCTCCCGCAGGAGGTCACGGACGCGACCCGCGCGAAGTACATCGAGGCGTACGAACGCCTGACCGGAGTCAGCTGGACGTAGCGCACGACGAAGGCCCCGGTCCACTGGACCGGGGCCTTCGACTGCTGAGCGGACGACCAGGTTCGAACTGGCGACCTCAACCTTGGCAAGGTTGCGCTCTACCAACTGAGCTACGTCCGCATCGCGTCCCGCACACTGTCGTACGAACCTGCCGTACGTGCCGTGGCGCGAGAGCAACTATACCCAACCCCGACGCCGGGCGAGCCGCACCGCCGCATGCCGGTTCTCCGCCCCGAGTTTGGAAACGGCCGACGACAGATAGTTCCGTACGGTCCCCTGCGACAGCGCGGCCCGTTCCGCGATCTCCGCGACCGGCGCACCGTCGGCGGCGAGTTCGAGGACCTCGGCCTCGCGCGCGGTCAGCGGCGAGTCCCCGGCGGAGATCGCGTCGGCGGCCAACTCGGGGTCGACGTAACGGTTTCCGGCGTGCACGGTACGGATGATCTCGGCGAGCCGCTGCGCGCTGACCGTCTTGGGGACGAACCCCCGCACACCCGCCTCAAGCGCCCGCTTCAGATGCCCGGGCCGGCCATGGCTGGTCACGATCAGCACCCGGCACTCCGGCAGTTCGGCCCGCAGCGATGTGGCGACCTTCACACCGTCCGCGCCCGGCATCTCAAGATCGAGCACGGCCACGTCCGGCCGGTGCGCCCGGGCCATGGCCAGCGCCTCGGGCCCGGTCGCGGCCTCGGCGACGACCACGAGATCGTCCTCCAGAGCGAGCAGCGCGGCCAGCGCACCCCGGATGAGGTGCTCATCGTCGGCGAGCAGCAGCCGCACCCCACTCATGAAGAGACCTCACTCACAACAAACCCAGCACCGGACCCAGCACCCGGACCCGATCCAGACCCCGCACCTGAACCAGTCCCCGCCCCCGAAGCGGCCCCCGCAGCGGCCCTTGATCCGGCTCCCGCATCAGGACCCGATCCAGACCCGGCCCCTGATCCGGAGCCCGCCCCCGAACCGGCCCCCGAATCAGTCCCCGATCCAGCCCCCGACCCCGCAGGCAAAGGCACAGTAGCGACCACCCGAAACCGCCCCTGCCCCTCACCTGCACCTGCACCCGCACCCGAACCCGCATCCCGGCCCTCCCCCACAACCCCCGCCTCCAGCCGCCCCCCAACGGCAGTCAACCGCTCCCGCAGCCCGACAAGCCCCGACCCCGAGCCCACCCCCGCCCCCGACTGCGCCCCGGAGCCCTCGCCGGACTCCCTGCCGCCGTCGGTGACCCCGTCGTTCTCCACGGTCAGCACCACGCACCCGTCCCCCACTCGCACCCGAACCCCGCACCACCCGGCATCCCCGTGCCGCAGCACATTGGTGGTCGCCTCCCGGACCACCCACCCGAGCGCCGACTGCACCTCGGCCGGCAGCCCGACCGCCTCGCCGGTCACCTCGCAGGAGATCCCCGCGGCGGTCAACACGCCCCGCGCGCCCAGGAGTTCCGCACCGAGGTCGGCCTCGCGGTACCCCCGTACGACATCCCGTACCTCCCGCTGCGACTCGCGTGCGATGCGCTGCACCTCGATCATCTGGTCGACGGCCTCGGGCCGTTCGCGTCGGGCGAGCTGCACCGCCAGCTCGCTCTTGAGGGCGATCACCGCGAGGTTGCGCCCCATCACGTCGTGCAGATCGCGCCCGAACCGCAGCCGTTCCTCGGCGACGGCGAGCCGGGTGCGGGTCTCGCGGGCCTCGTCGAGTTCGTACACGACCTTGAGCAGCCAGACGGAGAGGGCGCAGGTGAACGCGATGAACCCGGCGCTGAACAGCACCGCGACGCCCGTGCCGACGGACTCGCCCGCCGGGCGACCCAGCAGGAACGACACGGCGGCCGAGCCCACGGCCAGGCAGGCCACCATCACCAGCATCCGCATCCGGCCGCGCATTCCGAGGGAGATGCCACCCGCGCCGAAGGACACCACCCCGATGAACAGCGAGGCCGCGCCGGTCTCCAGGTCGTCGCCGCCCGGCCCGTGCGTGACCAGGACGAGGGCACCGACACCGATCAGTACGGTGACGATGCCGAGCGCGACCATCAGCCGTACGGGCTGCTCCCGGGTCCCGCAGATCCAGTCCAGCGCCCGGGAGGCGGTCACCGCGCCCAGCACGGCGTGCCCGCACACCACCAGCGACAGCCACAGCGCGAGCCGCACGTCCAGCAGCCCCAGCACGGGCAGCCCGATCGCGGTGATCTCGACGAGGGCGATCATATGGAAGGTCCAGCGGGTGTACGTCTCCACTTTCGCCGGCGTGCTCTTGCGCCCCCACCAGCTCCCGGGCCTGCGCATTTCCCCTGCCCCCGTCCCCGTCAGCGCCGTGGTTCCCAGCGGAACCACCGTCGTACAGCAAACACCGACAGCACGGTCCAGGCCAGGCCGGTCAGTACGGCGCCCAGGACCTCGTACGCCGACAGGTCACCGGTCCAGGCGCCGCGTACGAGCGTGATCGCCGGTGTCAGCGGGAGGAGTTCGCAGAAGGACGCGACCCGGTCGGGCAGCACCTCCAGCGGGACGGTGATCCCGGAGCCGAGGAACGAGACGAGCATCAACGGCAGCGAAGTGACCTGCGCGCTCTCGGTGGTCCGGCTGAGGGCGGCGGTGAGCGCGGCCAGCGCCACACACGTCGCCAGTCCCAACAGCAGCCCGATGACGGCGAGTTGGGGCGCGGACGGCGCGTCGAGGTCGAGCAGGACGGCGCAGCCGATGGCCAGCAGCACACTCTGTACGAAGCCTGTCGTGGCCGCCGGGAGCGCCGCCCCGGTGAGTATCTCGACGTCGCGCAGCTCGCCGGTGCGCAGCCGTTTGAGGACGAGTTCCTCGCGCCGGGCGGTGTAGACGCCGACGAGGCCCGCGTACACGGCGAAGAGGAGCGAGAAGCCGACCGAGGCGGGCAGCATGACCGTCCCGATGTTGAGCCCGACCTCTTTCAGGTCCATGTCCTGGGTGCCCGACCGCACGCTGAACGGCAGCACCAGCGGCACCAGCAGGGCCGTGACGAGCATCCCCTTGTTCCGCAGGAACAACGTCAACTCGGCCTGCGCCAGGGCCCGCATCCGCCCGGCGGGAGTGGTCGTACTACCAGTACCCGTGCGACCAGTACCCGTACTACCCGTGCTTCCCGTACCGACAACCGCACTCACGCGACACGCTCCTCAGCCACAACAGAACCTGCTGCCTCCGTCGACCCTGCCGACGCCTCCCGCGCGATCCGCAGGAACGCCTCCTCCAGCGAGGCCGACCGCACGTCCAGCCCCCGCAGCTCGACCCCGGCCCCCTCGGCCCAGACCAGCAACCGCGTTGCCGCGCGCTGGAGTTGATGGGTCCGCAGCCGGACGACGCGCCCCTCCTCCTCATACCCGCTCACGCCGAGCGAGTCGAGCGGCGGCAGGTCCCCCACGAAGTACCCGTTCGGCAGCTCGAAGGAGATCCGGGACGGCTGCGAGGCGGTCACCTCGGCGGGCGTACCGGCGGCGGCGATGCGCCCGTCGTGGAGGATGGCGAGCCGGTCGGCGAGATCCTCGGCCTCCTCCAGGTAGTGCGTGGTGAGCAGTACGGTCGTACCGCCGGCGCGCAGTTCCCGTACCAACTCCCAGGTGTCGCGGCGCCCTTCGGCGTCGAGGCCGGTCGTCGGTTCGTCGAGGAACAGCACCTCGGGGTTGCCGAGAAGGGCGAGCGCGAGGTCGAGGCGCCGCCGTTCACCCCCGGACAGCTGCTTCACGCGTACGCCGGTCCGCCGCTCCAGTCCGACGAGCGCGAGCGCCTCCGCCTCGGGCCGCGCCCCGCTCGTGCACCCGGCCCACATCCGCGCGGTCTCGCCGACGGTCAGGTCGGACGGAAAGCCGCCCTCCTGGAGCATCACACCGGTGCGCGGCCGTACGACGGCCCGCTCGGCGTACGGATCATGGCCCAGCACCCGCACGCGTCCCCCGGCCGGTGGCGCGAGCCCCTCCAGCAGCTCGACCGTGGACGTCTTGCCCGCGCCGTTCGTGCCGAGCAGGGCGAAGATCTCCCCACGGCCCACGGAGAAGGACACCCCGCGCACCGCCTCGAACCCGCCCCCGTACACACGCCGCAGGTCAGTGACCTCAATCACGTGTTCGTGTTCGTTGGTTTCCATGCCTTCAGCATCCCGGCCGGGGGGAGGGGCGGACAGTGCGTGGTGTCATCAGCGCACATGACAAATGTCAGACGCCGATGGAGCCGATGGAATGGGAACACGTCGAAGGCCCCCGTCCACTGGACCGGGGCCTTCGACTGCTGAGCGGACGACCAGGTTCGAACTGGCGACCTCAACCTAGGAGATCGGAAGAGGGTCGGGGTGGGCAAGATGTTATACAAAAAGGTGTT
>NZ_JBSFMT010000065.1:0-63775 GCF_053599695.1 Streptomyces sp. NPDC000878 | reverse complement strand
GTACGTGGAGAGGTAGCAGCCCGCGGCCACCGGCTGCGCGATCGCCGACTTCTCGGGATAGCGCAGGAGTTGGAGGTCCCGGGTCGCGACCCAGCTCCCCGCGCCCCTGAAAAGCAGGGGCTGGGCCCCGTGCTTTTCGTCTTTCAGGGGCGCGGGGAACTGCGCGACCAGCCACGACGGCGCCGCACCCGACACACCACCCATCCCACTCGACCCCGAAGGTGCCGCACATGCCCGCCACCCCCGAGCTGATCTCCCCCCGCTCCGCCCGCGTCTCCGCCGCGCGGCGGCTAGCCCGGCGGAACTTCCGGGGGAAGGACCGGCTCTTCCTCGCGGAGGGGCCGCAGGCCGTGCGGGAGGCGGCCGTGTACGGCAAGGGGACGCTCGTCGAGCTGTTCGCCACCGTCGACGCCGCGGAGCGGTACGCCGACATCGTCGGGGAGGCACACGAGGCAGGCGCCCGCGTCCACCTCGCCGACGAGGACGTCATCGCCGACATCTCCACCACCGTCACCCCGCAGGGCCTCGTCGGGGTCTGCCGGTTCATCGACACCCCGTTCGAGGACATCCTCAAGGCGCGGCCCAAGCTCGTCGCCGTCCTCGCGAACGTGCGCGACCCGGGGAACGCCGGCACCGTCCTGCGGTGCGCGGACGCCGCCGGTGCCGAGGCCGTCGTACTCACCGATGCGTCTGTGGATCTCTACAATCCCAAGGCCGTACGCGCCTCCGTGGGCTCCCTGTTCCATCTGCCCGTGGCCGTCGGGGTGCCCGTCGAGGAGGCCGTGGCCGGGCTCAAGGACGCCGGCGTGCGGATTCTGGCCGCCGATGGAGCCGGTGCGGACGACCTCGACGACGAGCTGGACAAGGGCACCATGGGCGGGCCCACCGCCTGGGTGTTCGGCAACGAGGCCTGGGGGCTCCCGGAGGAGACGCGCGCGCTGGCCGACGCTGTCGTGCGCGTTCCGATCCATGGAAAGGCCGAAAGCCTGAACCTGGCGACCGCCGCCGCCGTATGTCTCTACGCGTCCGCCCGTGCACAGCGCGCCTCCGGAGGGTGCCGCTCCGTCACCGAGAGCTAGTAGGGTGACGGGCTCGGGGGCCCACTGCGCCAGTCCGAGAGGTGGGGTACGGGGATGACTGTCGGCACGAGCGGAACACTGGGGGCACGGGATTTGCGGAGCGAACCCGCCTCCCGGCACGGTGATCCCGCCCGGCCCGGAGCCGGATTCGGAGCCGAGCTGGGCATCGACCCCGACGACCTGCCCGACGGTCTCGTCGTCGCCGACGAGCACGGCCGGGTGATCTGCTTCAACGCCGCCGCCGCACGCATCACCGCGGTCCGCGCCGCCGACGCCCTGGGCCAGCGGCTCGACCGCGCCCTTCCGTTAGAGGACCTCGAAGGCCGCCGCTGGTGGCAGCTGACCGATCCGTACGGCGGGCTCGCGATCAGGAACGGCCAGCCCGAGCGGAACCTGCTGCTGCCCGGCGGGCGCGAAGTGCTCGTCTCGGCGCGTTATCTGCGTACGCGTCCCACCGGGCCGATCCACCGGGTCGTCGTCTCCCTGCGCGACACCGAGGCCCGCCGCCGCACCGAGCGCAGCCACGCCGAGCTGATCGCCATCGTCGCCCACGAACTGCGCTCGCCGCTGACCTCCGTCAAGGGCTTCACCGCGACCCTGCTCGCGAAGTGGGAACGGTTCACCGACGACCAGAAGAAACTGATGTTGGAGACCGTCGACGCCGACGCCAACCGCGTCACCCGGCTCATCGCCGAACTGCTCGACATCTCGCGCATCGACTCCGGCCGGCTCGAACTGCGCCGCCAGCCCGTCGACATGGGCGCCGCCGTCGGACGCCACATCCAGGCCTACGTGGCCGCGGGCCAGCCCGCCGACCGCTTCCTGCTCCGGATAGAGCAGCCCCTGCCGGCCCTCTGGGCGGACCCCGACAAGATCGATCAGGTGCTCAGCAACCTGCTGGAAAATGCCGTGCGCCACGGCGAGGGAACCGTCACCATCGAGGTCACGGCCGCGCTGTCCCCGCGTGAGGGGGACACCGACCAGAACACGGCCACGTCGGTCACGGTGAGCGACGAGGGGCCCGGCATCCCGGAGGAGTCCATGAACCGCGTCTTCACCCGCTTCTGGCGGGGCAGCAAGCGCGGCGGCACGGGCCTCGGGCTGTACATCGTCAAGGGCATCGTCGAGGCCCACGGCGGCTCCATCACGGTCGGCCGCGCCCCCGGCGGCGGCGCCGAGTTCCGATTTATGTTGCCCGTGAGCACCCCGGCGTACCTTCAGTAACGCCGACGAGGCCCCACGGGCGCGTTCGAACACCACACCCCCGTTAGACTCGGCCTTTGGCACCTTTGCGTCCCTCTCTGTGGACGATTCGTCTCCGAGCCGTAGACGACGGGGACCATCCGCCAGCCAACCGGAAGCACGGGAAGAGATGTCGGCACCGAATAAGTCGTACGACCCTGTAGAGGTCGAGGCCTTGAAACCGGAAGAGATCGAGCGCATGCGGGACGAGGCGCTCGCCGCCTTCGCCGCCGCGGACTCCCTCGACGCGCTCCAGGAGGCCAAGGTCGCCCACACCGGCGGCACCTCGCCGCTGGCCCTCGCCAACCGCGAGATCGGCGCGCTGCCCCCGCAGGCCAAGGCCGCCGCGGGCAAGCTCGTCGGCCAGGCCCGGGGCGCCGTCAGCAAGGCGCTCGCCGCCCGCCAGACCGAGCTGGAAGCGGATCGGGACGCCCGCGTGCTGGTCGAGGAGGCGGTGGACGTCACGCTGCCGTACGACCGCGTGCAGGCCGGCGCCCGCCACCCGCTGACCACGTTCATGGAGCGCGTCGCGGACGTCTTCGTCTCCATGGGGTACGAGGTCGCCGAGGGCCCCGAGGTCGAGGCGGAGTGGTTCAACTTCGACGCCCTGAACTTCACCCCGGACCACCCGGCCCGGCAGATGCAGGACACCTTCTTCGTCGAGGGCCCCAAGGGCACTGTCGGCGACGAGTCCGGTGTCGTGCTGCGGACGCACACCTCGCCCGTACAGGCCCGCTCGATGCTCGACCGCGAACCGCCGGTCTACATCGTGTGCCCCGGCCGCGTGTACCGCACGGACGAGCTGGACGCCACGCACACCCCCGTCTTCCACCAGATCGAGCTCCTCGCCATCGACGAGGGCCTGACCATGGCCGACCTCAAGGGCACCATGGACCACATGGTCCAGTCCCTCTTCGGCTCGGACATGAAGACGCGGCTGCGGCCCAACTACTTCCCCTTCACCGAGCCGTCCGCCGAGATGGACATGCTCTGCTACGTCTGCAAGGGCACGTCCGTCGGCAACCCCGACCGCCCCTGCCGGACATGCTCCAGCGAGGGCTGGATCGAGCTGGGCGGCTGCGGCATGGTCAACCCGCGCGTGCTCGTCGCGTGCGGCGTCGACCCCGAGAAGTACAGCGGATTCGCCTTCGGGTTCGGCATCGAACGGATGCTGATGTTCCGCCACAACGTCGAGGACATGCGAGACATGGTCGAGGGCGACGTCCGGTTCACCCGGCCGTTCGGGATGGAGATCTGATGCGGGTCCCGCTTTCTTGGCTGCGGGAGTACGTCGACCTGCCGGCGACGCAGACCGGCCGAGACGTCCAGGAGAAGCTCATCTCGGTCGGCCTGGAGGTCGAGACCGTCGAGCAGGTCGGCGCGGGCCTCAAAGGCCCGCTGGTCGTCGGCCAGGTGCTGACCATCGAGGAGCTGGAGGGCTTCAAGAAGCCGATCCGCTTCTGCACGGTCGACGTCGGCACCGCCAACGGCACCGGTGAGCCCCAGGAGATCGTCTGCGGCGCCCGCAACTTCGCCGTCGGCGACAAGGTCGTCGTGGTCCTCCCGGGCGCCGTCCTGCCCGGCGACTTCGCGATCGCCGCCCGCAAGACGTACGGCCACACCTCGCACGGCATGATCTGCTCAGGCGACGAGCTGGGCATGGGCGACGACGGTAGCGGCGGCATCATCGTCCTGTCGCCGGAGCACGAGGTCGGCACCGACGCCATCGAGCTGCTCCAGCTCGTCGACGAGGTCCTCGACATCGCCGTGACCCCCGACCGTGGGTACGCCCTGTCCCTGCGCGGCATCGCCCGCGAGACGGCCATCGCCTACGGCCTCCCGCTGCGCGACCCGGCCCTGCTCGACGTACCGGCCCCGAACGCGTACGGCTACCCGGTCGAGGTCTCCGACCCCTTCGCCTGCGACCGCTTCACGGCCCGTACGGTGACCGGGCTCGACCCGGACGCGCAGTCCCCGATCTGGCTCAGGCGCCGCCTCCAGAAGGCGGGCATGCGCCCGATCTCGCTCGCCGTCGACATCACCAACTACGTGATGCTGGAGCTGGGCCAGCCCCTGCACGCGTACGACCGCTCCCGCGTCCAGGGTGCGATCGGTGTGCGCCGGGCCGAGCCGGGCGAGAAGCTCACCACCCTCGACGGTGTCACGCGCACACTGGACCCCGAGGACCTGCTCATCACCGACGACCGCGGCGCCATCGGCCTCGCGGGCGTCATGGGCGGCGCCAACACGGAGATCGACGACACCGAGGGCACCACCACCGAGGTCGTCATCGAGGCCGCCCACTTCGACGCGCTCACCATCGCGCGCACGGCCCGCCGTCACAAGCTGGCCTCCGAGGCGTCCAAGCGCTTCGAGCGCGGTGTCGACCCGCAGGCCGCCTCGGCCGCCGCCCAGCGCACGGTCGACCTCCTGGTCCTCCTCGCCGGCGGCACCGCCGACGCGGGCGTCACCGAGGTCATCGCGCCGTCCGCGCCGCGCACGATCTCCATCCCGGCGGACCACCCGGACAAGGTCGCGGGCGTCGACTACGGCCGTGAGACCGTCGTACGCCGTCTCCAGGAGGTCGGCTGCGACGTGTACGGGCAGGACGAACTGATCGTCACCGTCCCGTCCTGGCGCCCCGACCTGACGGACCCGAACGACCTCGCCGAAGAGGTCATCCGCCTGGAGGGCTACGAGAACCTGCCCTCCACGCTGCCGAAGCCCCCCGCGGGCCGCGGCCTGACCGACCGGCAGCGCCTGCACCGCCGCGTCGGCCGCGCACTGGCCGGGGCGGGTTACGTCGAGGCGCTGAACTACCCGTTCATCGGCGAGCACGTCTTCGACCAGCTCGGCCTGGCCGCCGACGATCCGAAGCGCAAGGTCGTCAAGCTGGCCAACCCGCTGTCGGACGAGGAGCCCGCGCTCCGTACGACGCTGCTGCCGGGTCTGCTCGGCGCGCTGCGGCGGAATGACGGGCGGGGCAGTCACGACCTGGCGTTGTTCGAGACGGGCCTGGTCTTCCACCCGCAGGACGAGCTGCTGATCGCCGGGCGTCTTCCGGTCGACCGGCGCCCCACGGACGAGGAGATCGCGTCGCTCACGGCCGCTCTCCCCGTCCAGCCCCGGCATGCCGCCGTCGTCCTCGCGGGCGCCCGCGAGCAGGCCGGCTGGTGGGGCAAGGGCCGCCCGGCCGACTGGGCCGACGCGATCGAGGCGGCGCGGAGCCTGGCGGCGGAGGCGGGCACCGAACTCCTCGTCCGCGCGGGCCAGTACGGGCCTTGGCACCCCGGCCGCTGCGCCTCGCTGGTCGTCGTGATCGACGGCGCCGAGCAGGTCATCGGGTACGCCGGTGAGCTGCACCCGCGTGTGCTGAAGGCGCTGGGGTTGCCCGCGCGCACCTGTGCGATGGAGTTGAACCTGGACCAGCTGGAGGCGGCGAGTTCTGGCGTGCCCAAGGGGCCGAAGATCTCGACGTTCCCTGTTGCCACGCAGGATGTCGCGCTTGTCGTCGCGCGGGAGGTTCCGCATGCGGCGGTCGAGGCGGCGTTGCGGGAGGGGGCGGGGGCGCTGTTGGAGTCGCTTCGGTTGTTCGATGTGTACGAGAGCGGTGAGCAGTTGGGGGAGGGGCGGAAGTCGCTCGCGTACGCGCTCCGCTTCCGGGCGGCTGATCGGACGCTGACCGTTGATGAGGCTTCTGCTGCTCGGGATGCGGCGGTTGCTCTTGCGGGGGAGCGGACGGGAGCGGTGTTGCGTAGCTAGTGGCGTTGGGGTGGGCGGTTTTCGGCTGCGGGTCCGTCGTGGCTGGTCGCGCAGTTCCCCGCGCCCCTGGAGGGGGGTGGGGGCTGCGCCCCCTACCCCCCTCCCCCCATCGGTCACTTCACTCCTTCGGGTGACAAGTTCGGGCGAAGTGGTCCCTTCGGGGCATGTGGTCGACAGAATCGGACCGGTCTTTCGGGACCGGTCCGATTTGTGTTGTCAGGGCCTGACTGGGGGGCCGTCGGCATGATCCGTATCAAGACTGGTGTGCGGCGGCGGTGCAGGCCGGGGTGCCGGCGTCGGCGGCGGGTGCTGTCGCTCGCGCTGCCCACCGCGTGGGGCGCCACGGCGATCACGTACAAACTGACCTGTCCGCTCGCCCAACAGGAGGGACTGGGGGCGCGGATCGTCACCAGTGCCGTGTTCTTCGCCGTCGGGACCGGGCTCATATTCCACGTCCGCTGGGCGCTGCTACGCGAGTTGAGGCTCGCCCGGCAGGTCGCCGGGGCCGCGCAGAGCGTGCTGCTGCGTCCGTTGCCGCAGCGCATCGACGGGCTGCGGGTCGCCGCCGCCCAGCTGTCCGCCGACCGGGGTGCCGTGGTCGGCGGTGACCTGTACGAGGTCATCGCCACCGAGCACGGTGTACGGGTGGTGATGGGTGACGTGCGCGGACATGGCATCGGCGCGATCGGGACCGTCGCCGCCGTCCTCGGCAGCTTCCGTGAGGCCGTGCACGACGAGCCCGAACTCGGCAGCGTACTGCGGCGGTTGGAGCGGGCGCTGGCCCGACACCTGGGCGAGCGGGCACGCGCCGAACATCCCTCGGCGGGGCCCTCGGCCGCGCTGGACCCCGACAGTCCGGTCGCCGAGGAGTTCGTCACCGTACTGCTCCTGGAGATCGGCGGGGACGGCGAGGTGCGGGCCTTCAACTGCGGGCATCCGGCGCCGTATCTGCTCAGCGGCGGCCGGGTCGACGTACTCACGTCCGGCGAACCCCTGCCCCCGCTCGGCCCGTTCCCGCTACCGGCCGAACTGTCCGCCGAACACTACGGCCAACTCCTCCCCGGCGAGTCCCTGTTGCTCCACACAGACGGCGTCGAGGACGCCCGCGATGCCCATGGCCGGTTCTTTCCCCTGCCTGCCGTACTGGCAGAGGCGGTCCGCACCCAGCCGATCTCCCCGCAGGCGGTCCTACGGGCCATCTTCACCCGCCTGTTGCGACACACCGACGGCCCCCCGACGGACGACGTGGCTGTACTGGTCCTGAGAAACGACCGCAGCCATGTCCCAAGGCAGCAGGAACACCCCGTTGCCCATCAAGTCACGTGAGCTACAAGTTTTCAGGGGCGCGGGGAACTGCGCGACCAGCCACGAACTACCCGCAGCCAACCCACAACAGGACTTACCCCTGCTGAACGGGCCGAGCCGCCGCACTGTACGAGGGGGAGCCGGCGGCCCGGCGACCTCTTGCGAGGCATTTCAGTCAACCGGACAGGCACTCTCCGCAACAGAGTGCACACGCTACGGATTCACGTACTCCGATCACACCCCGTGTGAAGGCGAACACACTACGCTGACGGACACGGCAGGCACCGAGAGCCACCGGAGGGCACATGCAGCCCAACACCCTGCTCGACGCGATCCTCGACGAGGCGGGCATCTCGCACGCGGGACTGGCTGCCCACGTCAATCAGGCGGGCCGGGCGCGTGGACTGGCCCTGAGGTACGAACACACTGCCGTGGCACGGTGGTTGAAGGGGCAGCGGCCCAGGGGCCAGGTGCCCGACCTGATCTGCGAGGTGCTCGCCGCCCGCCTGCACCGCCCGGTCAGACTGGACGACATCGGCCTCGGCGTGTCCGGCGACACCTCCGGCCCGCTCGGCTCGGCCGGTACCTCGCTGTCCGGGTTCGTCGAGCGGGCGACCGCCCTGTGGCGCTCCGACGAACAGCAGCGCCCGCACATCCTCGGCGCCCCCGCCGTCACCGGCACGCCCGCCGTGATGCCCGTGTGGGAGTGGGAGAACCCGCCCGAGGACGTGGACGTGTCGCGCGGCGGGCGGCACCGGGTCAGCATGGCCGACATCGAGATGCTCCGCTCCGCCCGCGCCCACTACGAGCAGATGTACCGCAAGGCCGGCGGCATAGCGACCCGCACCCGGATCGTCGGCTTCCTGAACGCCGAGACCGCGCCCCTGCTGCGCGGCAGCTACACCGACGCCACCGGCCGCCAACTGCACCGGGCCACGGGCGGGTTGGTGGCCATCGCCGGGATCTGCGCGTACGACTCCGATGCCCATGGGCTCGCCCAGCGCTACTTCCACCAGGCCCTGCGGCTCGCGAAGGCCAGTGGGGACCAGGGACTTGGGGCCTACGTCATCGCACTGCTCGTCAACCAGGCCTTGTTCATGCGGGAGTACCGGCAGGCCGTCGCCTTCGCGGAGGCCGCGCTGCGCGCCGCGGGCAAGCACATCACGCCGGCGCTCGCCTCCGACCTCTACGCGATGCAGGCCAAGGCGTACGCGCACCTGGGCGACGGCAGCAGCGCGCTCTCCTGCATCCGGCGGGCCGAGCAGGCCGCCGAACGCATCCGGCGCGGTTACGAGCCCGACGAGACCGGCTATGTCCAGCCGGGGTTGGTCAACGTCCAGGTGGCTGAGGCGCTGCTGAGCCTCGGTGATCTGACGGCGGCGGGGGAGCACGCGACGGCCGCGGTGGACAACCCGGCGCACGACCGGGGCAGAGTGCACCGGCTCGCGATGCTCAGCCAGATCGAACTGCGCCGGGGCAACGCCGACAAGGCGGTGGCCACCGCGGTGCAGATGGCCGAGCAGGCACGCGGAATGGAGTCCCAGCGGCTGCGCGACAGACTCCGGGCGGTACGCGAACACCTGGTGCGCAACGGCTGCGCGGGCACGGCCGAGGCAGCCGAACTGATCGACGGGGCACTGCGCGTACCGCTCTAGACACTCCTCGCGGAACACCCTTGGCGCGCGGCTTCGTGGGTAGTCGCGCGGTGAGTCGCATTCTGTGCGCCTGCTGTCAGGAGGCTCCTGCTGCCATATTGCCATCTACTCGGCGGAAGGTGGCAGAACCGTGCAGTGGATGAAACAGAACGAACAAACTGTGTATGAAAATCGCTGGTTCCAGGTCAATCTCGCAGATGTCGAGCTGCCGGACGGGCGGCATCTCGACCACTTCCTGATACGGCTGAGGCCCGTCGCCGTGGCCACGGTGGTGAACGAGGCCAACGAGGTACTCCTGCTGTGGCGGCACCGGTTCATCACCGACAGCTGGGGGTGGGAACTCGCGGCCGGGGTCGTGGAGGACGGCGAGGACATCGCCTTCGCGGCGGCCAGGGAGTTGGAGGAGGAGACGGGCTGGCGACCGGGACCCCTGCGGCACCTCATGAGCGTCGAGCCGTCCAACGGGCTCACCGACGCCCGGCACCACATCTACTGGGCCGAGGAGGGTGAGTACATCGGGCACCCCGTGGACGACTTCGAGTCGGACCGCAGGGAGTGGATCCCTCTCAAGCTCGTCCCCGACATGGTCGCCCGCGGGGAGGTCCCGGCCGCCAACATGGCGGCCGCGCTACTGCTGTTGCACCATCTCAGGCTCGGGCAGGACACCTAGATGGCCTTGTTCAGCGTCCTAGTGCCTGCCAGACCGTCACGGCCAGTGCCCCGAGGGCCGTGAGGGCCGCGACGCCCCGCAACGGCCATCGGGCGTGTTCGAGGTGGACGACCCGGTTGGTCAGATCGTCGACTTCCTTGTCCGTCTCCTTCGTGCGATGACTGAGCAGGGCCAGCCCTCCCTCGACGCGCGCGTACGCGACATCGAGGCGGCGGCGTAACTCTGCGAGTTCTCCATGAGCCACGGGATGCTCGGGGTCGGCGGTCACGTGTCCGCTCCTTTCCGTAGTCGTCACATCCCTTGCATGCGCATGATGAGTCAACTCGCCTGGTGGGCGCGTGGGGAGAGTGTGCGAGGGGCATATGCGTGTCCGGCGCGCACACGGTGTGTGAATGCCGCGGGCCCGGCACCTCGAAGGGTGCCGGGCCCGTGCATGCCCAAGTGTGACGCTGGGTGATATTTACGCGTACGTGTAGAAGCCCGAGCCCGACTTCCGGCCCAGCCGGCCCGCGTCGACCATGCGCTGGAGCAGCGGGGGAGCGGCGTACAGGGGCTCCTTGTACTCCTCGTACATCGAGAAGGCGACCGAGGCGACCGTGTCCAGGCCGATCAGGTCGGACAGCTTCAGGGGGCCCATCGGGTGGGCGCAGCCCATCTCCATGCCGTTGTCGATGTCCTCGCGGCTGGCCATGCCCGACTCGAACATCCGGATCGCGGAGAGCAGATACGGGATCAGCAGGGCGTTCACCACGAAGCCCGAGCGGTCCTGGGCGCGGATCGCGTGCTTGCCGAGGGCCTTCTCGGCGAACAGCTGGGCGCGGCCGAGGGTGCCCTCGGAGGTGGTGAGGGCCGGGATCAGCTCGACGAGCTTCTGCACCGGGGCCGGGTTGAAGAAGTGGATGCCGACGACCTGGTCGGGCCGGGAGGTGGCGACGGCCAGCCTCACCAGGGGGATCGAGGAGGTGTTGGAGGCGAGGATCGCGTCCGGGCGGGTCACCACCTGGTCGAGGACCTGGAAGATCTCGGTCTTCACCTGCTCGTTCTCGACGACGGCCTCGATCACCAGGTCGCGGTCCGCGAACTCGCCCAGGTCGGTGGTGAAGCTGAGCCGCGCCAGCGTCTCGTCCCGCTCCTCCTCGGAGATCTTGCCGCGCTCGGCCGCCTTGGAGAGGGAGTTGAACAGCCGGGTGCGGCCGAACTCCAGGGCTTCGCCGGTGGTCTCGGCGACCTTCACGTCCAGTCCGGAGCGGGCGCACACCTCGGCGATGCCCGCCCCCATCTGGCCGCAGCCCACGACTCCGACCCGCTCGATGTCGGTCACATCGTCCCTTTCACTGATCATCTTGACCGGCCGTCCGGCCTGCGCCAAACCTGCACGTTACCTTCGGCGGCGATTGCTCAATTGTCCGGGCCTCCCATGGGAGTCTGACCCGGGACGGGTGCGGACGGTCTGTGACTTGTCCGACACGGCGCATACCGGAGGTACGGAAATGAGTGGGAAGGCGCGGCACGCGCGCATGTCACGGCGGGCGTTCGCGGTGACCGCCCTGTCGACGCTCGTGGTGGGCGGGGCGGTGACGGGAGCCGCGCTGGCCGGTGCGGAGCCGAGCGCGTCGAAGCGTGGCCGCAGGCGGGCGACGGGCGAACTGCGGGGCATGTGGCTGGCCACGGTCACCAACCGCGACTGGCCGTCGAAGCAGGGCCTGACCGCCTCCCAGCAGCGCGCCGAGCTGATCACCCACCTCGACACGGCGGTGAACCGGCGCCTCAACGCGGTGTTCTTCCAGGTCCGCCCCACCGCCGACGCCCTGTGGCCCTCACCGTACGAGCCCTGGTCGCAGGTCCTCACCGGAACCCAGGGCAAGGACCCCGGCTGGGACCCACTGGGCACGGCGGTCGAGGAGGCCCACGCCCGAGGTCTCGAACTGCACGCCTGGTTCAACCCGTACCGCATCGCCAACAACACCGACCCGAGCAAGCTCGTCGCCTCCCACCCGGCGCGCAGGAACCCGGACTGGGTGGTGCCGTACGGCGGCAAGCTGTACTACAACCCCGGGCTGCCGGAGGTCCGCCGCTTCGTCCAGGACGCGATGCTCGACGCGGTGGCGAAGTACGACGTCGACGGCGTCCACTGGGACGACTACTTCTACCCGTACCCGGTCGCCGGCCAGACCTTCGACGACGACGCCGAGTACGCGAAGTGCGGCGGGTCCTTCCCCGACCGGGCCTCCTGGCGGCGCGACAACATCGACAGACTCGTACTGGAGACGGCCGCCCGCATCAAGGCCGTACGCCCCGGCGCCGACTTCGGGATCAGCCCCTTCGGCGTGTGGCGCAACGTGGCGACCGACCCGCTCGGCTCGGACACGAAGGCGGGTGTGCAGACGTACGACGACCTGTTCGCGGACACCAGGAAATGGGTGCGGCAGAACTGGATCGACTACATCTGCCCGCAGATCTACTGGAACATCGGCTTCGCCGCCGCCGACTACGCCAAGCTGCTGCCCTGGTGGGCCGAGACCGCGAAGGGCACGGGCACGAAGCTGTACGTCGGTGAGGCGCTGTACAAAGCGGGCGACCCGGCGCAGCCCGCGGCCTGGCAGGACCCGGCCGAGCTGTCCAGGCATCTGACCCTCGCCCAGGACTACCCCGAGGCGCGCGGGCACGTCTTCTTCTCGGCGAAGGAGGTCGGCGTCGACAAGATCGGCGCCATGGCACGGGTGGTCGCCGACCACTACCAGCAGCCGGCGACGCCACCGCGCTGAGCGCCCCAAAGGGGCGCGGGGAACTGCGCGACCAGCCACGAAGGCGCCGCAGACGACCGACGACCCATCACGGCACTTCAAGCGGAGCGCTAAGCGTCCTTGTCCTTGTGGCGGACCTCGCAGTCGGGGCCGGGGGACATCACTGCCTCGTGGCCGTCCGGGAAGCGGACGCGGTACGGGGGAGTGCCCTCCTGGCCCATGACCTCGACGACTTCCGATACCTGGTCGTGCTGGCCGACCACCCTGCCGTGCTGGACAAGCTGGTCGCCCACGGTTGCGCGCATCTGCGGGTCTCCTCTCGGTTCTCAGCCGCGGGCCCGCTGGGTGACGGCGATACAGACGAGGACGGCCGCCGCCGTCAGCGGAGCGGCCGGCGTCAGCTGCTCGCCCAGCAGCAGGACCGACCACACCAGTGTGAGCAGGGGCTGCGCCAACTGCAACTGGCTGGCCTTCGGAATGCCGATCGCCGCCATGCCCCGGTACCAGACGACCAGGCCGAGGAACTGCGACCCCGCCGCCACCCAGAGCAGCCCGATCACACTGTGCGCGGTGAGGTGCACGGGCTCGTACGTCAGCGCCAGCGCGGCGGTGGGCGCGGTGAGCGGCAGGCTCAGCACCAGCGCCCAGCCGATGACCTGCCAGCCCGGCATGACCCGGGCCAGCCGGCCGCCCTCCGTGTAGCCGGCCGCGCACACCAGCAGGGCGCCGAAGAGATAGGCGTCGGCGCCGGCCAGAGCGCCGCCACTCTGCTGGACGGTGAACGCGAGAACGGCCGCCGCGCCCGCCAGGGCCGCCGCCCAGAAGGCGCGCGAGGGGCGGGAGCCCATGCGCAGCGCCGAGCAGAGGGCCGTCGTCAGCGGCAGCAGACCGATCACGACGGCGGCATGCGAGGTGGTCGAGGTCTGCAGAGCGAGCGTGGTGAGCAGCGGAAAGCCGAGGACGACTCCGGCCGCGACGACCGCGAGCCCCGCCCAGTGCGGGCGGGCCGGCAGCGGCACGCGCAGCGCCAGCAGACAGCCACCGGCGATCAGCGCCGCGAGCACGGTCCGAACGGCCACCAGCGACCACGGGCCGAATCCCTCCAGGCCCCAGGCGGTGGCCGGGAAGGTGAGCGAGAAGGCGAAGACGCCGAGGGCGGCCTGCAGGGTGCCGACGCGGCGGGCGCTGGACTTCTCGGACGGGGGACCCGTGTGGGCACCCGGGGTCTCCGGGGCCCTCGTGCGTCCGTTGACCGCTATCGGAGTCGGTGCGGTAGCGCTATCCTGTGCTCTCATGCAAGAGCGTAGCAGTGTCGGTGAACTGGCGAACAGGCTGCGAGAGGAGCTGAACCGCTACTCTCCTGGTGGAAAGCTGCCGTCTAGTCGCGTCCTGGTAGAGCGCTACCGCGTGAGCCCGGTGACCGTCTCCCGGGCGCTCGCGCAACTGGCCGCCGAGGGCCTGGTCGTGACCCGCCCGGGAGCGGGCGCGTACCGCGCCGGGCCACGCCCCGCCTCCACCCCCGCCGGGGACGCCTCCTGGCAGGAGGTCGCCCTGAGCGCGGACGGCGCCGCCGACCTCGTACCGCGCACGGTGAACGCCTCAGGTGTCGTCATCTCGCTCGCCGCGCCGCCGCCCGGGGTGATCGAGTTCAACGGCGGCTATCTGCACCCCTCGCTCCAGCCCGAGCGGGCGATGGCGGCGGCCCTCTCGCGGGCCGGACGCCGACCCGGGGCGTGGGGCCGGCCGCACCTGGACGGGCTGCCGGAGCTGCGCGAATGGTTCGCGCGGGGCATCGGCGGGGCCGTCACGGCGGCCGAGGTACTGATCACGGCGGGCGGCCAGGCGGCCCTGACGACGGCCCTGCGCGCCCTCGCCCCGCCCGGCGCTCCGGTACTGGTCGAGTCGCCCACCTACCCCGGCATGCTGGCCATCGCCCGCGCGGCCGGTCTGCGCCCGGTGCCGGTCCCGGTGGACGCGGACGGCGTACGCCCGCCGCTGCTGGCCGACGCGTTCCGGGCCACCGGCGCCCGGGTGTTCGTCTGCCAGCCCCTGTTCCAGAACCCGACCGGGGCCGTGCTGGCGCCCGAGCGGCGCGGAGAGGTGCTGCGGATCGCCCGCGCGGCCGGCGCCTTCGTGATCGAGGACGACTTCGTACGGCGGCTGGTGCACGAGGACGCGGCCCCGCTGCCGCGTCCGCTCGCGGCGGAGGACCCCGACGGTGTGGTCGTCCACGTCGGCTCGCTCACCAAGGCGACCTCACCGAGCTTCCGGGTGAGCGCGCTCGCGGCCCGGGGCCCGGTACTGGAACGGCTGCGCGCCATCCAGATCGTCGACACCTTCTTCGTCCCGCGCCCCTTGCAGGAGGCGGCCCTCGAACTCGTCGGCTCCCCGGCCTGGCCGCGTCATCTGCGGGCGTTGTCAAGGGAGTTGAGGGTCCGCCGGGACGCCATGACAACCGCGCTGCTGACGATCCTCCCCCAACTGTCCCTGCCCCACATCCCGTCGGGGGGCTACCACCTCTGGCTCCGCCTTCCCGACGGCACGGACGAGGACGCCCTCGTCGCCGCCGCCCTGCGCGCGGGCGTCGCGATCACCCCGGGCCGCCCCTACTTCAGCGCCGAACCCCCGGCGGCCCACGTGCGGTTGAGCTTCGCGGCGGTCGCGGGGGTGGGGGAGATCGAGGAGGGGGTACGGAGGCTGCGCGGGGCCCGTGACGAGGTGCTCTGAGGAGGCGCTTCGGGGAGGTGCTCCGACGGCGTGCTCTGACGGTGTGCTCCGACGGCGTGTTCTGACGCGGGGCGAGCCGGGAGTGAAGCCCTCGTGGAGTCGACGTAAAGCCTCTGTGGGGATCGGGCGGTGGTCGGCGCGTACCCTCGATAACTCCTGCGTAACGCCCCTTGACCTGCGTTCTTTCCCGGCAGACCATCGCCGCATGCAACTTCGGGTCACGTTCGTCGCCGCTGCGCGCAGCTCCCCGTTGCTCGCCGAGCGCTTCGACGACGACCGGCCGCTGGACCAGGCCGGCTGGGACGAGGTGCAGCGCGCCGCCCACGACCTGGTGCCGCTGGCGGCGGCCGAGCTGCGCTACTGCTCCCCGACGCCCCGCAGCCGGGCCACCGGGGACGCCCTCGGCTACGGGCCGCTCGTCCAACTCGCCCTGCGCGACTGCGACATGGGCCGCTGGCACGGGCTCACCCTCGGCGAGGCGATGGCCCGGGAGCCCGAGGCCGTTGACGCCTGGCTCGCCGACCCGCGCGCCACGCCCCACGGCGGCGAGTCGCTGCTGGACTTCATCTCGCGCGTCGGCGGCTGGCTCGACACCCGGCCCGTCGACGACGGCGGCCGGATCGTCGCCGTGGCCGAGCCCTCGGTCATCAGGGCGGCCCTCGTCTACGCCCTGAAGGCACCGCCCTCGACCTACTGGAACCTCGACGTCCGCCCCTTGTCCACGACCGTCGTCACGGGCCGTGCGGGCCGCTGGAACCTTCGCTTCGAGTTCCCTCAGTCGGCGCGAGCGTAGTCGGTCGTGAGGACCAGGTCCTTGGCCGGGCCCGCCACCCGCCACACCGTCCGCCAGTGGTCCGAGTCCAGAACCGTGAACTCGCCGCGGTAGAGATCGGCCGAGCAGGGGTGGTCGGTGACCCATCGGCCCGAGGTCAGGTCCAGGTCGTGGAACGGGCGGCCGTCCGCGAAGCGTACGTCCGCCGTGCCGGGGGCGGTGCCCGGGAGGAAGCGGAGCGTCCGCTCGGCGGGGCGGGCGACACCCTGCCAGACGAACGTGCCGGACTCGTGGTGGAGCAGGCCCCCTTCGTCCAGCGGGCTGAACGTCGTGGTCCCGGTGAAGGTCCCCTCGTCCGTGTCGTCTGCCGTGTCGTCCGTGCCCGCGAGGTCCCGCACCGTCCGCTCCGCTCGCCAGCTTCCCGCCAGATAGAGCAGTGCATCGGCTACTGGCCGGAACTCGCCCATGTCGCCGCCCTCCCCGAGAGTTTCGAGTTCCGTGCGATCCATTGACGCACTTCAGTCACATACCTATCTTGCCGTTCGAAGTGCTGATCGTTGTCCGATATCCCGAACTGTATCGACAGAGCCGCGGAGTATCCATGTCACGCACACGCACCCGCTGGAGACTAGGTCTCACGGCCACCGCACTCCTGGTGGTCTCGGCGGTCGTCCCCGCCCCGGCCAACGCCGAGGACGTCACCGACTACGCCATCACCGTGGACCCGGCGGCCAAGGGCGCCAAGATCGACGACACGATGTACGGCGTCTTCTTCGAGGACATCAACCGCGCCGCCGACGGCGGTCTGTACGCCGAACTCGTGCAGAACCGATCCTTCGAGTACTCCACCGCCGACAACCGCTCCTACACGCCCCTCACCTCCTGGGCGGTCGGCGGTACGGCCACGGCGGTCGGCGACGACGGGCGCCTGAACGCCCGTAACCGCACCTACCTCTCCCTGGGCGCAGGCTCCTCCGTCACCAACTCCGGCTACAACACCGGGATCAGGGTCGAGGACGGCAAGAAGTACGACTTCTCCGTCTGGGCCCGTGCCGACCAGGCCGGCACGCTCACCGTGTCCCTCACCGACGCCGGGGGCGTCCTCGCCGAGGCCCGCCAGGTCGAGGTGAAGGGCGGCTGGGCCAAGTACCGGGCGCGGTTCACGGCCACCCGCTCCAGCACGACCGGGCGGCTGACGGTCGCGACGGACAACTCCGTTGCCCTGGACATGATTTCGCTGCTGCCCCGGGACACGTACAAGGGGCACGGGCTGCGCAAGGACCTCGCCTCGAAGATCGCCGCGCTCGACCCCGGCTTCGTGCGCTTCCCGGGTGGCTGTCTGGTCAACACCGGGTCCATGCAGGACTACAGCGAGGCGTCCAACTGGGAGCGCAAGCGTTCGTACCAGTGGAAGGACACCGTCGGCCCGGTCGAGCAGCGCGCGACCAACTCCAACTTCTGGGGATACAACCAGAGTTACGGGCTCGGCTACTACGAGTACTTCCAGTTCTCGGAGGACATCGGCGCGATGCCGCTGCCCGTCGTCCCGGCGCTGGTCACCGGCTGCGGGCAGAACAAGGCCGTCGTCGACGAGGCGCTGCTGAAGCGGCACGTCCAGGACACGCTCGACCTCATCGAGTTCGCCAACGGCCCGGTGACCAGTGAGTGGGGGCGGAAGCGGGCGCAGATGGGCCACCCGAAGCCCTTCCACCTCACCCACATCGAGGTGGGCAACGAGGAGAACCTGCCGAACGAGTTCTTCGCCCGCTTCACCGAGTTCCGGACCGCCATCGAGGCCAAGTACCCGGACATCACGATCATCTCCAACTCCGGTCCGGACGACAGCGGTTCGACCTTCGACACCGCCTGGAAGCTCAACCGGGACGCCGACGTCGACATGGTCGACGAGCACTACTACAACAGCACCGACTGGTTCCTCCAGAACAACGACCGCTACGACTCCTACGACAGGAACGGCCCCAAGGTCTTCCTCGGCGAGTACGCCTCCGGCGGCAACACCTTCAAGAACGCCCTCTCCGAGGCCGCGTTCATGACCGGCCTGGAGCGCAACGCGGACGTCGTCAAGCTCGCCTCGTACGCCCCGCTGCTCGCCAACGAGGACGCGGTGCAGTGGCGCCCGGACATGATCTGGTTCAACAACCACGCGTCCTGGGGATCGGCCTCGTACGAGGTGCAGAAGCTGTTCATGACCAACGTCGGCGACCGTGTCGTCCCCACCACCGCGACCGGCACGCCCTCGGTGAGCGGCCCGATCTCGGGCGCCGTCGGCCTGTCGACGTGGGCGACCACGGCGGCGTACGACGACGTGAAGGTCACCGGCGCGGACGGCACGGCGCTGCTGAGCGACGACTTCTCGGGTGACGCCGCCCAGTGGACCCACACCGGGGGCGGCAGTTGGACGGTCGAGGACGGGCAGTACGTCCAGACGGATGTCGCCGCCGAGAACACCATGGTCTCCGCGGGCGACCCCGCCTGGCACGACTACGACCTCCATGTGAAGGCCACCAAGAAGTCCGGCAGGGAGGGCTTCCTCGTCGCCTTCGGCGTCAAGGACACCGGGAACTACTACTGGTGGAACCTGGGCGGCTGGAACAACACCCTGTCCGCCGTCGAACAGGCCACGGACGGCGGCAAGTCGACGCTCGTGTCCAAGGCAGGCTCGATCGAGACGGGACGTGCGTACGACATCGACGTCAAGGTGCGCGGCCGTCAGGTCACCCTCTCCCTCGACGGCCAGGAGTGGGGCAGCTTCACCGACGACAAGCCGGCCGAGCCGTTCCGTCAGATCGTCACGAAGGACGCGAAGACGGGTGACCTGATCGTCAAGGTCGTCAACGCCCAGGCGGCGCAGGCCCGTACGACGATCGACCTCGGCCGTACGAAGGTGAAGTCCAAGGCGGCGGTGACGACGCTGGCCGCCGCGCCGGACGCGGTGAACAGTGAGACGGCTACTCCGGTCGCGCCGGTGAGGTCGACCCTCACGGGCGTCGCGAGGAAGTTCACGTACACGTTCCCGGCGAACTCGGTCACGTTCCTGCGGATCAGGAAGGGGTGAGGAAGGGGTTGTTTGTCGGGCGCGGGCGCGTTGTGGCTTGTCGCGCAGTTCCCCGCGCCCCTTAAGGACGCCCCTCGCACCCGGCGATATCAGGGCCTCGCTGGGAGTGGTGGCCGAGGACGTAGTGGGCCGGGATGAGTGTGAGCCAGGACCACATGGCTGCTTCCGTGTTGACGAAGGCCAGGGGAATGGACAGGCCGAAGATCAGAACGCTGGAGCCGAGTTGGGCGGTGAAGCGGCGGCGGGCCACCGCGGCGGATGATGCGGGCGACGGGTGCACTCGGCGTTGAGTGAGCAGCAGCAGGGTCGCGTGCACCGCGTGGATCGCGGCCATGGCACCCGCGTACAGGGCGACGGCTTCGGGTTGGGAGGCGTACGCGGCCAGGAGTCCGGTGGGGAAGGGCAGCAGCGCGACCAGGCCGAGGCCGAGCAGGATCAGACGGGTGACCATGACCGTCTCGACGGGCAGGCCGACGAGGATACGTCGGTGGTCACGCCAGAATCCGGCGATGAGGGTGAAGCTGAGCGCGAAGGCGCCGAGGCTGGGCATCGCATCGCGCAGGGCCTGGTGGAACGCGGCGTCGTCGAGATGAGCGGGGACCGCCACGTCGATGACGAGCAGGGTCATGGCGATGGCGTATATGCCGTCGGACAGGGCGATCAGGCGTGCCGCGCCCGGGGCGTTCTCGGGTGTGTGCGCATCTGCCACTGGCTGCGTCATGTCGACGACAGTAGGGCGTTCTGCCCTTGCCGTAACGGAACCGATTCCGCTCTCGCTGCCTCCGGGCCGGCTCGCATACTGATCCACGGTATTGCATAAACGTGCAGCGAAACGTATAGTCATGCCATCTAGGAGGAGGGTTTCATGGCAGTACGTGTGGCGGTGGCCGGAGCGAGTGGGTACGCGGGCGGGGAACTGCTGCGTCTGCTCCTCGTGCACCCCGAGGTGGAGATCGGCGCCCTGACCGGTAACTCCAACGCCGGGCAGCGGCTCGGCGCACTGCAGCCGCACCTGCTGCCGCTGGCCGACCGGGTGCTCCAGGAGACCACCCCCGACGTGCTTGCCGGGCATGACGTCGTTTTTCTTGCCCTTCCCCACGGGCAGTCCGCCGCTGTCGCCGAGCAGCTCGGCCCGGACGTCCTCGTCGTCGACATGGGCGCCGACTTCCGGCTCCATGACGCGGCCGACTGGGAGCGGTTCTACGGCTCCGCGCACGCCGGGACCTGGCCCTACGGCCTTCCCGAACTGCCGGGTGCCCGCGCCGCGCTGGAGGGGTCCAAGCGCGTCGCGGTGCCCGGTTGCTACCCGACCGCCGTCTCGCTCGCCCTCTTCCCGGCGTACGCCGCCGGGATCGCCGAGGCCGAGGCCGTGATCGTCGCCGCCTCCGGGACCTCCGGCGCGGGCAAGGCCGCCAAGACGCATCTGCTGGGCAGTGAGGTCATGGGGTCCATGTCGCCGTACGGCGTCGGCGGCGGGCATCGGCACACGCCCGAGATCGTCCAGAACCTCAGTGGCGCCTCCGGTGAACCCGTCGCCGTCTCCTTCACGCCCACCCTCGCCCCGATGTCCCGCGGCATCCTCGCCACCTGCACCGCAGCCGCCAAGCCCGGTGTGACCGCCGAGTCCGTGCGTGCCGTCTACGAGAAGGCGTTCTCCGACGAACCGTTTGTGCACCTCCTCCCAGAGGGGCAGTGGCCCGCCACGGCGTCCGTCTACGGTTCCAACGCCGTTCAGGTGCAGGTCGCGTACGACGAGTCCGTGCGCCGCATCATCGCGATCAGCGCCATCGACAACCTGACCAAGGGCACCGCGGGCGGTGCCGTCCAGAGCATGAACATCGCCCTCGGGCTCGACGAGACCACCGGGCTTTCCACGATCGGAGTCGCACCGTGAGTGTCACGGCAGCCAAGGGATTCACGGCGGCTGGTATCGCCGCCGGGATCAAGGAGAACGGCAACCCGGACCTGGCCCTCGTGGTCAACAACGGGCCCCGCCTCGCCGCCGCCGGCGTCTTCACCTCCAACCGCGTCAAGGCCGCGCCGGTGCTGTGGTCCGAGCAGGTGCTGAAGGGCGGGATCGTCTCCGCCGTGGTGCTCAACTCCGGTGGTGCCAACGCCTGTACGGGTCCCAAGGGGTTCCAGGACACCCACGCCACCGCCGAGAAGGTCGCGGACACTCTCGGGCTGAACGCCGGAGAGGTCGCCGTCGCCTCCACCGGACTCATCGGGCTGCTCCTGCCAATGGACAAGCTGCTCCCCGGAGTTGAGGCCGCCGCCGGTCAACTCTCCGAGCACGGTGGTGAGAAGGCCGCCATCGCCATCAAGACCACCGACTCCGTCCACAAGACGGCCGTCGTCAGTAAGGACGGCTGGACCGTGGGTGGCATGGCCAAGGGCGCGGGCATGCTCGCCCCCGGTCTCGCCACCATGCTCGTCGTCCTCACCACGGACGCGGACGTCGACAGCGAGCAACTGGACAGCGCGCTTCGCGCCGCCACCCGCACCACCTTCGACCGCGTCGACTCCGACGGCTGCATGTCCACCAACGACACCGTGCTGCTGCTCGCCTCCGGCGCCTCCCAAGTCACCCCCGCCCACGAGGAGTTCGCGGAGGCCGTACGCGCCGTCTGCGACGACCTCGGGCAGCAGCTGATCCGGGACGCCGAGGGCGCCAGCAAGGACATCAAGGTCGAGGTCGTGGGCGCGGCCAGCGAGGACGACGCCGTCGAGGTCGGGCGCTCCATCGCCCGCAACAACCTCCTCAAGTGCGCCATCCACGGCGAGGACCCCAACTGGGGCCGCGTCCTCTCCGCCATCGGCACGACCCGAGCCGCCTTCGAGCCGGACCAGTTGAACGTCGCCATCAACGGCGTGTGGGTCTGCAAGAACGGTGGCGTCGGTGAGGACCGCGACCTCGTCGACATGCGCTACCGCGAGGTCCACATCGTCGCCGACCTCGCCGCCGGCACCGAGACCGCCACCATCTGGACCAACGACCTCACCGCGGACTACGTCCACGAGAACAGCGCGTACTCGTCATGAGCACCACGCGGAAGCACACCGCCCTCCCCAAGGCCAGGATCCTCATCGAAGCGCTGCCCTGGCTGACCCGCCACAACGGCCGCGTCGTCGTCATCAAGTTCGGCGGAAACGCCATGGTGGACGAGGAGTTGAAGGCCGCCTTCGCCCAGGACGTCGTCTTCCTGCGCCAGGCGGGCCTCAAGCCCGTCGTCGTGCACGGCGGCGGCCCGCAGATCAGCGCCGCCCTCGACAAGCACGGCATCGTCAGCGAGTTCAAGGCGGGCCTCAGGGTCACCACCGAGGACGCCATGGACGTCGTACGCATGGTGCTGGCCGGGCAGGTCCAGCGGGAGCTGGTCGGGCTGCTCAACCAACACGGGCCGCTCGCCGTCGGGTTGACCGGCGAGGACGCGCACACCATCACCGCCACCAAGCACCAGCCCGAGATCGACGGGGAGTTGGTCGACATCGGGCGGGTGGGCGAGATCACCGCGATCGACACGGGCGCGATCGAGGCACTGCTCGCCGACGGCCGTATCCCGGTCGTCTCGTCGATCGCCCGTAGCCAGGACGACGGACATGTCTACAACGTCAATGCTGATACGGCGGCTGCGGCACTCGCTGCTGCGCTGGGCGCCGAGACTCTCATGGTCCTCACGGACGTCGAAGGTCTCTATGAGGACTGGCCCAACAGCGACGAGGTGATCAGCCGCCTCACCGCTTCCCAACTGGAGAAGCTGCTGCCGGAGTTGAGTTCCGGCATGGTGCCGAAGATGGAGGGCTGTCTGCACGCCGTGCGCAACGGCGTCACCACCGCCCGGGTCATCGACGGCCGGGTCCAGCACTCGATCCTGCTGGAGATCTTCACGGACGAAGGCATCGGCACGATGGTCGTGCCCGATGCGGAAGAAGAGGGGGATGTCGTATGAACGCCGGCCAGGAGCTGGATGCCAGTCAGGAACTGAGCGCCAATCAGGAACTGACCGCGCGCTGGCAGGGCGCGCTCATGAACAACTACGGCACCCCCCGGCTGCCCCTCGTCCGTGGCGCCGGCAGCACCGTGTGGGACGCCGACGGCAAGGCGTACGTCGACTTTGTCGGCGGTATCGCCGTCAACGCGCTCGGCCACGCCCACCCGGCGATCGTCGAGGCCGTCTCCACCCAGATCGCCTCCCTCGGCCATGTCTCCAACCTCTTCGTCGCCGAACCGCCCGTCGCGCTCGCCGAACAGCTGATCCAGCGCTTCGGCCGGGACGGCAAGGTGTTCTTCTGCAACTCGGGCGCCGAGGCCAACGAGGGCGCCTTCAAGATCGGCCGGCTGACCGGACGCACACACATGGTCGCCACCGAGGGCGGCTTCCACGGGCGGACCATGGGCGCCCTCTCGCTCACCGGCCAGCCCGGAAAGCGGGAGCCGTTCGTGCCGCTGCCCGGTGACGTCACGTACGTCCCGTACGGCGACGCGCAGGCGCTGGCCGCCGCCGTCACCGACGAGACGGCCCTCGTCATCATCGAGCCGATCCAGGGCGAGAACGGCGTCGTGGTCCCGCCCGTCGGCTATCTCAAGGCCGCGCGCGCCATCACCGCCGCCACCGGCGCCCTGCTCGTCCTCGACGAGGTGCAGACCGGCATCGGCCGTACCGGGCACTGGTTCGAGTACCAGGCCCACGAGGGCGTCCTGCCCGACGTCGTGACGCTGGCGAAGGGCCTCGGCGGCGGGCTGCCGCTGGGCGCGACGGTCGCCTTCGGCCGCGCCGCCGACCTGCTCCAGCCGGGCCAGCACGGTACGACGTTCGGCGGCAACCCGGTCGCCTGCGCCGCCGGACTCGCCGTACTGGAGACCATCCAGGCCGAGGGTCTGCTCGACAACGTCAAGCGGCAGAGCGAGAAGCTGCGCGTCGGAATCGAGGGCACCGACGGCAGTTCGTGCCACCCGATGATCGACTATGTCCGAGGCGCGGGCCTCCTCCTGGGTATCGTGCTCAAGGAGCCCCTCGCGCCCCAGGTGCAGCAGGCGGCTCAGGACGCCGGGTTCCTGGTGAACGCGCCCGCTCCCGATGTCGTACGGCTCATGCCGCCGTTGAACATCGGTGACGCCGAGGTGGACGCGTTCCTCCAGGCACTTCCCGGGGTTCTCGACGCGGTTGCCGTTGACGGGAAGGACTAGTCGGGGAATGAGACGACGACGATGACGCAGGCGCAGGATCACGACCACGCGGGGCCTGCCGTACCGCAGACCCGCACCGCACGCCACCGCCGGATCGTGGACATCCTCAACCGGCAACCGGTGCGGTCGCAGAGTCAGTTGGCGAAGCTGCTTGCCGATGACGGGCTGACCGTCACTCAGGCGACGCTGTCCAGGGACCTGGACGAACTGAACGCGGTGAAGATCCGCAACAACGACGGCGATCTCATCTACGCGGTGCCCAGTGAGGGCGGGTTTCGTACGCCTCGGGCGCCGCTGGGGGAGTCGGCGAAGGAGGAGCGGATGCGGAGGCTGTCCGCGGAGTTGCTGATCTCCGCGGAGGTTTCTGCGAATCTCGTGGTTCTGCGGACCCCTCCGGGGGCTGCGCAGTTCTTGGCCTCGGCGATTGATCAGGCCGAGCTACACGACATTCTGGGGACTATTGCCGGGGACGACACGTTGCTGTTGATCAGTCGGGATCCCCTGGGGGGACAGGCGTTGGCTGATCATTTGTTGGCGTTGGCTCAGAAGAACCACTGAGGGGCCATTAACTGTTGTGTGTTGGGTGCGGGTTCGCTGTGGCTTGTCGCGCAGTTCCCCGCGCCCCTAGGTGGGACCCCTCAGCCCAGTCTTCTTGCCAGGCCCCCTGTGCATCTGACCTCGTCGCCCGCCGTTATCAGTAGCGCCTCTACGTCCGGCAGGGACTCCAGCCAGCGCAGTGCCTGCCGTGAGCCCATGGCGAAAGCCGCCGTCGCCCAGGCGTCCGCCCACGTCAGTTTCGGGGCCACCACCGTCACCGCCACCAGGTCCGTCACCGCCGACTTGCCGGTGCGGGGGTCGACTATGTGGGCGCCGCGCTCGGCGGTGCCGGAGGTGGCCACCGCCAGCTCGTCGGTGCCCGCCGCCGAGACCACGGCCGCCAGGCCGCCCGGGCGGAGGGGGTCCGACACGCCTACGCGCCAAGGGCGTTGGGGGCCCGGCGCGCCGCACAGCTGGACGTCTCCGGCGCCGTTGACGCTGACGCCGCTCACCCCGGCCGCCATCAGGCTTCTGGCCGCGCGTTCCGCCGCCCAGCCCTTGACCAGGCCGGTCGGGTCGATCTGGCCCCGGTAGGTGTGGCTGAACCACCCCTCGCTGACCCGCTCCGCCTCGGCGCACAGGTCGAGCACCTCGGCGACCTCCGGATCGCAGTCGGCGACGGAGATCTCACCGCGGGCGAGCCGGGAGATCTGGCTGTTCTCCCGGTAGGTGCTGAACACTTCGTTGACCTTGTGCAGCCCGGCCACGGCCGAAGCCAGCGCCAGCTCGACCGCACGGGGGTCCCCGCCGCGGACGTCGAAAGAGAAGACGGTCCCCATGACCTCCTCCGCATGACGCACCGCGGCGGGAGCTTCGGCAGGATCAACCACCGGCCTGGTCCAGGGCCGACTGCAGGGACTCCTTGTAGCCCGCGCTCGTGTAGCTGGCGCCCGACACCGCGTCGATGTCGCCGTCGCCCGCGGCCAGCGCCGCGTCGTTGAGCTTCGGGATCGCGTCGCCGGAGATCTGGTCGCTCCGGCCGCCGCTGGGCGCCTGCACCGCCGACGCCGACGTGATCTTGCCGTCGGTCAGCGTGACCCGGACCTGGACCGGGCCGTACTCGGTCTGGACGACGCTTCCGGTGAACGTACCGCCGCCGTTGGAGGTCGCTCCGCCTTCCGCAGCGGCGTCCGCGGGCGGGGCACTGGTCTCGGCCGGCGGGGCACTGCTCTCCGCCGCGCCCGCTCCCGCGTCCGATTCCGCGGGGACCTTGTCCAGGGCGGACTGGAGGGACGTCTTGTACCCGGCGCTGGTGTAGGAGGCGCCCGAGATCGCGTCGATGTCCGCGGTGCCGGCGGCCACCGCAGCCGCGTTGAGCTTGGGGATGGCGTTGCCGGAGATCGTGGTGCTCTGGCCACCGCTCGGAGCCTTGACGGCCTCCGCCTTGGTGATCTTGCCGCCGGCGACCGTGATGCGGACCTGGACCTGGCCGTACTGCGTGTCGACCGCGTCGCCGATGACCGTGGCGGCCTGGGCCGTGCCACCGCCCGCGGCGGCGCCCGTGCCCGCGCTGGCCTTGTCCAGGGCGGACTGGAGCGACTTCCCGTAGCCCGCGCTGGTGTAGCTGGCGCCCGAGATCGCGTCGATGTCGGCGGTGCTCGCGGCGACCGCTTCCGCGTTGAGCTTGGGGATCGCGTTGCCGGAGATCGCGGTGCTCTGACCGCCGCTGGGGGCCTTGAGGGCCTCCGCCTTGGTGATCTTGCCGCCGGCGACCGTGATGCGGACCTGGACCTCGCCGTACTGCGTGTCGACCACGTCGCCGGTGAAGGTGCCGTCCTTGGCGGTCGCACCGCCCTGGGCCGATTCCTGGGCCGCCGACGTCTGCTGGGGCAGAGCGCCGGCCGCCTGCGCGGACCCTGGGTCCGACGACGGCTTCAGCGTCAGCAGCAGCACGATTCCGGAGACTGTGGCGGCGCTCGCGAGCATGACACGCCGAAAGGGGTGACTCTTCTTCATCGCTCCTGGCTCCCGTCGCTCACATCTCGAACGACTCGTGGTGGATACGGCGCGCCGGAACACCCGCGCCGCGCAGTGCCTCGTAGACCCCCTGCGCGAAGCCGGGCGGCCCGCACATGAAGACGTCGTGCTCGTCGATGTCCGGCAGCTTCCGGCGCAGCGACTCCGGCGAGATGTCCGGGCGCTCTCCGTCGGGGCTGTTGACGGCGTACATGAGACGGGCGCCGCGCTCGTTGGCGATGGTCGCCAGCTCGTCCCACAGGGCCAGGTCCTGGGTGCTGTTGGCCCGGTAGAGAAGGGTGAGGTCGCCCGCCGCGCCGGGCAGGGTCTCGAACAGGGCGCGCATCGGGGTGATGCCGACGCCGCCCGCGACCAGCAGCACCTTGCCCTTGCTGCGCTTGGACGCGGTCAGGGCGCCGTACGGACCCTCGGCCCACACGCGGGTGCCGGGCTCCAGGTCGCGCAGGGCCGAGCTGTGGTCGCCGATCGCCTTCACGGTGATCCGCAGCATGTTGGGGCGGGGTGCCGCCGACAGCGAGTACGGGTGCGAGCTGAACCGCATCCCGGGGGCCAGGAAGCGCCAGCGGAAGAACTGGCCCGACTCCGCGCCCATCCGGTGCAGCTTCTTGCCGCTCATCAGCACGGACACGATGCCCGGGGTCTCCTCGATGACCGCCTCGACCCGCAGCCGGTGCCGCATGTTCAGCCGGATCGGCGTGAGGACGCGGTACCAGACGACCAGCGCGGTCACCGAGCCGTACAGCGCGTACCAGGCGGTCTTCGCGGCCGGCTCCACGACGAACTCGTTGCCCGTGGACAGCTGGTGCCAGAACGTCAGGAACGTCGCCGCGTACGTCAGCAGGTGCACGTGGTACCAGAGGTCGTACGGGATCATCCGCCGGACCGGGCCGATCGAGATGAGCCCGATGAACACCAGCACGCCCGTGCCGATCGCCGCTTTGCCCATGTCGGGCAGCTGGTTCACCGAGTCGACCGTCTGCTGGACGATGTCGCCGAACGTGTTCCCGGCCTGGAGGGCGTACCCGTACATGATGAGGACGACGTGCGCCACGACCAGACAGAGCGTGTACCGGCCGCTCATCGAGTGCCAGCGCGCCACCCGGTCCGAGCCGACCCGGCGCTCCAGCGCGGGCACCCGGGCCATCTGCAGCACAACCAGTGCCATCAGATAGCCGCCGAGCAGACCGGTGATCCGGCCCGCCGCGATGACCTGGGCGGTGGTGTCGGCGAGGGAGGGGGTGTTGCTCCACCACAGCCAGATCACTCCGGCCGCGCCCGCCGCCACGGCGAGCAGCAGCGGGACGGCGGGGGAGCGGCGGGGTCGGATGCGGCGCATCGTCTGGCGCCGCGCGGCACGTCCGCCTTGGATCGTGGTGGTCACGGTTCCTCCGTGGGACGGGGTCTAGTCGAGAGGCTTGGCCCCTTGGCCCTTCCATACGTGCCACGACCGCTGAGTGTTCAGTGACGCACGGAGTCCACAGACAACAGGTGTGACGGCCGGTAACATCCGCCCGGTGAAGCTCAGTAGCGGGTGATCGCCGTCGGCCCGCTCGCCGTGCCGATCGCGATGTGCGGCCGGCGGCCCGGCTCGGCCCACGCCAGGATCGTCCGCATCGCCGCCACGGACACGGACACACAACCGGCGGTCGCCCCACGCCCGTTGACGTGCAGGAAGATCCCCGCACCACGCTTCCGCACCGGCTTGGCGTAGTTGAAACCGATGACGTACGCGTGCGCGTACTGCTGCGTGTACGAGATCAGGTGCTCGGACTCGGTGGCACGGCAGTGGGCGGGGCGGGGCTCGGTCCAGCGGTTGTAGGAGCGCGAGTCGTTGTCCTGGCACCACCAGGAGTTCTGCCGCACGGGCCGGTACGTCACCTCGGTACCGCCCGGCGCCGGCTTGATGCCGAAGGCGTACGGGAGGTCGTACAGCCCGGTGGGAGTGGTGTTCGTGCCCTGCTTGCGGGAGCCGCCCTCGACGAGCCCGTTCGCACCGAAGCGGGCGGTCGCGGAACCGGCCTTCGTCCATGTCCCGTCGCGCAGGTCCCACCAGGTGACCGTGCCCGAGGTCGCGTCGGCGCGCGGCGCCTGAGCCGTGATCAGCTGCGTGCCGCCGCCGGTGTCGGCCATCCGCGCGGGCAGCGGCGGCGCGGCCGTGGGAGGGACACCGGCGGCGAGCACGAGAAGGGACGCGGACGCGAGGACGACGGCGGCTCCGGGACGCATGGCTCAGACGGTACTGGGCGGGAGCGGCAACGGCAGCCCCGGTAGTCCGTCCAGGCTCGTCGCGATGTGGTCCTTCTTCTCGAAGTAGGCGCTCAGCGAGGCGTCGTCCTCGCGCGCGAACCGCCTGCCGTGCAGATCGCGGTCGCCGTCGTACGACATGAGGGGCACCGCGTAGCCGCAGCTGTCCCGGACGACCTCGGCCCGTACGACGATGACCGCCCGCAGCCCGTGATCGGTGGGGTCGATGTCCGGGAAGCGGGCGAGGAGTTCGGGGAAACGCGGGTCGTCACGGAAGACGGGCTCACCGCGGCCGTGCACCCGGACGATGTTCGGCGGGCCCTGGAACGCACACCACATGAGGGTGATCCGGCCGTTCTCGCGCAGGTGGGCGACGGTCTCGGCGTTGCTGCCCGCGAAGTCGAGATACGCGACGGTCAGCTCGTCGAGGATCACGAAGGAGCCCTTGAGGCCCTTGGGGGAGAGGTTGACCGTGCCGTCGCCGGAGAGCGGGGCGGTCGCCGTGAAGAAGAGGGGCTGCGCCTCGATGAACGTACGCAGCCGGCCGTCTATGCGCTCGTAAGTCTTTCCCATGACTAACTATTGTCGGGGAAAGTCGTTCGTCTGTCTAAGGGTTATGTCCGGCCGAGAGTTCTGGTGATGATGTCTCTGCGGCTGAACAGGACCACGGCCGCCCCGGCCGGCGCTTGCAACGGGGCGGCCGTGGTCCCTGTCACGTCACTTGGTGAGCGTGCAGGCAGCCAGGGAGTCGAGGCCGGCGGGCTTCTCGGCGGTGCGGCCGATGGCGGTGGCGATGCGGTTGACGACGGCGATGCGCTTGTCCTCCAGCGGGCCGAGGATGGCGTTCTGGACGAAGTTGGCGCCGCCCTGGCCGACGGTGTCGATGAGGCGCTGGTTGGCTTCGTCGATCTGGGTCTGGAGGAGCGTGAGGTTGCGGTCGACCTCGGCCTGCGCGGTGGCCGGGATCGCGGGCAGCTGCGACGCGACGTCCGGGCAGCTGATGGTCCCGACGCCGGCCGCGTCCTCGCCGGTGTCGCCCGCGCCGGCCTCCTCGCCCGCGCCCGCCTCTTCCGTGGCTTCGTCGGTCGGCTCCACCGTGGCCTCTTCGCCCGCGCCCGCTTCCTCGCCGGCGCCCGCTTCCTCCTCCGCGGCGCCGCCCGCGCCGAGGGTGCAGGGGGCGAGCGCTTCGAGGCCGGCGGGCTTCTCGGCGGTGCGGCCGATGGCGGTGGCGATGCGGTTGACGACGGCGATGCGCTTGTCCTCCAGCGGGCCGAGGATGGCGTTCTGGACGAAGTTGGCGCCGCCCTGGCCGACGGTGTCGATGAGGCGCTGGTTGGCTTCGTCGATCTGGGTCTGGAGGAGGGTGAGGTTGCGGTCGACCTCGGCCTGCGCGGAGGCGGGGATCGCGGGCAGCTGCGACGCCACGTCCGGGCAGCTGATCGTGCCAGGATCCGCCAGCGTCTTGGCGCTCGTGGTGTTGCTCTTGGACGTTTCCCCGGCGAGGGCCGAGCCCGCGACGATCGCGCCGGACAGTGCCACTGCGGCGGCGCCACCGATGAACGCGACGCGACGCTTGTTGTACTTCGGAAGAGCCCTGGACATGCGGATGCCTCACTCGGGTCGGGGGTTCGTCGTTTACAAACGCGGCGCCTGCGTCCGGCGAGAGGTACGGGTAAGCGGTTTCGCGCGTTCAAAGACTCGTCAAACATCGATGGGAAAATTTTCCGAGATTGACGAATCATGCAGAGTCCTGCATACTCATGCATGTCAGCGAATGCACTGTGAGGAGAAAACCCGTGACCGAGCGCGTCGTACTCGCCTACTCAGGCGGACTGGACACCTCCGTCGCCATCGGCTGGATCGCCGAGGAGACGGGCGCCGAGGTCATCGCCGTCGCGGTCGACGTCGGCCAGGGCGGCGAGGACCTGGACGTCATCCGCAAGCGCGCCCTCGCGTGCGGCGCCGTCGAGGCCGAGGTCGCGGACGCCAAGGACGAGTTCGCCGAGGAGTACTGCCTCCCGGCGATCAAGGCCAACGCCCTCTACATGGACCGCTACCCGCTGGTCTCCGCCCTCTCCCGGCCGACGATCGTCAAGCACCTCGTCGCCGCCGCCCAGAAGCACGGCGCGACCACGGTCGCCCACGGCTGCACGGGCAAGGGCAACGACCAGGTGCGGTTCGAGGCCGGCATCGTGGCCCTCGCCCCCGACCTCAAGTGCATCGCCCCGGTCCGTGACTACGCGATGACCCGCGACAAGGCGATCGCCTTCTGCGAGGACAAGCAGCTCCCGATCGCCACCACCAAGAAGTCCCCGTACTCCATCGACCAGAACGTCTTCGGGCGCGCGGTCGAGACGGGCTTCCTGGAGGACATCTGGAACGCCCCGATCGAGGACATCTACGAGTACACCTCGAACCCGGCCGAGCAGCGTGACGCCGACGAGGTCATCGTCTCCTTCAAGGAGGGCGTCCCGGTCGCGATCGACGGCAAGCCCGTCTCCGTCCTCCAGGCGATCCAGCAGCTCAACGAGCGGGCTGGCGCCCAGGGCATCGGCCGGATCGACATGGTCGAGGACCGTCTCGTCGGCATTAAGTCCCGTGAGGTGTACGAGGCTCCGGGCGCGATCGCCCTGATCACGGCCCACCAGGAGCTGGAGAACGTCACGGTCGAGCGTGAACTGGCCCGCTACAAGCGGCAGGTCGAGCAGCGCTGGGGCGAGCTGGTCTACGACGGCCAGTGGTTCTCCCCGCTCAAGCGCGCCCTGGACGGCTTCATCAACGAGGCCAACCAGCACGTCAACGGCGATGTCCGGATGACCCTGCACGGCGGTCGCGCGGTCGTCACCGGTCGGCGCTCGGACACGTCCCTCTACGACTTCAACCTCGCCACGTACGACACGGGCGACACCTTCGACCAGGCCGCGGCCAAGGGCTTCATCGACATCTACAGCCTGTCGTCGAAGATCGCGGCGAAGCGGGACCAGGCGTAACCGATACCGTTGTTGCCACCGCCTCCCCTCCGTACGGGTGGGGAGGCGGTCGCACATCCGGAACGTCCATCCGGAACCCGAGAGCGACACCCTTCGAGGAGCAACGCAAGTGAGCAGCAACAGCGGTGACGTACGGCTCTGGGGCGGCCGTTTCGCCGACGGTCCCGCCGAGGCCCTGGCCAAGCTGTCCGCGTCCGTCCACTTCGACTGGCGGCTCGCGCCCTACGACATCGCCGGATCGCGTGCCCACGCGCGCGTGCTGCACAAGGCGGGCCTGCTCACGGACGACGAGCTGACCCGCATGCTGGCCGGCCTCGACCAGCTCGAAGCGAACCTCGCCGACGGCACCCTCGTCCCCACGATGGCCGACGAGGACATCCACACGGCCCTGGAACGCGGTCTGCTGGAGATCCTCGGCCCCGACCTCGGCGGCAAGCTCCGCGCCGGCCGCTCACGCAACGACCAGGTCGCGACCCTCTTCCGCATGTACCTGAGGGACCACGCCCGGACGATCGGCGGCCTGATCGCCGACCTCCAGGACGCGCTGATCGGCCTCGCGGAGGCCCACCCGGACGTGGCGATGCCGGGCCGCACCCACCTCCAGCACGCCCAGCCGGTCCTGTTCGCCCACCACGTCCTGGCCCACGTACAGCCCCTGTCCCGGGACGCGGAGCGCCTGCGCCAGTGGGACGAGCGCACGGCGGTGTCCCCGTATGGCTCGGGAGCCCTGGCGGGCAGCAGCCTCGGCCTGGACCCGGAGTCGGTGGCGAAGGACCTGGGCTTCGAGCACGGCAGCGTGGCGAACTCGATCGACGGCACGGCGTCGCGCGACTTCGTGGCGGAGTTCGCGTTCATCACGGCGATGATCGGGATCAACCTCTCCCGAATCGCCGAGGAGATCATCATCTGGAACACGAAGGAGTTCTCCTTCGTGACCCTGCACGACGCGTTCTCGACGGGTTCGTCGATCATGCCGCAGAAGAAGAACCCGGACATCGCGGAGTTGGCACGCGGCAAGAG
The DNA here is from genome assembly GCF_053599695.1 of Streptomyces sp. NPDC000878. Taxonomy (NCBI): domain Bacteria; kingdom Bacillati; phylum Actinomycetota; class Actinomycetes; order Kitasatosporales; family Streptomycetaceae; genus Streptomyces; species Streptomyces sp. NPDC000878. The sequence continues at coordinate 30,727 of NZ_JBSFMT010000065.1, read as the reverse complement.
TGGCCGCCTGATCGGCAACCTGACGGGCCTCCTGGCCACCCTCAAGGCCCTCCCGCTCGCGTACAACCGCGACCTCCAGGAGGACAAGGAGCCGGTCTTCGACTCCTGCGACCAGCTGGAGGTCCTGCTCCCGGCGTTCACCGGCATGATGGCGACGTTGACCGTCCACCGCGACCGCATGGAGGAACTGGCCCCGGCCGGCTTCTCCCTCGCCACGGACATCGCCGAGTGGCTGGTCAAGCAGGGCGTCCCGTTCCGGGTGGCCCACGAGGTAGCGGGCGAGTGCGTCAAGGCGGCCGAGGCGGACGGCGTGGAACTGGACGGCCTCACCGACGACCAGTTCGCCAAGATCAGCGCCCACCTCACCCCCGAGGTCCGCACGGTCCTGAACGTCCCCGGCGCCCTGGCCTCCCGCAACGGCAGGGGCGGCACGGCCCCGAGCGCGGTGGCGATCCAACTGGCAGAGGTGAAGAAGAACGTGGCGGCACAGCACGAATGGGCAACAGCGAAGCACTGAAGGGCCGCAGGCCCCTTCAGGGGCGCGGGGAACTGCGCGAGCAACCACAACGCACCCGCACCCGCCGTACTACCGCACAACCCACCCCATGAGGCGAAGGTCATCAAGGGTTACGTTGGTCAGGAACCGTACCGGATCCGACCGAACGGAGCCCGCGATGCCCTTCGCCCGACTGGCCACAGCGACAACCCCCACCTGCCACCTCGGACTGGGCCTCGCCGCAGTAGCCCGCCCCGGCTACATCACCCTCAACCGAGACGAAGACCTCGGAGAGAACCGCAGCGTAGACACCCTCCGCACCCGCACCCACGAACTCCTCGACGCCGCCTACGCCCAGGGCGTCCGCTACTTCGACGTGGCCCGCTCCTACGGCCGCTCGGAGGAGTTCCTCGCGGACTGGCTCAACAAGACCCCCGGCCGAAACGACGTAGTCATCGGCAGCAAGTGGGGCTACACCTACACCGCCGGCTGGACCACAGACGCCGAACAGCACGAGGTCAAGGACCACAGCCTCCGGACGTACGAGCGTCAGCGCGCCGAAACCGACCACCTGCTCGGCGCCCGTCTGGATCTCTACCAGATCCACTCGCTGACCCCCGAGAGCCCGGCCCTGTCCGACAAGGAACTCCACGCGCGCCTAGCGGAGGCCGCCGCGCAGGGACTGACCGTCGGCTTCTCCACCAGCGGCCCCGCCCAGGCCGACACGATCCGCGCCGCCCTGGCGGTCACGGTCGACGGCGAGCCCCTCTTCCGCACGGTCCAGTCGACGTACAACGTCCTGGAGACCTCCGCCGGGCCCGCCCTGGCCGAGGCCCACGACGCCGGACTGACGGTGATCGTCAAGGAGGGCATGGCCAACGGCCGCCTCGCCGCCGGACAGGCACCGGACACCGTACGGACGATCGCCGAGGAGACAGGCCTGGGCGCGGACGCCGTAGCCCTCGCACTGGTGCTGAGGCAGCCGTGGGCAGGAGTCGTACTCTCCGGCGCGGCCACGGCCCCCCAGCTCGCCTCGAATCTGCACGCGGCGGTCGTCGACCTCGACGAGGACCAGCTGACGCGCCTGGCCGCGCTGGTGGAGGAGCCGCGCGCGTACTGGGAGCGACGCGGACAGCTGCCCTGGCACTGAAAACCCCTGGTCGGCAGGGCAACCCTGATACACACGCGCTTCTGATGAGACAAAGATGTCTCATATGGCCTATGATTGTCTCATGGCCTTCGACCGCGAACACCTGCTGCGCAGCGCAGCCGCCCTGCTCACCCGGAAGTCCACGTCCACCATGGACGAGGTCGCCAAGGCGGCCGGAATCAGCCGGGCCACGCTGCACCGCCACTTCGCCGGGCGGGACGTCCTCGTACGGGCCCTCGAAGAGCTGGGCATCCAGGAGTGCGAGGCGGCTCTGACGGCCGCGCGACTCGGCGACGGCACCGCACAGGAGGCCGTCCGCCGCATGGTCGGGGCACTCGAACCCGCCGCCGGACTGCTCGCGTTCCTCTACACCGAGAACCAGCTGTTCGAGGGCGAGGAGCAGAACGAGGGCTGGGCCAGGATCGACGCGGCGATCGCCGCCCTGTTCCGGCGCGGCCAGCAGGGCGGCGAGTTCCGCATCGACCTCACCCCGGCCTGGCTCACCGAGGCGCTCTACGGACTGATGGCCTCGGGCGCCTGGGCGGTGAGCGAGGGCCGGGTCGCGGCCAAGGACTTCACCCACATGATCGTCGAGCTGTTGCTCGGCGGTGCGCTACGGAGAGAGGAATCATGACCAGCACCCTGCAGCCGGCCCACGCGATCGAGGAAGGGAGGCGTCCGGGCCGTTGGCTCGCGCTGTCCGTCCTTGTGCTGGCCGTGCTGCTGGTGGCCGTCGACGCGACCGTTCTCGGTCTCGCGACCCCCTACATCAGCGAGGACCTGAAGCCGTCCGGCACCCAGTTGCTGTGGATAGGCGACGTCTACTCGTTCGTCATCGCGGGCCTGCTCGTCTCCATGGGCAGCCTGGGCGACCGCATCGGCCGCAAGCGGCTGCTGCTCATCGGCGCGACCGCGTTCGGTCTGGTGTCGGTCCTCAACGCCTATGCGACGACACCGGAGTTGATGATCCTGGCGCGGGCGCTCCTCGGTGTCGCGGGCGCGACCCTGATGCCGGCCACGCTCGCCCTGATCCGCAACCTCTTCCACGACCGGCGCGAACGCAGCCTCGCGATCGGCATCTGGGGAGCAACAGCCTCCGCAGGCACCGCAGTTGGCCCAGTGGTCGGCGGTTTCCTGCTCGAACACTTCTGGTGGGGCTCGGTCTTCCTGATCAACCTGCCCGTGATGGTGGTCCTCGTCCTCGTCGGCATCAAGCTGCTCCCCGAGTCCCGCAACCCGGCGCCGGGCCCGTGGGACCTGCGAAGCGTCGTCCTGTCGCTCGTCGGCATGATCGGCATCGTCTACGGCATCAAGGAAGCGGCGTCACACGGCTTCTCGTGGCCGGCACTGGGCGCGGCAGCGTTGGGCGCCGCAGCCCTGCACGCCTTCGTACGCCGCCAACTGACCCTCCCCACACCCCTGTTGGACATGCGCCTGTTCCGCGACCGGGGCTTCAGCGGAGCAGTACTCGCGGACCTCCTGACCATCCTCGGCCTCTCCGGGCTGGTGTTCTTCCTGTCGCAGTACCTGCAACTGGTGCAGGGCCGGGGGCCGTTGGAGGCGGGCCTCGCCGAACTGCCCGCAGCCATCGGCGCGGTGGTGGCGGGTCTGCTCGCCGGTGCGGCTGCCCGGCGCTACTCGGTACGGGCCGTGGTCTCGGGCGGCCTCGCGGCCATAGGCCTGGCCCTGGCCACGCTCACCGTCGTGGACCAGTCCACGGGCTACCCACTGCTGGGCTCCGCGCTGCTGGTGGTGGGCGTGGGCGCGGGCCTCTCGTTCACCGTGACGTCCGACGTCATCCTGGCGAGCGTCCCCAAGGAACAGGCGGGCGCGGCAGCCGCCGTATCGGAAACAGCGTACGAACTGGGCGCCGCCCTGGGCATCGCCCTACTCGGCTCGATCGTCACAGGCATGTACAAAAACTTCCCCGCCCCGACGGGCACACCCGCCGAGGCCCACGAATCCCTGGGCGGCGCGGTCGAAACGGCGGCGGGCCTGCCGGCGCCCACGGCGGAAGCATTGCTTCACGCGGCCCGCGAGGCCTTCACAGACGGCATCGCGTTGGCGGCGGGCGCGGGTGCGCTGGTGCTACTGGCAGCAGCGGGAGCAGCTTGGGTACTGCTGCGAGGTCAACAACTGGAGGGGCGGGAGGTATAAGGGGCGCGGGGAACTGCGCGACAAGCCACAACGCACCCGCACCCAACAACCAACCCGCAAAACCCCTACGCGGCCTTGGCCTTGGTCGCGTACATATCCACGTACTCCTGCCCGGACAGCCGCATGACCTCAGTCATCACCGAGTCCGTCACGGCCCGCAGCACATACCGATCCCGATCCATCCCCTCGTACCGAGAGAACTCCATCGCCTCACCAAACCGCACAGTGACCCGCCCCGGCCGGGGCATCCCCGCCCCACCCGGCTGCAACTTGTCCGTGCCGATCATCGCGAACGGCACCACCGGTGCCCCCGTCATCAGAGTCAGCCGGGCGATACCGGTACGCCCCCGGTAGAGCCGCCCGTCGGGCGAGCGCGTGCCCTCGGGGTAGATCCCGAACATGCGCCCCTCCTCCAGCACCCGACGCCCCGTCATCAGCGCCGCGACACCGCCGTTGGCCCCGTCCCGGTCCACCGGGATCATGCCGACGCCGGTGAAGAACCAGGCCATGAGGCGGCCCTTCAGGCCCTCACCGGTGACGTACTCGTCCTTGCCGATGAAGACGACCTGGCGGTCGCAGACCAGCGGCAGGATCATCGAGTCGATGAACGTGAGGTGGTTGCCGGCCAGGATCACCGGGCCGTCCCCCGGAATGTGCTCCATGCCCTCCACCCGTGGGCGGAACATCAGGCGCATGATCGGTCCGAGCAGTGCCTTGATGAGCGCGAAGCGGGACAACGGGCCCTCCGGTGTGAAGGTATTCGGCATAAGTCTGTGCAGGTGAGGACGATACTCGCGCCTCGGGGGGTAGTGCACATCGGGTTCACCGAGTACTTACGCACTGTTGACCCGCGTTTACCTGCGGTGGCGCACTGTTGCGGGCGGGTGACGGACCGCCACGAATGTGACGGAGATCGCGTGTCGCCCGTACCGGACACACTGTGCGCCTACCCGCAGAGCCCGCGTCGATGCCGACATCCCGTGTCATCCGTTGTCGTCCGCGTGTTCCGCCCGAGGCCTCCCTGTCGTCATGTACACACACCTACGATCGGTCCGTTTGGACAGATGACGGTGCGGCAGGAGAGGCGCTCATGGGCACGCTGGAGTCGAACGGACATGCGCAGGGGGAGTCGACGGGGACGGGGCGGCGGACGCTGCTCGGAGCCGCGATGCTGGGTGCGGGCGGCGCGGTCCTGGGGCTGCCCGGCACGGCGGGAGCCGACGCCCGGCAGGCCGGACACGACGCGAAGCACGGAGGCGGTGGCTTGAAGGGTCTGCCCGTACCGACGATCATCGGCCACCGGGGTGCCAGCGGCTACCGACCCGAGCACACCCTCGGGTCGTACCAACTGGCCCTCGACCTGGGCGTGGACATCGTGGAGGCCGGTGACCTGGTCCCCACCAAGGACGGCCACATCGTCTGCCGCCACGAGCCCGAGATCGGCGGGACGACCGACGTCGCCGACCACCCGGAGTTCGCGAGCCGCAAGGTCACCAAGGTCCTGGACGGCGTCTCCCTCACCGGCTGGTTCACCGAGGACTTCACGCTCGCCGAGCTGAAGACGCTGCGCGCGATCGAGCGCATTCCGGCCAACCGCCCGCACAACACCCTCTACAACGGCCGCTGGGAGATCCCCACCTTCGAAGAGGTCCTGCGCTGGCAGGACGAGCAGACCCGCAAGCGCGGCAAGCAGGTCTGGATCTACCCCGAGACCAAGCACCCCACCTACTTCCGGGCGCTCGGCCTGGGCCTGGAGGAGCGCGTCGCGAAGCTCCTGAAGAAGCACGGCAAGGACAGGAAGAACTCGCCGGTGATCATCCAGTCCTTCGAACCGACCAGCATCCAGCGCCTCAACCGGCTCGTCGGCAACCCGCTCGTCGTCCTGCTCTCGGCCGCGAACACCAGCCCCTGGGACTTCGTCACGAGCGGCGACCCGCGCACGGTCGCCGACCTGATCAAGCCGGCCGGCCTGCGGGAGATCGCCTCGTACGCCCAGGGCATCGGCCCGACCCTCGACCTGGTCATCCCGAAGGACTCGAACGGCGCGCTCACCTCACCGACCGCCCTGGTCGCGGACGCGCACGCGGCGGGCCTGATCCTGCACCCGTACACCATGCGCAACGAGAACCCCTTCCTGCCGACGAACTTCCGCAAGGGCACGGACGCGGACGCCTACGGAGACGCCTTCGGCGCGTACCGCACGTACTTCGCGACGGGCATCGACGGCGTCTTCACGGACAACCCGGACACGGGCGTACTGGCCCGCGCGGACTTCGTGAACGACTGAAGAGAACAGAACCTGAAGGACAGAAGAGAACAGAACCTGAACGACTGAAGAGAACGGAGAACGGGCCTCGTCAACGGCTGAGCGCCCGGCCCCGATTGGGGTGACAACCGGCCGCTCCGGCAACCTCCCGCCGGAGCGGCGGCGTCGTGCCGCATATGACCCACGACATTGTTTCCGCCCTGCGCCCCCTGCTCGCCGCCGAGGCCTCGGCGGAGGCATATGCCTACGGCGCCGAGCCGAGCGACCTGGAACAGGCCGTCTGGCTCCGCCTCCTGGAACGCCTCGACTCCGACGGGCCGCCGGCCGACCCGCAGAACTGGCTCCGCCGGGCCGTCCGCTCCGAGGCCCGCCGCAACCGCCGTACCGCCCGCGTCGAACGGCCGTACGGCGACCAGCCCGCGGCCGACGACCGTCCGGGCCCCGAGCAGCTCGCCCTCACCGCCGCCCGGCACCGCGCCCTGCGTGACGCGGTCCGCCGGCTGCCCGGCCGCTGCCCGAGTCTGCTGGAGGCCCTGCTGTCGCCGAAGGACCTCACCTACCGGGAAATCGCGGGGGAGTTGGGTATCTCACAGGGCAGTCTTGGTCCGGAACGTTCCAGATGCCTGGGATGTCTCCGCCGATTGCTGACGCCGGAGGTTGCGGCCCGCGAAGCACGGGGATAGGAGTGAGGAGCAAACGACTGAACAGGTGAGCGGGAGGCGTGCACACATGGGCATGAGCGTGACCATCTCGGTGGCGACCGAACGGGACACGGAGCAGATCTTCCGGCTGCAGTACCTGTGCTTCCAGAGCGAGGCCGCTCTGTACGGCAACTACCGGATCGATCCGCTGGTCCAGACCCTGGACTCCGTCCGGGAGGAAGTCGGCGCGGACTGCGTCTACGTGGCGCGGCTGGGCGAGGAGGTGGTCGGCTCGGTGCGCGGCACCCCGAACCCCGACGGCACGGCGTCCATCGGCAAACTCTGCGTCCACCCCCGCCTCCAGGGCCACGGCATCGGCGCCCGCCTCCTGCGCGCCGCCGAGTCGGCCCTCGCGGAAGAACGCGGCGCGAAAAGGTTCCGCCTCAGCACGGGCCACCGCAGCGACGCGGGCCTGCGCCTCTACCGTCGAGTCGGCTACGAAACGGTAGGCACCGACAAGGGCAACGACGGCGTCCCGATGATCGTCCTGGAAAAGCAGGCGGGAACATACGCGGCAACTGCTTAACCAGGGTTCACAGGGGCGCCCCACAGGGGCGCGGGGAACTGCGCGACAAGCCACACACGGCCGTCAGTCGCGCAACAACCTCAGCCCGCATCCCCCTCGGGCGACCGAGCCTTACGCAACCAGTACATCGCGGAGATCGGCAGCAGTACGGGGATGAACAAGTACCCCATCCCAAAGTCGGACCACACGGTCGAGTCGGGAAACGCGGACGGCTCGACCAGGGTCCACGTACCCACGATCAACACCCCGGCAAGTTCGGCGGCGCAGCAGACGAACGCCGCCCTACGCGCCCTCTCTCCACCCCGCACCAGCGAGTACGTGATGAACCCGTACACCACCCCGGCGACAGCCGACAGCGAGTAGGCAAGCGGCGCATGCCCGAACTCGGTCGAGATCTGCACCGCGGACCGCGACACCGCACCGACGACCATCACGCCGTAGAGCCACACGAGCAACGTGCCCGGCCCACTGATAAGCCGCGACCTCTCCGCCGTGGCCATCTCACCCTCCCCAGATGTCATACAGCCGCACCTCCAGCACAGCCAGCACCACTCCGCCGGCGGCAACCGTCACAGAGCCCCACCGCGTCCGCTCCGTCAGCGACATGAACCCCGTCACCGGCACACACGCCAGCGCGCCCAGCAGATATGCCACGAAGATCGTCGTACCCTGCTCCGGCTTCTCGCCCCGGGCGAGCTGGACGATGCCGACCACCAGCTGGACCACGGTGAGCAGGGTGACCACGCCCATACCGATGAAGTGCCAGTCCTTGGTGGGCTGATCGCGGTACGCGGCCCAGCCGCACCAGGCGGCGAGCGCGAGGGCGGCGACGGAGGTGGCGACCGTCAGGGCATCAAGCATGCCGCCGACCCTATTACGGCCGAAAAGGGCAGGTGCCGTCGGCCCCGTAGGGTCGAGGCCATGACGATCCACGCTGACGCCCTCCTGTTCGACAACGACGGCACCCTCCTCTCCTCGCTCGCCTCCGTAGAGCGCTGTTGGAACCGGTGGCGCGAGGAGTACGGGATCACCGCCGAGGCGTTCGCGCAGGTCGGACTGCACGGGCGGCCGGCCGCCGAGATAGCCGCCGATCTGCTGCCCGCCGAGGCCGTGCCCGGCGCCGTCGCCCGGATCGAACAGCTGGAGGTGGACGACGTACCGGGCGGTGGCGCCGTGCTGCTGCCGGGGACGGCGGAGTTCCTCGCCTCTCTCCCCGCCGACCGGTGGGCCGTCGTCACCTCCGCGACCCGGCGGCTGGCCGAGGCGCGCCTCGACGCCGTCGGCATCCTGCCCAAGACGCTGGTCACCGCCGACGACGTGACGCGCGGCAAGCCCGACCCCGAGCCCTACCTCCTCGCCGCCCGGCAACTGGGCGTCGACCCCGCCCGCTGCGTCGTCTTCGAGGACGCCCCCGCCGGGCTCCAGGCAGGCCGCGCCGCCGGGATGACCACCGTGGCGTTGGCCACAACTCACGAGGCGCGTGAACTGACCGCCGATCTGGTCGTCGACGATCTCTCGGCCCTGTCGGCGCTGGTCACCGCCGCCGGTGTGGAGATCCGGGTACGTGGCTGATACACGTCCACGCCTGTCCATATTCCGGACAGGCGTGGACGGACGTTCTTGGCCGTGTCCATACGTCTGCTTTACTGATCGCATGACCACTACGAGCAGCCGCATCCTTGCGACCGAGGCGACCCTGACGCCCGGTGCTCGTTGTATGTGTCGAATGTGCGCCTTCTAGAGGGCCCCCGCACCACCTCTGAGCCTCGCGCCCCGAAGCGAGCCGCCGTGGCATGTCCGTACGCCGTCGTCGTATGACTCCTCCGAGTTCATGCAGACACCCGGCATGTACGTGACGCCCCGAGCCGCGCACAGCCTCTCCCCGTGTCCCGGGCACACCCACGCCCGCGCACTCGACAGTGACGGAAACCCCTGTGATCACCACGTCCGGCCTCACGAAGGTCTACCGCTCACGCGGTCGTGAAGTCACCGCCCTCGACGGCGTCGACCTGCACGTCCGCGAAGGCGAGGTGTACGGCGTCATCGGCCAGTCCGGCGCCGGCAAGTCCTCGCTCATCCGCTGCGTCAACCTCCTGGAACGCCCCACCGCGGGCACCGTGAGCGTCGACGGCCACGACCTCACCGCCCTGGCGGGACGCGGACCCCGGGCGGGCCGGGAACTGCGCCGGGCGCGCAGCCGGATCGGCATGGTCTTCCAGCACTTCAACCTGCTCTCCTCCCGGACCGTCCAGGACAACGTCGAGCTGCCCCTCGAAATCCTCGGTACGTCGGGGAAGGAACGGTCCCGCAGGGCGCTGGAGCTGCTCGACCTCGTTGGCCTCTCCGACAAGGCCAAGGCCTACCCCGCCCAGCTCTCCGGCGGCCAGAAGCAGCGCGTCGGCATCGCCCGCGCCCTCGCCGGCGACCCCAAGGTGCTGCTCTCCGACGAGGCCACCAGCGCCCTCGACCCGGAGACCACCCGCTCCATCCTCCAGCTGCTGCGCGACCTGAACCGGCAGTTGGGGCTCACCGTGCTGCTCATCACGCACGAGATGGACGTCGTCAAGTCCATCTGCGACTCGGCCGCCCTCATGGAGAACGGGCGGATCGTCGAGTCCGGCACCGTCAGCGAGCTGCTCGCCACCCCCGGCTCCGAACTGGCCGCCGCGCTCTTCCCGGTCAGCGGCGACGCCTCCGGGGACGACCGCACGGTCATCGACGTCACGTTCCAGGGGGACGCGGCCACCAGGCCCGTCATCTCGCAGCTCTCCCGTACGTACAACATCGACATCTCGATCCTCGGTGCCGCGATGGACACCGTCGGGGGCAGGCAGGTCGGCCGGATGCGCATCGAGCTGCCTGGCCGCTACGAGGAGAACGTCGTGCCGATCGGCTTCCTGCGCGAGCAGGGCCTGCAGATCGATGTGGTCGAGCGGTCGGAACAGGCAGTGGTCCAGGAGGCCCTGTTGCTGAAGGACGGTGCCAAGTGACCTGGTCGGAGATGCAGCCCCTGCTGGAGCAGGCGTGTTGGGACACCCTCTACATGGTCGGCTGGTCCACACTGATCGCCGTCGTCGGCGGCCTTCCGCTGGGCATCCTGCTGGTCCTGACCGACCGCGGTGGACTCCTCCAGAACGTCCTCGCCAACAAGGTCATCGGCCAGGTCGTGAACATCGCCCGCTCGATGCCGTTCATCATCCTGATGGTCGCGCTGATGAGCTTCACCCGGGCCATCACCGGTACGACGATCGGCCGCGAGGCCGCCATCGTGCCGCTCGCCATCGGCGCGATCCCGTTCTTCGCGCGCCTCGTCGAGACGGCTGTCCGCGAAGTGGACCACGGGCTCGTCGAGGCCGTGCAGGCCATGGGCGGCAACACCTGGACCGTCGTCCGCCGGGTCCTCGTACCCGAGTCGCTGCCCTCGCTGATCTCGTCGGCCACCACGACCGTCGTCGCCCTCATCGGCTACTCCGCGATGGCCGGCACGGTCGGTGCGGGCGGTCTCGGCGACATCGCCATCCGCTACGGCTTCCAGCGCTTCGAGAACGGCCTGATGTGGATCACCGTGGCGATCCTCGCGGTCGTCATCTCGGTCATCCAGTTCGCCGGTGACTACGCGGCCCGCAGGCTGCACCGGCGCGGCGGCGGCTCCGGCGCGGAGCCCAGGCTCCGGCTCCTGAAGGCCAAACCCAAGCTCGGCAAGGCCGCCTGAAGGCTGCCCGACAGCCGCCGGGCGACCTCTCCCACCACCCCCACACCCACCCGCAGATGTCCCCGTACCACCCATCACGGGGACAGCCACACCCACATGGAAAGGCACTTTTCGTGCGTAACGCCACAAAGTTCACCGTTGCCGCCCTCGCCGCCGGAGCCCTCACCCTGGGTCTCACCGCCTGCGGCTCGGACAAGGACTCCGCCTCCGACACCAGCGGCCCGCTGGTCGTCGGCGCGAGCACCGTCCCGCACGCCGAGATCCTGAACTACATCAAGGAGAACCTGGCGCAGAAGGCGGGACTCGACCTGGACGTCAAGGAGTTCACCGACTACGCCACGCTGAACCCGGCGACCGAGGACGGGTCGGTCGACGCCAACTACTTCCAGAACCAGCCGTACCTCGACGAGTTCAACGAGAAGAACGGCACGGACATCGTGCCCGTCGTCACGGTCCACCTGGAGCCGCTCGGCCTCTACTCGAAGAAGCTCAAGAGCGCCGACGAGCTGAAGAGCGGCGCCACCATCGCCGTCCCGAACGACACGGTCAACGAGGCGCGGGCCCTCAAGCTCCTCGACGCCAACGGGATCATCACCCTCAAGGACGGCGTGGGCAACGACGCGACCCCCAACGACATCGCCGAGAACCCCAAGAAGATCGAGTTCAAGGAGTTGGAGGCAGCCCTGACCCCGCGCTCCCTGGACGACGTCGACGCCGCGGTGATCAACGGCAACTACGCCCTCGAAGCGGATCTGTCGCCCGCGAAGGACGCCCTCGTCTCGGAGTCTCCCAAGGACAACCCGTACGGCAACTTCCTCGCCGTGAAGAAGAGCAACGAGGGCGACCCCCGGGTCGCGAAGCTCGCCAAGCTCCTCACCACTGCCGAGGTCAAGAAGTTCATCGAGGACAAGTACGAGGGTTCTGTGATCGCGTCCTTCTGAAGATCCTTCAGGCACTCCTTGTCGCACACCTTCTGACGGTACTTACCGACACGTACGGGGTCCGCTCCCTCACCGGGCGTGGACCCCGTGATGCGGTCGCGAGGCCGCATGCTGCATGCTGGGCAGTTCAACAGGCCGTGCAGGTTTGAAGGTTCGAAGGCTATGGAGCGGCGCATGACGAGCACCTTCCCCAACATCTCCATCAGCACGGACCGGTTGGTACTGCGCCCTCTCGACGAGGACGACATCCCCGCGCTCGCCGAGATGATGAACGACGAACAGGTCGCCGCCTGGACCGACGTCCCCCAGCCCTTCACCGAGGACGCGGCCCACACCTGGATCACCGAGTACGCGCCCGCCGAACGCACCGCAGGCCGCGGCCTCGACCTCGCCGTCACCGAGTTCCTCACCCAGCGCCTGGTCGGCGTCGTCCAGCTCACCAGGACCGACTGGCACATCCGGTCCACCGAACTGTCGTACATCATCGCCCCCTGGGCGCGCGGCGAGGGCTACGCCTCCGAGGCCGCGCTCGCCACCTCCCAATGGGTGCTCGGCGACCAGAAGTTCGAGCGTGTCGAGCTGCGCACGGCCGCCGACAACACCGCCTCCCAGCAGGTCGCCCAGAAGATCGGCTGCATCAGCGAGGGCGTCCTGCGGGGCGCCTGCATAGCGCACGTCCGTACCGAGGACGGCACCTGGACCGACGTACGCACCGACTTCATCGTCTGGAGCCTGCTGCCCGAGGACCTCGAAGGCGCCGGTGAGGAACTGGCCGACAACAGCGGTTTCACGTCGTACTCCGACTGGAACTGAACCAAGGGGACGCCACCGGATACGACGGGCACAACGGGGTACCCTCACGGAGCCCCGAGACGGCCGACTCCCCGCAGGACGACACCGTGTTCCCCGAAGACCCGCGCGAACCCTCTGGAGACTGACGAGATGGCCGACCGGGTCACGGTGATCGGCTGGGACGGCTCGCCCCTGACCGCCACGGCACGCTCCGCCCTCGGCGCCGCCACGCTGGTGGCCGGCGCGGCCCACCATCTGGCGCTCCCCGAAGTCCCCCCGGCCGCCGAACGCATCCGCCTCGGCAGCGTCGCCCTCGCCGCCCGCCGCATCGCCGGCCACCGCGGCTCCGCCGTCGTCCTCGCCGACGGGGACCCCGGCTTCTTCGGCGTCGTACGCACCCTGCGCAACCCCGAGTTCGGCCTGGAGGTCGAGGTCGTCCCCGCTGTGTCCTCGGTGGCCACCGCGTTCGCCCGCGCCGGCATGCCCTGGGACGACGCCGAGGTCGTCGTCGCCCACCGCCGCACCCTGCGCCGCGCGGTCAACGTGTGCCGCGCCCACACCAAGGTCGCCGTCCTCACCTCACCCGGCGCGGGCCCCGCCGAACTCGGCCTGCTCCTCGACGGGGTCCACCGCACCTTCGTCATCTGCGAGGAACTGGGCACCGAGCGCGAGCAGATCACGGTCCTCACCTCCGACAAGGCCGCCGACCGCGCCTGGCGCGACCCGAACGTCGTCATCGTCATCGGCGGCTCGGCCGCGAGCGGCGACGGCGGCTGGATCGCCGGCCGCGACCCGGCGGCGGGCCCACGCGGCTGGGCACTGCCCACCGAGGCGTACGGCCACGGCGCCACCGAGTACGCCGAGGGCGAGACGGAGCTGCTGCGGGCCGCGCAACTGGCCCGCCTCGGGCCGCGCGTGGGCGACCTCGTCTGGGACATCGGCTGCGGCAGCGGCGCCTTCGCCACCGACGCGGCCCGCAGCGGCGCCGCCGTCATCGCCGTCGACCGGAACGTGGAGGCCTGTGCTCGCACCGACTCCGCCGCCCGCCGCTTCGGCGTCCAGCTCCAGATCGTGCGCGGCCAGGCCCCGCACATCCTGGAGGACCTCCCCGAGCCCGACGTCGTCCGGGTCGGCGGCGGGGGAGCGGCGGTGGTCTCCGCGGTCGCCGACCGGCGCCCGCAGCGCATCGTCACGCACGCGGCGACCCGCGACGCCGCCGAACTCATCGGCCGCGACCTGACCGAGCACGGATACGAGGTGGAGTGCGCCCTCCTCCAGTCCGTCGAGCTGGACACCCGGGCCTGGACGGAGAAGGAACGGAGCGTCGCGTTCCTGCTCAGCGGAGTCCTGCCCGACCGCGCGGCCTGACGTCGATTGCGGTCCCGTGATCCTGTTGTCGTACTGCGCGCGGTAGGCTGGCCGACCGTTGCACTGCACTCGGTGGCCCGGCACTTCGTAGCCCAATGTCCGGAAAGCACACCCGTTTTGGGGTGAGTGTGGTACGGCGGAACCGGTAGGGCGCGCAACGTGGCGCAGTCCACAGCGGGCCGTGGCGGATCAAGCTGCCGCTACGGCGGAACGGCCGCAAGAATGCCTGTTGATGGCGACAATGCCAGTTAATGGCTTTGTCGCCTTTCTGAGGCGGGTCGTTCGTGCCGCTGGGCACGCATGCTCGTTCTTCACTACGGGGCGATCGGTGCGCCGTTCCGGGTGAGCTGGTCGTAGAAGCACTAACCGATGGGCGAGGGGTTCGCATGACCGACACCGGCCAGGTCCCGGCCGAGGGACTGCCGGAGAACGCAGGCATGGTGGAACAGCCGGGCGTTCCCGCGCACGGTGCGTACACCTACCTCTCCGAGACCACCGCCGAGGACGAAGACCTCCTGCTGCTCCCGGGCGCCCAGAGCGCATGGGGCAACGAGGTCGCCCCGCCCGCCCCCGCTCCCGTCGTCGAGGCCGTGCACGAGCCGGGCCCGCACGAGACCGGTGGCCGCGACAGCGGCTCGGTCGACCTGAGCGCCGTCCGCCTCGCGACCCAGACCCCCACCTCTCAGGCGACGGCTCCGATCTCGCCCCGCCGCCCGCTGCACCTCGGCCCGCCGACCCCCGACGCCTCCACGAGCCCGGTCCGCTCCCTTGCCGACCGCGGCCCGGCGGGCATGCCCGCACCTGTACGCCAGTTCGGTACGCCGGTACAGGTCCCCGGCCCCGAATACCTGGACGCGCCTCCGCTGCTCGCCGACCCGGCCCCGCAGGGCGCGGCTCCCTGGGGCGCCCAGGCCCAGACCCAGGCCCACGCGGCGGTACAGGCCGCGCCGGCCCCGCTGGTCGCCGAGGGGGCGCACCTCGCGGAAACGGTTGCTCCGCTTCTGTCCGACACCCCGGCCCCGGAGCCGCTGCCCGAGCTGCCGGACGCCGTACCGACGCCCCAGGAGGCGACTCCGGAGACCGCGTACGAGACGCCCGAGCCTCCGGAGGACGCGTACGCGGGTCAGGGCTCCGAGGCTTTCGAGAACACTGAGGCTGCCGCGTACGCCTTCGAGGTGCCCCCGCTCCCGGAGCCCCCCGTGGCGCCGCCCGCCGCAGTCGAGGCCCCCGAGGCCGGCGCCGTCTTCCCGGCGGCCCCGGTCGCCCCCGAGGTGGCGCAGGCCCCGCTGGAGACCGAGGGTGCCGTGCCGCAGCCCGAGGACGCCCAGATCGCCGTACCGGAGGCGGAACCCGTACCGGACGTGCAGGTCGTGCCGGACGCACCGGTCGTGCAGGTTGTCGCGGACGCGCAGGTCGTGCCGGACGCCCCGATGGTGCCGGAGGCGCAGTTCGCCCCTGAGGCCCACCAGATTCCGGCCCAGCCCGTCACCCCGCACCTCGCCCCGCAGGTCGCCCCCGAGAGCGAGCCGCAGGCGGTGGACGCCGGTGCTCTCGTCGAGACCCCGGGTGTCCCCGTCGAGGCCCCGGGTGTCCCCGTGGCGGAGTTCGCGTCCGCGCCCGCTGCGGAGGAGCCCCCGGTCGTCCACCTTGCGGACCCGGCGTCTCAACTGGCGGACGTCGCCGCGCAGGTGACGGAGGCCGCCCCGCTCGCAGAACCCCACTACGAGGCCGTACCGGCGGAGGCGCCCGCGCCCGTGCTGGAGTACGCCGAACAACCCCCTGTCGAGCCGCAGCCCGTCGTGGCCGCAGTCGCGGAAGCAGCGGAAGTACAGGCAGGTGCCCCCGAGGCACCCGAAGCCGTAGCCGCACCGACCGCGCCCCTGCCCGCCGCGCCGGAGCCCGTGGCCGCCCACGCCGAGGAGCCCACCCCGTTCGCCGAGCAGCAGGTGGCCGAGCCGCAACTGCCGGCTGAGCCGGTAGGCCACTTCGTCCCGGAAGACGGCACCGTGCCCACCACCCCGCACCTGGCCCCGACACCCCCGCACGCCCTTGTCCTCCCCCCGGAGGACGAACCCGCGCCCGAGTCGGAGCCCGCTCTCCAGGCAACGCAGCCGCAACCGGAACCAGAACAGCCCACGGAGCCCGAGGGCCCGGAACCCCTGGCTCCCGAGCCGGCGGTGGCACTCGTGGCCGTGGCCGACGAGCCCGAAACCGTCCCCGACCCGGATGCCGGACAGCCGGCACAGCAAGCGGAGGACCTGGACACCAGGGCCGCCGACCAGGAAGAGGGCGAAGAGGGCACGGCCGTGGTGGAAGACGTACGAGAGTCCACCGGCCCGGCCGCTCCCGGCTACGACGACGCCGAGCGCGAGGCCGTGCTCAAGGTGATGCGCGAGCGCCGGGACATCCGCAACGGCTTCCGCAGCGACCCGATCCCGCACGACGTACTGCTGCGCATCCTGGAGGCGGCCCACACCGCGCCCTCCGTCGGCCACTCGCAGCCGTGGGACTTCGTGGTGATCCGCTCGGCGGAGACCCGCGCCACCATGCACGAACTGGCCGTGCGGCAGCGCGAGGCGTACGCCAAGTCGCTCCCCAAGGGCCGCGCGAAGCAGTTCAAGGAACTGAAGATCGAGGCCATCCTCGACACCCCGGTGAACATCGTCGTCACCGCCGACCCGACCCGCGGCGGCCGGCACACCCTCGGCCGCCACACGCAGCCGCAGATGGCCCCCTACTCCTCCGCGCTGGCGGTCGAGAACCTGTGGCTCGCGGCGCGCGCCGAGGGCATCGGCGTCGGCTGGGTCAGCTTCTTCGACGAGCGCGAGATGGTCCGCGCGCTGGGCCTCCCCGAACACCTGGAGGTCGTGGCGTACCTCTGCGTCGGCTACGTCGACGAGTTCCCGGAGGAGCCCGAACTGCTGCAGGCGGGCTGGTCCAAACGCCGCCCGCTGTCGTGGGTCGTGCACGAGGAGACGTACGGCCGCCGCGCGCTGCCCGGCGAGGAGCCGCACGACCTGCTCGCCGAGACCGTCGCCAACATCCGCCCGCTGGACGCCAAGGCGCTCGGCGAGGCATGGGAGCGGCAGAAGCGCATGACGAAACCGGCGGGCGCGCTCGGCATGCTGGAGATCATCTCCGCACAGCTGTCGGGCCTCTCCCGCATGTGCCCGCCCCCGATCCCGGAACCCGCGGCTGTCGCGATCTTCGCGGGCGACCACGGGGTGCACGCCCAGGGCGTCACCCCCTGGCCGCAGGAGGTGACCGCGCAGATGGTCGCCAACTTCCTCGGCGGCGGCGCGGTCTGCAACGCCTTCGCCAGCCAGGTGGGCGCCGAGGTCTGCGTGATCGACGTGGGCGTGGCCTCGGACCTGCCCGCCACCCCCGGTCTGCTGCCGCGCAAGATCCGCGCGGGCACGTCCGACATGACGACCGGCCCCGCGATGACCCGCGAGGAGGCCAAGGCGGCCATCGAGGTGGGCATCGAGACGGCCCGCGACCTGGTGGCGGCCGGCAACAAGGCCCTGCTCACGGGTGAGATGGGCATCGCGAACACCACGGCGTCGGCGGCCCTGATCTCGGTCTTCACGGACACCGACCCCGCCGAGGTCACAGGCCGGGGCACCGGCATCAACGACGAGACCCTCGCCCGCAAGACCGAGGTCGTCCGCCGAGCCATCGACCTCCACCAGCCGGACCCGGCCGACCCGATCGGCGTCCTGGCGGCCATCGGCGGCTTCGAACACGCGGCCATGGTCGGCCTCCTCCTCGGCGGCGCCTCACTCCGTACGCCGGTGATCCTGGACGGCGTCAGCGCCGGCGCCGCCGCCCTGGTGGCCCGCGCGATCGCCCCCGAGGTCCTGGCCGCGTGCATCGCGGGTCACCGCAGCGCGGAACCGGGCCACGTGGCGGCCCTGAACAAACTGGGCCTGCGCCCCCTGGTCGACCTGGACCTCCGCCTCGGCGAGGGCACGGGCGCCCTGCTGGCCCTGCCCCTGGTCCAGAGCACGGCGAGGGCGATGCACGAGGTGGCGACGTTCGACTCGGCGGGAGTAACGGAGAAGTAGGGCCACTTTTCGGCGGGCGCCGAGGCTGTGGGCAGTCGTTCCGCTGGGGCGGAACGGGTGGGCACAGCCGACCACGGACCCGCACGGACGGGGGCGCAGGGGCAGAGCCCCCGACTTCGGGAAGGGGCGGGCTTGGGGAAGAGAGAACCCCACCCCGAGCCCCGACCCCGCCCGCACCGTAAAATGCGCACGTCAGGGCCCGAGCCAAGACCCCATGGCCCCGATCAGAACCACCCCCGACAGGGAGCCGCACCCCCATGGCCGAACACCCCGCCTACCCCGTAGGCCTCCGCCTCACCGGCCGCCGAGTGGTGGTCCTGGGCGCAGGTCAGGTGGCCCAGCGCCGCCTCCCCGCCCTCATCGCGGCAGGCGCGGACATCCTCCTCGTCTCGCCGGAGGCAACCCCCTCCGTGGAGGCGATGGCGGACGCGGGCGAACTCACCTGGGAGCGCCGCCCCTACGCGGACGGCGACCTCGCGGACGCCTGGTACGCCCTGATCGCGACCAGCGACACCCAGGCCAACGCCCAGGCTTCGGCCGAAGCCGAACGCCACCGCGTCTGGTGCGTCCGCTCCGACGACGCCGACGCGGCGACGGCCTGGACCCCGGCCACCGGCCACAGCGAGGGCGTCACGGTCGCCGTCCTCACCACGGACGCCAAGGGCCGCGACCCCCGCCACACCGCCGCCATCCGCGACGCGGTCGTCGAGGGCCTGCGCGACGGCACGCTCGTCGCGCCCCACCACCGCACCCGCGCCCCCGGAGTCGCCCTGGTCGGCGGCGGCCCCGGCGACCCGGACCTGATCACGGTCAGGGGCCGCCGCCTGCTGGCAGAGGCCGACGTCGTCATCGCGGACCGCCTCGGCCCGCGCGACCTCCTCGCCGAACTGCCCCCGCACGTCGAGGTGATCGACGCTGCGAAGATCCCGTACGGCCGTTTCATGGCCCAGGAGGCCATCAACAACGCGCTGATCGAACACGCCAAGCAGGGCAAGAGGGTCGTACGGCTGAAGGGCGGCGACCCCTACGTCTACGGCCGGGGCATGGAGGAGGTCCAGGCGCTGGCCGAGGCGGGCATCGCCTGCACGGTCGTCCCCGGCATCTCCAGCTCGATCTCGGTACCGGGCGCGGCCGGCATCCCGGTCACGCACCGCGGGATCGCCCATGAGTTCACGGTGGTCAGCGGCCATGTCGCCCCCGACGACGAACGCTCCCTCGTGGACTGGCAGTCCCTGGCGAAGCTGACCGGTACGCTCGTCGTCCTCATGGGCGTCGACAAGATCGGCCGGATCGCGGAGACCCTGGTCGCGCACGGCAAGTCCCCGGACACACCGGTCGCCCTGGTCCAGGAGGGCACGACAGCGGCCCAGCGCCGAGTGGACGCGACCCTCGCCACGGTCGCCGAGACGGTCCGTACGCAGGACGTGAAGCCGCCCGCGGTGATCGTGATCGGCGCGGTGGTGAACGTCGGCCCGGAGACATTGCTGTAACCCCCGGTAACACAATCCGTTCCCAGCCGTTGGCACCGCACCCAGGACAAGGCAGTATCACCCCTGTGGCCGATCTCATCACCGTCGAGGATCCCGACGACCCACGCCTGCACGACTACACGGGCCTGACCGACGTCGAACTGCGCCGCAAACGCGAGCCCGCGGAGGGCCTTTTCATCGCCGAGGGCGAGAAGGTCATCAGACGCGCCAAGGACGCCGGTTACGAGATGCGCTCGATGCTCCTGTCCGCCAAGTGGGTCGACGTCATGCGCGACGTCATCGACGAACTCCCGGCCCCGGTGTACGCGGTCAGCCCGGAGCTGGCCGAACGCGTCACCGGCTACCACGTGCACCGAGGCGCCCTCGCCTCCATGCAGCGCAAACCCCTCCCCACGGCGGACGAGCTTCTGCAAACGGCGCGCAGGGTGGTGGTGATGGAGTCGGTCAACGACCACACCAACATCGGCGCGATCTTCCGCAGCGCCGCCGCCCTCGGCATGGACGCGGTCCTGCTCTCCCCGGACTGCGCGGACCCCCTGTACCGGCGCAGCGTCAAGGTCTCGATGGGCGCGGTCTTCTCCGTCCCGTACGCCCGCCTGGACACCTGGCCCAAGAGCCTGGACTCGGTCCGCGAGGCGGGCTTCACACTCCTGGCCCTCACCCCCGACGAGAAGGCCAAGACCCTCGACGAGACCGCGCCGCACAAGATGGACCGCGTAGCCCTGATGCTCGGCGCGGAGGGCGACGGCCTCTCCACCCAGGCCCTGGTGGCCGCCGACGAATGGGTCCGCATCCCCATGGCCCACGGAGTCGACTCCCTCAACGTGGGCGCGGCAGCAGCGGTCGCCTTCTACGCGGTGGCAACGGGCCGCCCCCAACCCTGAGGCGACAACCCCGTGAGGTGACGCGCCCTTTTAGGGGCGCGGGGAACTGCGCGACCAGCCCCCACCGGGCCCGCAGACAAAGAACCGCCTATCCAGCGGAGTGCGGTTGCACCTGCTCGTACCGTTGCTGCTGCCGACCCCCACCGCTGTCGTCCCCAAGCCCACGACTGGGCCCCTGACACCCCTGAGCCGCCGCAATCCCAAGGGCAACCAGCAGCGTCACCACGACGAACACGAACAACCGCTGCCGCAGCAGCCGCGGATTGGCGGGCCGCCGCCCGGTCCCCGTACCCCGCGGAGCCGGCCGCCCGGTGCCACTCCGCGACCCGGGACGGTTCCCGGAACGGGTCGTGTTCCGTGAGCCGGGAACAGGCCGAGCCCCGGAACGGGACGAGGACTGGCCGGTGCCACCGCGTGAAACCGGGCCACCCCGCGAGGGACTGTCCCCCCGAGGAACACCGCCCCCGCCCCGGGACGGCACAGCCCCACGAGCCCCCGAGGCAGGCCCCTGAGGACGTCGCTGAGGCTGAGAAGGGCCCTGCGACTGCGAGTGGGGCTGAGTCTGATGGTGATACGGAGGCCGCTGATCCGGATAGCTCTCGGTGAGCCGCCCGGTCGGCCGCTCCGCCTCGGCGGCACGCTGCGCGGGCGGCCGTACGTCCGCCATACCCTGCGCCTCGCGCGCCGCGATCTCCTTGAGCCGCAACGACAGTTGGAGCGTGCTGGGCCGCTCCTCCGGATCCTTCGCCAGACACGCCCGTACGAGGGGTGCCAACGCGTCCGGAACACCGTGCAGGTGGGCCTCCTCGTGCACCACCCGGTACAGCATCACCTCGGAACTGCCGTGCCCGAAGGGCGAGTCGGCCATCGAGGCGTACGCGAGGGTGGCACCGAGCGAGAACACGTCCGTGGCCGGAGTGACGGCCGCCCCGCGCACCTGTTCGGGCGCGAGGAACCCGGGCGAACCGACCGCCGTACCGACGTGAGTGAGAGTCGAGGCCCCAGTCGCCCAGGCAATGCCGAAGTCGATGATCCGAGGCCCCTTCGGGGACAACAGAATGTTGGACGGCTTGAGATCCCGATGAACGACCCCGGCCTCGTGCACGGCAACGAGCCCCTCGGAGAGGGCCGCACCGATCGAAGCGACGTCGGCGGCGGTCAGCGGCCCCTCGTCGACCACCTTGTCGTGCAGGGAGGGCCCGGGCACGTACTGCGTGGCGAACCACGGCCGGTCCGCGTCCAGATCGGCGGCGACGAGCCGCGCCGTGCACCCGCCCCTGATCCGCCGCGCCGCCGACACCTCACGCGCGAACCGGGACCGGAACTCCTGATCCTCCGCCAGATCGGGCCGGATCACCTTCAGCGCGACCCGCTGCCCCCGCTTGTCGGAGCCCAGGTAGACGACGCCCATCCCGCCCGCGCCGAGCCGTCTGTGAAGCCTGAACGAGCCGACGACGCGCGGGTCCTCGCGCCTCAGGCGCATCATCGCCATGTTCATCCCCGCTGCCCGGTCCGTTTGACGAGCGACAGCTTACGTTTCCCCGGCCGGGTGCGCGCAGAGGCCGCGCCCTCTCGTCCCGATGGATTGTCAGTGCCGGGTGGGAGACTTGAGAGGTGGTCAGGGAGCGCGCGAACAGGGCGGCTTGACGGCGCGTGTGATCCCAACCACCCGTCACAGAAGGGGGATTGGACCCGTGAAGGGTGACCGCGTGGAGATAGTCGTGGATGCCGGGGACACGACACGTACGTATGAGGTGGTGGCCAGCAGGGCGGGCCGCCGGGTGGAGACGGCGGTACGCCGAGGTGTGGTGGAAGTGAGCGAAGTCACCCGAAGCGGATCAGTCGTCCGCACGGCCCGCTTCATGGCGACCCGAGTCCTGGCACTGGTCGAGCAGCCGGTACCGAGGGAGGACAGCTCGGAACAGTAAGGGGCACACCGGGCACCCCTTCCGGGAAGACCCTGAGACCTAGGACTCCGTCTCCACCCAGAGGAGTACTCCGCAGGTCACGGGTCATCCTCCGGGAGGCCCGGCAATCGGTACGAGGGCATGACGACCGGTACCCGTCCGCAGCCTAGATTTGAGGTCAAGCGGCGGGTGCAGCACTCGTCCCCCGAGGTCAGACACCCGCCGCTGCCAACCAACAAGAGAACGGTCAGGAGAGGGACCATGGCCCACACGGCATCGCGGACGGCGCTCCGCACCCAGGGACGCAAGGCGTACGTCGCCGCGTTCCGCCCGCGCCGACAGGGCCAGCGCCACCCACTGGTGGCAACAGCAATGGTCCTCCCCCTGGCAGCCCTGCTCGTAGTCGTCTTCGGCGGCTGGGAAGCAGTGGTCACACAAGCGTCGTCCGTGGGAGTGATGCTGGGGCGCTGAGCGGCGACCCCAGGCCCGGAAGAGCGGTCCGGGCGGGGACATCCACCCATGAAACCCCGTGGGGACGGGGGTGCGGCGGACGGCAAAAAATGCCCGCGCAGCTGGGGAGCTGCGCGGGCATTGCTTTTCCCCGGTTTTTGAAGCGCCGGAGAGGATCCCGCAGCCCGCCCGGCACCCTCCAGTCCGTCCGGCGTTTGAGGACAAGCGCGTCCAGCGCGACCTTCCCACCCACCCGCCTCCGCCCTCCCAGCGCAGGCCCGCACCACCCAGCCTGTCCGGCGATTGCGGACGAGTCCGTCCAGCGCGAGCTTTTGCCCACCCACCCCGCCGCACTTCACCACCCGCCCGCGCCCCCACCCAGCCTGTCCGGCGTTTGCGGACGAGGCCGTTCAGGCCGACAGCGGGGGTCTGGGGGCGCAGCCCCCAGGGATGGGACGGGTAGGGGCGGCGGGGGCGAAAAACACCCCACCCCAGCCCACGCCGTACCCTCACGACCAGACCCGCACCGCGCCCAGGGAGCCCCGTGACAGCCACCCCCTTGCTCTCCGCCCTCACCGCACGAGCCAAGGCAAAGGCCCACACACGCAAGGCCCCCAACACCTGCCCCTGCGGAGCAGACACCCTCGCCGACCGCCCCGACGGCACCGTCGTCCGCCACGCCGACACCGTCGCGAAGGCCCACGCCCCGGACACGGACCCCACCGACCTCACCGCCCGCCTCACCACGGCCTCCCACCTCCCCGGCATCCTCCTGCCCCCACTCACCCCCACCCCCGCCGACCTGCACGGCAGACTCGTGACGTTCTGGCCGTACGGCACCCCCGTCGACCCGGAGGACCCGGACGCGGCCCCCTGGGAAGAGGCAGCCACCCTCCTCGCCCGCCTCCACCGGACCCCCGCCCCACCCGGACTGCCACCCATGCGCGGCCCGGCCAAGGCGGCCCGAGCGATCGCCCGCCTCCGAGCCACCGCCCCCCAGCCGGCCACCGAACCGGTCCTGCACGCCTGGGCAGCCCTGCCGCCCTGGGCCAGAGCCGAGGCCCCGATGCAGGACCTCCCAGCCCACCCAGCCAACCCAGCTCTCCCCGGCCAACCAGCCCCCACAACCCTGTGCCACGGCGACCTCCACCTGGGCCAACTCGTACGCCACCCCGCCCCCCACGGCCCCTGGCTGCTGATCGACGTGGACGACCTCGGAGTCGGCACCCCCGCCTGGGACCTGGCCCGCCCGGCCGCCTGGTACGCCTGCGGACTGCTCCCACTCGACGAGTGGACCCGCTTCCTGACCGCCTACCGCACGGCGGGCGGCCCGGCCGTCCCCGCCGACGGCGACCCCTGGCCCGCCCTGGACATCGCCGCCCGAGCCCTCACGGTGCAGACGGCGGCCCTGGCGATCGTCAAGGCGACGGAGGCGGACCGCCCACTGGACGACGTACAGCAGGCCGTTGTCGACGCATGTGCCCGGATGGGTTCCGTACCACCCGAGTTGGCCCACGAATACGCGAAGTAGGGTGCAACCGCACGGAGCCGGACAGAGTCTGTCCAGGCGAGAAGCGAATCAGGATCAAGAACCAGAACCAAGAGCAAGAACCAGAACCAAGAACAAGAAGCAGCACCGACCGGCAGGAGTTGAGCCGAGCATGCAGTGTCCGAAGTGCCACGCCCCGATGCACACGTACAACCGCAACGGAGTCCAGATCGAGCAGTGCAGCGGCTGCCGGGGGATATTCCTCGACTACGGCGAGCTGGAGGCGCTGACCCGCGTGGAGTCCCAGTGGGCGGGCCCCGCAGCGCCACCGCAGGCCCCGCAGGCCTACCCCGCCGCTCCGGCACCCGCCTGGGGCGCCCCGCACGGCGGCAGCCACCACGGCGGCCACGGCGGTCACTACGGCGGCAAGCGCCACAAGAGCTTCGGCCACATGCTGTTCTCCAGCTGACCGGAACCACTCCCGGAACCACGAAGAAGCCCCCGACCGTACAAGACGGTCGGGGGCTTCTGCTCTGTGGACGATACTGGGATTGAACCAGTGACCTCTTCCGTGTCAGGGAAGCGCTCTCCCGCTGAGCTAATCGCGCGGGGACCCTTGCGGATCAAGGTCCTTGCGGACCAGTGGACGATACTGGGATTGAACCAGTGACCTCTTCCGTGTCAGGGAAGCGCTCTCCCGCTGAGCTAATCGTCCTTGGAGGTGGAGACGGGATTTGAACCCGTGTAGACGGCTTTGCAGGCCGTTGCCTCGCCTCTCGGCCACTCCACCAGGAGTGCGGGGGTTCGGGAAGATCCCCCTCTTCCTGCGAGCGGACGACCAGGTTCGAACTGGCGACCTCAACCTTGGCAAGGTTGCGCTCTACCAACTGAGCTACGTCCGCATGTCGTTTCGGTACGCTCTCGCGTCCCGGCGACGAGTTGAACTCTAGCGGATTCCGGGGCCAGTACAAAAACGCGTTTGTGCAGCGTGCTGGGGTGTGCCTGGTCGAAGACAAGGTCAGGGCACCCGCAGGACACCCGCCATAGACTCGGCGGTGTGTCCGATCTCGCTCCTCTCGCCCGCTTCGGCGGCCTCGTCGCCACCGGCCTCCTCGATGTCACCAGCGATCCCGCGGCCCTCGACTCCACCGGTTTCTGGGCCGTGTCCGCGGACTACGAGGGCCGCCTGACCTGCGCCCGCTTCCGGGACGTACGACGGGACGCACGAGAGGAGCCGGCGCCCGCGCCGAGTCCGGCACCGGGGGAGTGGCGGGGCCCGGCCGCCGGTGACTGGACGTCGTCCCTCGACCGCGCCGCGTACACCGCGGGCGTACGCCGTATCCGCGAGCACATCGCCGCCGGCGAGGTCTATCAGGCGAACCTCTGCCGTGTGCTGTCCGCTCCCATCGCACCGGACGCCGACGTGGACGCACTCACCTCCCTGCTCGCCCACGGCAACCCCGCACCGTACGCAGGAACGATCCGCCTGCCCGCGCACGGCGTCGAGATAGCCACCGCGTCCCCCGAACTCTTCCTCCGCCGCGTCGGCCGGACCGTCGAGTCGGGTCCGATCAAGGGCACCGGACGCACCGAGGCGGACCTCCTGGAGAAGGACTACGCCGAGAACGTGATGATCGTGGACCTGGTCCGCAACGACATCGGACGCGTCTGCGCGACGGGTTCGGTGACCGTCCCCGAACTGTGCGTCGTCGAGAAGCACCCGGGACTGGTCCATCTCGTGTCGACGGTACGAGGCGAGCTGCCCCCGGACGCCGGGTGGCCGGAGCTGCTGGCAGCGGCCTTTCCGCCCGGCTCGGTCACCGGCGCGCCCAAGTCGAGCGCCCTGCGGATCATCGACGCCCTGGAGACGGTGCCCCGGGGCCCGTACTGCGGCGGAATCGGCTGGGTCGACGCGGACCGGGGGACGGGCGAACTCGCGGTCGGCATCCGCACGTTCTGGATAGACCGGGCCGAGGGCCTGCTGCGCTTCGGCACCGGAGCGGGCATCACCTGGGGATCGGACCCCGAGGCGGAGTGGCGCGAGACCGAACTGAAGGCGTCCCGACTGCTCGCGGTAGCGTCGGGAATGTACTCGGGAGAGTACGAGGCGAGCGGAAGTGGAAAGGAACCGTTGACGTGAAGCTATGGCTCGACGGAGGGCTGCAGGACATCGAGACCGCCCGCGTCTCCGTGTTCGACCACGGGCTGACCGTGGGTGACGGCATCTTCGAGACGGTGAAGGCGGTCGACGGGCGGCCGTTCGCGCTCACCCGCCACCTCGATCGGCTGACCCGCTCGGCCCGCGGCCTCGGCCTGCCCGACCCCGACCTCTTCGAGGTCCGCCGCGCCTGTGCGGCCGTACTGGACGCCAATCCGATGCCGCTCGGCCGGCTGCGCATCACGTACACCGGCGGCCACGGCCCCCTCGGCTCCGATCGCGGGGAGCACGGCCCGACCCTGGTCGTCGCCGTCGGCGAGTCCGCCCGGCGCCCCGACACGACCGCCGTGATCACGGTCCCGTGGACGCGCAACGAACGCGGCGCCGTGACCGGCCTGAAGACCACCTCGTACGCCGAGAACGTCGTCGCCCTCGCCAGAGCGCGCGAACAGGGCGCGTCCGAGGCGCTGTTCGGCAACACGGTCGGCCAACTGTGCGAGGGGACGGGGTCGAACGTCTTCGTCGTCCTGGACGGCGAGCTCCACACCCCGCCGCTCGCCTCCGGCTGCCTCGCCGGCATCACGCGCGCACTCGTCGTCGAGTGGACGGGCGTCAAGGAGACCGACCTGCCGCTGGACGTCCTGGAACACGCCGACGAGATCTTCCTGACCTCCACCCTGCGGGACGTACAGGCCGTGCACCGCGTCGACGACCGCCAACTCCCGGGCACACCGGGCCCGGTGACGGCCAAGGCGATGCGGGTCTTCGACGAGCGGACGGGCGACGACCTCGATCCCTGAGCGAGGCGCAAGATCGAGGAAAGCCTCATAAACGAGGCTGACGTCAGCCTCGTCAGCGGGTAGAACACCCCTGATGACCACCACCCTGCGGCCGACCGAGCCGCTGCAGCGCGAGGCCGACGGGGCGCGTGCACGCCGTTACCAGGTGTGCGTGAACAGCCGTCCCGTCGGTGCGATCCACCTCGGCACCGACCCCGCTTTCGGGGACTCGGTGGCGAAGATCCTGGACCTCCGTATCGACGAACGCGACCGACGGCGCGGCCGGGGCACGGTGGCCGCGCTCGCCGCGGAGGAGGTGGCGCGCGGCTGGGGCTGCCGGCGTGTCGAGGCGGCCGTCCCGGGCGACGTACCGGCGGCACTGCGGCTCGCGACCGCGCTCGGCTATGTGCTGCGCAACCGCCGTATGGACAAGGCGCTCGGCGCCGCTCCGCCCGAACTGCCCGCCGGGAGCCGTGGCCGGCCCATGACGGAGGCCGAGTTCGTGGTGTGGGAGGCGGCGGGCAGGCTGGACTACGCGGAGAGCTGGATCGCGCGGGGAGTGCCCGAGGCGGAGGCGCACGCCAAGGCGAAGCAGGACTACGAGCGGATGCTGGCGCAGGGTGTGGCCAGCGAGGGCGTGACACTCAGCGTCCTGGAGCACGAGGGCACCCGGGTCGGCACCCTGTGGCTGGGCTCCCGCGAGGGCCGGGCCTTCGTCTACAAGGTCGAGGCCGACGCGGAACACCGGGGCAGAGGCCACGGCCGCACCCTCATGCTCCTGGCCGAGGCCCAGTCGATCACGGCCGGCCGGCCGGCCATCTCCCTGAACGTCTTCGCGGGCAACACCCCGGCGGAACGGCTCTACGAGTCCTTGGGGTACGAGACCATCACCCACCACATGTACAAAGACCTGCTGTAGGCCGACGCTCAGGGAGGCGATTCGACGGTTGCCGCTGGTGTCAGGCCTCCTGCTGCCCGGCCAGCAGCCGGTCCACGATGCCCTCGATCCGCTCCCGCAGCCCCTCCTGGCTCTTGCCCCCGTCGAGACGCTCACCGGCGATGACGTACGTCGGCGTGCCGGTCACGCCGATGGCCTTGCCCTCGGCCTGGTCGGCGTCGACGATCAGGATGTGCCGGCCGTCGATCAGCGCGGTGTCGAACTCCTCGGCGTCCAGGCCGAGTTCACCGGCCACCTCGACCAGGAAGGGTTCGCCCCTACGGTCCAGCTCCTCGACCCGGCCGAGCACGGCCTCGACGTACGGCCATGCCTGCCCCTGCTCCGCCGCCTCCTCGGCGGCCTGCGCGGCGGCGAAGGAGTCCTTGTGCTTCTCCAGCGGGAAGTGCCGCAGCCGCAGCTCCAGCCGGTCGCCGTAGCGGGCCCGCAGGGCGCGTACGTCGTCCAGGGCGGCGCGGCAGTCCGGGCACTGGAGTTCGCACCAGACCTCGAGGACGGGGGCGGAGGCTGGGGCAGGAGTGCCGGCGGGCACGGGGGAGGAGTCGCTCATGGGCACCAGTTTCCCAGCCGGGGCCGTGGCCGTCGTACGAGGGGACCGGGACCTGTGGAGGAGACGACCCGGAGATGTCCCTGATGTCGGGCCCGGGCATGGCATCCGAGGGTCCGGG
Organism: Streptomyces sp. NPDC000878; assembly: GCF_053599695.1. Taxonomy (NCBI): domain Bacteria; kingdom Bacillati; phylum Actinomycetota; class Actinomycetes; order Kitasatosporales; family Streptomycetaceae; genus Streptomyces; species Streptomyces sp. NPDC000878. The sequence continues at coordinate 1,771 of NZ_JBSFMT010000065.1, read as the reverse complement.
CGGTGCAGGATGGAAGGGACGAAGCGCACCTGTGCGACCGAACCGTGCACCCGTGCGACCGAACCCTGCCTGGAGGACCGGATGATTGCCGAGACCGTCTGTTCCGCCGTCTCCGCGGCCGGCCTGGGCATCGCGGTGGTCACGGCGTACCGCAAGCGTTTTCTCGCGGCAGCTCGTATCGCCGCCTACTCGCTGGTTCCCGTCGGCCTGGTGATGACCGGGGTGGTCGGCTGGCTGGCCGATACCGCCTTCAGCCCCACCGCCTGGGCGGGCTTCGGTGTGCTCGGTGGCGCCTGGTTGCTCTTCGTGACCACGCGCGCGGTGGAGCGACGCAGGGGTGGCGGCCGGCAGGAACGCAGAGAAGCGCAGGCCGCGCACCGTGCGGCGGTGGCCCCGGCGGCCTCGGCGCCCTCCCTGGGGCAGGCGCGGGGCAAGGCCTCCCGCCCGGCGGCCCAGCCCACGGCCAAGCCGCGCGGCGGTGGCGCCGGGGACGACTTCAGCGACATCGAGGCGATCCTGAAGAAGCACGGCATATGACGATGCACGGCACATGGCGAAGCGCGGCGACTGGCGTAGTGATGACGTAGTCGTGGCGTAGTGGTGGCGTACTGAAACGACACAATCGGCCGGGAGGTGACGGAGGTCGCTCGGAAGCGATCATGACCCGCTGCGGACATTACGGAATTCGGCGAACTACCGCACATTCCGGGTGTGTTGATCGCGTAGAGGGTCTCGGCTGCGTCATCATCGCGACGAGATGCTGGACACAACGCAGAGCGAGGCCGCGCCGCCGAATGACGAGCCGCGCGGGTGCCTCTTCGCCCTTTCCCAGCCACCGCTGATGATCTTCCTTGCGGTGATCGGGTGTCTGCTGCTCATGGCTTCGTTGCATGATCTGCTGTTGCTATGAGCTGTACACGCCAGTCCCCGGCGTCACCCGCCGGGGGCTGCGTCAGCACCAAGTCTTCTATGCCGAGCCTTCCGCCCGTCAGCCCGCCGACTCCTTGCGGCGCGCCCGGTAGGCCGCCACGTGGAGCCGGTTTCCGCAGGTGCGGCTGTCGCAGTACCGCCGGGACCGGTTGCGGGAGACGTCGACGAAGGCCCGCCGGCAGTCCGGGGCCTCGCAGCGCCGCAGCCGTTCCTGCTCACCGGCGACCACGAAGAACGCGAGGGCCATCCCGCAGTCGGCGGCGAGGTGGTCGGCGATGGACGCGCCGGGGGCGAAGTAGTGCACGTGCCAGTCGTAGCCGTCGTGGTCGGTCAGTCGGGGCGTGGTGCCCGCCGCGGCGACCAGCTCGTTGATGAGCGCGGCGGCGGTCCGGGCGTCCTGGGCCGCGAAGACTCCGGCGAACCGGCCACGGATCCTGCGGACGGCGGCGAGATCGATCTCCGACAGGGAGCCGACTTCGCTTATCTCGTGCTTTCGTACGAAATCTTCGAGCGCGTCGGCATCGGGCAGCCCGTCCGTCGTGTCGTCGTCCGGCACGGTGTTCACCAGATCGACCACGGTGTCGAGGGCGCACCGGGTGTCGTGGGTGATCAGCACGTTGCTCTCCCTGGCCTGCCTGGGCGGTCGGGCGGGCACCCGCCCGCCGATGCTGGCCGATGGTAATGGCTCAGAGCGACCGAGGTGGCCGTCGGCCTTGGGGAGGGGCGGGGGAGGGAGAGGCGGTCACCCGCGAAAGGGCAGGTTCTTCAGTCGCACGGGCCTGTCGACCAGTCCAGCACCAGGCCCGTCCGCCACGAAGAGTTTCCTGATCAGTGAGCCGAC
>NZ_JBSFMT010000064.1:0-64115 GCF_053599695.1 Streptomyces sp. NPDC000878 | reverse complement strand
CAGACTGCCCTCAGCTTCTACCCAGCCGCTGCGACGGCCCGGCGGTGGAGGTCTCGCACCCCCACCCGGTCACATGGCGCCTCGTGGCGCACCCAACCGTACTTACAAGTGCCCCCAACGGGATTCGAACCCGTGCTACCGCCTTGAAAGGGCGGCGTCCTAGGCCGCTAGACGATGAGGGCGGGGCCGCGAGAAGCATAGGTGATGGCGGGGAGGTTCGCCAAAACGGTTTACGGGGGTGGGGTGGACGCGGGTGAGGAGGACGGTGAGGGCGAAGGTGTCGGTGACGGGACCGGTGTCGCGCCCGGCTGGTTCTCCTTCGGGAGATGGCGGCTGACCTCCGCCGTCGTCAGTCCGAGGCCGCCCAGTTTGATCTCGTCCCAGGCCTGGAGGCGGCGGGTGTCGCGGTCGAAGTAGAGGACGGACGTCTCGATCTGGTCCGGGTTCCGCTTCTCCAGCGCGCGCAGCCCGCTGCCGCCCGTCGAGCCCTCGATACGCAGCCGGGTGCCCTTCTTCATGACCTCCATCTCCGCGTGGTGGAGGTGCCCGGCCAGGACGAGCGGGACCACGCCGTCCGTCCGCCGGGCCGCGTCCGGCTCGTGCACCATCGCGATGTCGACCGGTGTGCCCAGGGTCCGCTGGTCCCGGATGGCCGAGGCCAGCCGGTCGCCCGCCACCTCCTGGTCCTGGCCGCCGTCCTCCTCGCCCGCCGAGCGGTCCGGGGTGAACGCCGGGTCGCCGATGCCCGCGAAGCGCAGCCCTCCGACGGTGACCGAGCGGCCCTCGTCCAGGACCTGCACGTTCTTCATGCGCTGCAGATAGCGCTGGGTGAGCTGCGAGTCGTGGTTGCCACGGACCCAGACGTACGGGGCCCCGAGGTCCCGGATCGGATCCAGGAAGGCGTTCTCGGCCGCCGTGCCGTGGTCCATGGTGTCGCCGGTGTCGACGATGACGTTGATCTTGTACTGCTCCACCAGCGACGCGATGATCTTCCAGCTCGCCGGGTTGAGATGGATGTCGGAGACGTGCAGGACGCGGATCGTGGCCGGGTCCGGCTGGTAGGTCGGGAGCGTGGAGGTGACGTCGTACAGCTTCGTCATGTTCGTCACCAGGCGCGCCAACTCCTTCTGGTAGATGTCGAACTCGGTGACGATGTTGCGCGCGTTGCCGACGAGGGACGGCGCCGAGGAGAGCAGCCCGGAGAACTTCGGTTCGAGGACCGATTTGGGGTTCCAGGTCGCGTACGCCGTCGCTCCCGACGCCATCAGGAGGGTGAGCGCGAGGCCGCCGGCCGCCAGGGCCCGGCGGGGGCGGCGGTAGACCACGAGGCCGAGGGCGGTGGCTCCGGATACGACGGCCACGCAGGACCGTACGGCCAGGTCGAGGGTGCCGTGGCCGACGTCCTGGGCCACCTCCTCCTGGAGGCCGGACAGGCGTTCGGGATGGTCGACGAGGGCCTGGGCGCGGACCGGGTCCAGCTGGTCGACGTTGACGTCGAGGCGGACCGGCGCGGTGTGGCTGCTCAGTTCCAGGGCGCCCAGCGGGGAGACGTTGATCTTCGTGCCGCCGCTGAGGGAGGGGCGCAGGGTCATGGTCGTGTTCATCGGGCCGACCGGCGCGCGTACGTTGCCGACGATCAGCAGCCCCAGCCAGGCACCCAGAAGGACCACCGCGACCAGGCCCAGGGTGCGGGTCCAGGGGTGCGGCGGATGGACCAGCTCGGCGGCCGGGTGCGCGCGCCGGGCGCGATAACGGCCGGTGAGGGCGGTCAGGGGGCGGGTGAGGGAGCGGGGGGTGGTGGTGCCGGTGTTCTTGGGGTGCGGGGAGTTGGCGGGTACGCGTGCCATTGGTCCCGTATGCCCAAGGTGCGGCACGGCTATGCGGGGCGGTGACCCTCGTACCTCCGGGGCCGTAGCCCCCGTACGGCCGACCGGTACCGGACAATGGGCGTGTGCTGGAAATGACGCGCGAGGAGTTCGAGGAACTGGTCGCCCAGGCGCTGGACAGGATTCCGCCTGAGCTGACGCGGCTGATGGACAACGTCGCGGTGTTCGTCGAGGACGAGCCCCCGGCGGACGATCCCGAGCTGCTCGGGCTCTACGAGGGGACGCCGCTCACCGATCGCGGGGAGTGGTACGCGGGGGTGCTGCCCGACCGGATCACGATCTACCGGGGCCCGACCCTGCGGATGTGCGAGACACGCGACGACGTGGTCGCGGAGACCGAGGTGACCGTCGTACACGAGATCGCCCACCACTTCGGAATCGACGACGAACGGTTGCACGCCCTCGGGTACGGCTGAGGGGGTGCCGGGGGTGGGGCCGGCGGGTCGGGGCGTGCAGAGGCTCTTGTGGGGCGCGTGTCTTCTTGTGGGCGACGGGAGTTGAGCACGTTGACTCCTCGACTCTCCACCGGAGGTGGCTGCCCGTGCGCCCCTTGCATGTACCTGTCCGTCTGGCCGCCACGGTCGTGGCTGTCGCCGCTGCCGCCGGGTGTATGAGCGTGGGTGACGACGACGGCGGCCGGGTCAAGCCCTCCCACTCCGCGGGGCAGAAGGGCGGCGAGGCGCCCGACGGGGGCGCTGCGGTGACCGGTGGTGGTGGGTCCGGGTGGGCCGGAGGGTCCGACGGTGGCGGCAGGCACGGGCACGGGAAGGGCAAGGGGGACTCGAAGGGGGCCAGTGGGGCGCCCGTCTCCCCGGGGGCCTCGCCGTCCGCGGGGCGGAGTGTGCCGGCTTCCGCGCCCGCCAAGCCGGGCGGGGGCAGCGCCGGGCCCGTCGTCCCCGGGGAGCCCACGCCGACGAAGGCGCAGCCGACGCCGACGAAGACCGCCGAGCCGGAGCCGGAGCCGCCTGTGGAGTCCCCCACACCGCCGCCGCCCCCGCCGTCCTCCCCGGTCGCGGAACCGTCGTCCTCGGCGCACGAACCGCCACAACAGGCCCAGCCGCAACTGCTGACCCGGGAGCCTGCGCCGGAGGCCGGGTCACCTGCCTAGTCAGGCGGGCTCGGGAGGGTGCTGACCTGCGAGGACGGGGCTGGTTTGCCTAAGGGGGTGGTGGGTGCGTATGGTGGTAGATCGTTTGATCCCATTGCCTGGCGCCTTGAATAGACGCGCCGCGTGTGGCGCGTACTCTCCCTTGCCGTGGCTGACCGCATTGAGGCGGTCGAATTGCGAAATCACGGAGTTGACGGGCGCGTGCCGACGAGACTCCGGAAGGTTTCGCATTCGCATGTCCATTTCCAGTACTGATCACATCGTCGTGCCCGAGAACGACGAGGTCGTCGACCTCGACGCCGTCGAGACGACCGACACCGCCGAGGTCTCCGCCGACGCGGAGGCCGGCGAGCCGCAGGTCACCTTCAGCGACCTCGGTCTCCCCGAGAACGTCGTGCGCAAGCTCGCGCAGAACGGTGTGACCAGCCCCTTCCCGATCCAGGCCGCGACCATCCCGGACGCCCTGGCCGGCAAGGACATCCTCGGCCGGGGCCGTACCGGCTCCGGCAAGACCCTCTCCTTCGGTCTGCCGGTCCTGGCGCGTCTCACCGGCGGCCAGACCGAGAAGAAGAAGCCCCGCGCGATCATCCTCACGCCGACCCGTGAGCTCGCGATGCAGGTCGCGGACGCGCTCCAGCCGTACGGCGACGTCGTCGGCCTGAAGATGAAGGTCGTCTGCGGCGGTACGTCGATGGGCAACCAGATCTACGCCCTGGAGCGCGGCGTCGACATCCTCGTCGCCACGCCCGGCCGCCTCCGCGACATCATCAACCGCGGCGCCTGCTCCCTGGCGAACGTCGAGGTGGCCGTCCTCGACGAGGCCGACCAGATGTCCGACCTGGGCTTCCTGCCCGAGGTCACCGAGCTGCTCGACCAGATCCCCGGCGGCGGCCAGCGCATGCTGTTCTCGGCCACGATGGAGAACGAGATCTCCACGCTGGTCAAGCGCTACCTGACCAACCCGGTCACGCACGAGGTCGACAGCGCGCAGGGCAACGTCACGACGATGTCCCACCACATCCTCATCGTGAAGCCCAAGGACAAGGCGCCGGTCACGGCCGCGATCGCCTCCCGCAAGGGCCGCACGATCATCTTCGTCCGTACGCAGCTGGGCGCCGACCGCATCGCCGAGCAGCTCTGCGACTCCGGTGTGAAGGCCGACGCGCTGCACGGCGGTATGACGCAGGGCGCGCGTACCCGCGTACTCGAGGACTTCAAGAAGGGCTACGTCAACGCCCTCGTCGCCACCGACGTCGCCGCCCGCGGCATCCACGTCGACGGCATCGACCTGGTCCTGAACGTGGACCCGGCCGGCGACCACAAGGACTACCTGCACCGCTCCGGCCGTACGGCCCGCGCGGGGCGCTCCGGCACGGTCGTGTCGCTGTCCCTGCCGCACCAGCGTCGCCAGATCTTCCGCCTGATGGAGGACGCGGGCGTCGACGCCTCGCGCCACATCATCCAGGGCGGCGCGGCCTTCGAGCCGGACGTCGCCGAGATCACCGGCGCCCGGTCGATGACCGAGGTCCAGGCCGAGTCCGCGGGCAACTCCGCGCAGCAGGCCGAGCGTGAGGTCTCGCAGCTCACCAAGGAGCTGGAGCGCGCCACCCGCCGCGCCGCCGAACTCCGCGAGGAGGCCGACCGCCTGACGGCGCGTGCGGCCCGCGAGCGGGGCGAGGACCCGGAGGCTGCCGTGGCCGCGGTGGCGGCAGTGGCCGAGGCCGCCGCTGTCGAGGCCGCCGCCGCTGCGGAGGCGCCGGTCCGCGAGGAGCCGCGTCAGCAGCGTGACGAGCGGGGCAACTACGAGCGTCGCGACCGGTCGTCGGGTTCGGGTGGCTTCAACCGTGACGGCGACCGTGGCGGCCGTTCCTTCGACCGCCGTGACGAGCGTCCCTCGGGCCGTCGTGACGGTGGCGGTGACCGTGGCGGCTTCCGCCGGGACGACCGCCCGTCGGGTGGCTTCAACCGTGACCGTGACAACGACCGTGGCGGCCGTTCCTTCGAGCGCCGCGACGAGCGTCCCTCGGGCGGCGGCTTCCGTCGCGACAACGACCGCCCCACCGGCGGCGACCGTGGCGGCTTCCGCCGCGACGACCGTCCGTCGGGTGGCTTCAACCGTGACCGTGACGGCGACCGTGGCGGCCGTTCGTTCGAGCGCCGTGACGAGCGTCCGTCGGGTGGCGGCTTCCGTCGCGACAACGACCGTCCGGCCGGCGGTGACCGTGGCGGCTTCCGCCGCGACGACCGCCCGGCCACCGGTCACCGTGGCAGCGACCGCCCCTTCAACCGCGACCGCCAGGGCGACCGCCCCACCGGCGGCGGCTTCCGCTCCGGCGGCCACGACCGCCCGTACGGCCGCCGCGACGACCACCGAGGCACGGGCTCCGGCTCGGGCACGGGCACTGGCACCGGCACCGGTTCCTCGTTCGGCCGCCGTGACGAGAAGCCGCGCTGGAAGCGCAACGGCTGATCACTGACTGGTTGGCGACTGGTTGTTGAAGGGCCCGTACGACTTCGGTCGTACGGGCCCTTCGTCGTTGCCGTCGCCGTGCCCTTCCCGACCGGCCGAAAATCCCAACTCCCATGTCAGCGGCGGCTGTTACGCTCCGGCGCGAATCGGATGATCCGGCGGGGAGCCGGATCTGGGGGAGGGAATCCGTTGAGTTCATTGAATCCGTTGTCTCGTCATGCCTTCGTACGCTGCGGAGTCGCCGTGGCGCTCGCGTCGTCGGCCGTCGTCGCCACACCGTGGGCGGCTTCCGCCGCCGAGAACAGACCGCCGTCCCAGCCCGCACCGTCCGAACTGACCACCGGGGGCAAGGCGTGCGTGGGCGGTGCGGACCGGCCGTACGTCGGTACGCGGCCGACGCTTGAGGCGGTTCTCCGCGACCCTGACGGGGGCCGCGTGAGTGCCGAGTTCGAGGTGTCCTGGACGGACGCCTCGGGTGTGCCGCAGGTGCGCGGTACGGTCCAGACGACCGCCAAGTCCAGTGGTTCGACGTTCAGTTGGACCGTACCGACCGACGTGCCGGCGTTCACCGAGGTGAGCTGGCGGGTGCGGGCGAACGACGGCACGCTGTGGGGGCCGTGGAGTTCCGACGGCGGCAGCGGGCCGTGCGAGTTCGTGTACGACACCGAGGCGCCCGCGAAGCCCTCGGTGGCGTCGCCCGAGTACCCGGACGACACCGAGCTGTGGCACGACGGGGTGGGCGTGTACGGCACGTTCACCGTCGACTCCACGTCGGACGACACGGTGTCGTACCTCTACAACTTCCTTGGCGGGCCGCAACAGACGGCGGTACCGGAGGAACCCGGCGGGCCGGTCGAGTTGCGCTGGATGCCGGAGGGTCCCGGTCCCCGTGCGCTGTACGTGAAGGCCTTCGACCGGGCGGGCAACGTGAGCGTGACCACCACCTACTCGTTCCGGGTGGGCAATGGCCGTACGCCCGTCGCCGCCTGGACGCTCGCCGACGCGGCCGGGTCCAGCGAGGCCTCGGCGGAAGCGGGCGGCCGGTCTGCCGTGTCGGGCGGCGGGGTCGTGTTCGGTGTGGCGGGTCCTGCGCGGACCTCGGCGACGGGGGCCGTCGGCCTCGACGGATCGGACTCCGCGTATCTGACGAGCGGCGCACCGGCGGTCGACACCGGCGAGGCCTTCTCCGTGAGCGCCTGGGTGCGGCCGGAGTCGGCCGACGCGGACCTGACGGCCGTCAGCCAGGGCACCGGTGGGACGGCCGGGTTCGGGCTCGGGACCGAGGGCGGCGCCTGGTCGTTCAGGGTCGGCGGCTCGGTCGTACGGGGTGGTGTCGTGGAAGCCGGTGACTGGGCGCATCTCGCCGGGGTGTACGACCCGGTGGCCGGTACCGCCCGGCTGTATGTGAACGGGCGGGAGGCCGGCACGGCCGAGAACGTCACCGCGTCGTCGGAGTCCGGGAGCCTCCAGATCGGCCGCACTCTGGCCGGCGAGGCGGGGAACTGGCGTGGGGAACTGGCCGACGTCCGGGTGTGGGACCGGATCGTCGTCGGCGCCGAGGCCGCCGGGGCGGCGAAGCGCGCCACCGCGAGCGAGGGGTACTGGGCGCTCGACGAGGCGGCCGGCGGCAGCAGCCCGGAGCGGGACGGCGGGCAGCCGCTGACGCTCGGCGGGGACGCGACGATCTACCGCGACGACGAGCCCTGCGACTGGCTCGACCCGGACTGCCTGCCGAGCCAGTCCCCCATCTTCGGCTCCGGGCACCTGCTCCTTGACGGCGACGGGGACTTCGCCGCGACGGACGGCCAGGGCATCGCCGCCGGGGACAGCTTCTCGGTCGCCGCGCACGTACGGATCGACGCGGCGGCGCAGGACCGGCCGATGACGGTGCTGTCGGTGCGGGGCGCGGACAACTCCCTTGCCGAGGTGCGTTATTCGGGGGCCTCGCAGAACTGGGAGGTGGCTCTGACGGACGTGGACGGAGAGCCGCTCACGCTCACCGCACAGGGCGCGTGGGCATCCCCGGACGACGTCCATCACCTCGCCCTCGTGTACGACGACGAGGCCGACGAGATCCTGCTCTACGCCGACGGGCAGGTGTCGGCGAGGGCGTCGTACCGGCCCGGCTGGACGGCGACGGGTGAGCTGCAGATCGGCCGGTCGCTGGGCGCGGCGGGCTGGGGCGACTACCTGGCCGGAGCGGTCGACGAGGTGCACGTCCACGCGGGCGCGCTCACGGGAACGCAGGTGGCTCAGTTGGCGGCCGGCGCGACGGACGTCTGACAGCGGGGGCCAGGGCAAGGGGCAGGGGCGGGGACGGACATATTTCCGGCCAAGTGAATCCTGCTGTGGCGCATGTCATACCCCCAGCAAGGGAATTGCTGGGGGCATGACAGATGACGCCACAACGACTGGGCTGTCGGACGAGGAACGGCTTGCCCAGCTCGGTTACACCCAGGTCCTCGCCCGCCGTATGTCGGCGTTCTCCAACTACGCGGTGTCCTTCACGATCATCTCGGTCCTGTCGGGCTGCCTGACCCTCTATCTCTTCGGCATGAACACGGGCGGCCCGGCCGTGATCATGTGGGGCTGGGTCGCCGTAGGGCTCATGACCCTCTTCGTCGGACTGGCGATGGCCGAGATCTGTTCGGCCTACCCGACCTCCGCGGGTCTGTACTTCTGGGCCCACCGGCTCGCCCCACCACGCACGGCAGCCGCGTGGGCGTGGTTCACGGGGTGGTTCAACGTCCTTGGCCAGGTCGCGGTGACCGCCGGTATCGACTTCGGGGCGGCTTCCTTCCTCGGCGCCTACCTGAACCTCCAGTTCGACTTCGAGGTCACCCCGGGCAGCACGATCCTGCTCTTCGCCGGCATCCTCGTCCTGCACGGCCTCCTCAACACCTTCGGCGTCGGCATCGTGGGTCTGCTGAACAGCGTCAGTGTGTGGTGGCACGTGGTGGGGGTGGTGGTCATCGTCGGCGCGCTGACGATCGTGCCCGACGAACACCAGTCCGCCTCCTTCGTGTTCACCGAGTTCGTGAACAACACGGGCTGGGGGAGCGGGGTGTACGTGGTCGCCCTGGGGCTGTTGATGGCCCAGTACACCTTCACCGGCTACGACGCCTCCGCACACATGACCGAGGAGACCCACGACGCCTCCACGGCGGGCCCGAAGGGCATCGTCCAGTCCATCTGGACCTCGTGGATAGCGGGCTTCGTCCTGCTCCTGGGCTTCACCTTCGCCATTCAGTCGTACGACGGTGCCCTGGGGTCCCCGACCGGCGTACCGCCCGCCCAGATCCTGCTGGACGCGGTGGGCGCGACCGCGGGCAAGCTCCTCCTGCTCGTCGTCATCGGCGCCCAGCTGTTCTGCGGCATGGCGTCGGTCACGGCCAACTCCCGCATGATCTACGCCTTCTCCCGCGACGGCGCCCTTCCCTACTCGCACATCTGGCACACGGTCAGCCCCCGCACCCGTACCCCGGTCGCGGCGGTCTGGCTGGCGGCGTTCGGCGCACTGGTCCTCGGCCTCCCCTACCTGATCAACGTGACGGCGTACGCGGCCGTGACGTCGATCGCCGTGATCGGTCTCTACATCGCGTACGTCATCCCGACACTGCTGCGGCTGCGCAAGGGGGAGGCGTTCGAGCGGGGGCCGTGGCATCTGGGCCGGTGGTCCAGGGTGATCGGGGTGGTGTCGGTGGTGTGGGTGGCCGTGATCACGGTGCTGTTCATGCTGCCCCAGGTCGCGCCGGTCACCTGGGAGACCTTCAACTACGCCCCGATCGCCGTCCTGGTGGTGCTGGGCTTCGCGGCGGTGTGGTGGGTTGCTTCGGCGCGGTACTGGTTCCTGAACCCGGAACACGAGCGGACCCGGGCACGGGAAGCGGCACGGAAGGGGGCACCCGAACCGGTCGATCCGTAGCGGGGGCGCACATTTCCCTCCATGGTCCGCCGCCCTGTCGTGGAGTGACCCGGCCGTGTCTCCGATACCCGATCGGAGTCCTGGCCGGGTCCGGCTATGCTCGGGGGAGCAACATCGCTGGGACCCTTAGCTCAATTGGCAGAGCAGTGGACTTTTAATCCATTGGTTGTGGGTTCGAGTCCCACAGGGTCTACGAGGAAGCCCCAGTTCAGAGCAGATCTGAGCTGGGGCTTCTCCCCGTTTCGGGGGGCTGAGTGATCGTTAGCTGGCCCGCTGCTGGCCCGAGAGGCGAACGATCATGGATGCCCTGCGGACCGCTTCTCGATTCCGTTGATGAGTTGCTGGGCGCCCGTCACGTCTTCGCCGAACGTTGCAGTGATCTGAACGCCGTTACTTGGCAGCGGTGTGAGGTCGACTGTGTTGCCGCGTTTGCGGGCCACGCTTACGAGGTCTTCGAGATCTGAGCCCGTGGTCCCCGTAATGGTCAGCCGTACCTGGCAGTCGACTTCCTTCTCTTCCAGCCTCATGCGCACCTCCTCGGGATCGCCATGCCGTCAGTGTGTGCCGCGCTCACCGAGCCCGCACATGGGGCGGCCCCGGCCGGGGGCACAGTTCCCGGCCGGGGCCTGGTCCCGCCCGCCCCTAGGTGGTCACGGGGTACGGGGCGGGCGGTTCAGGGTTCAGGTGTCGTGCTGTCGAGCAGCCCAGATGCGGGTCATGATCCGCAGGGCGTCCGGGTCGACCAGCTCGACGAGGTCGGCGTGCTCGCGGTGGGCCCACACTGACCGGCCGGGTCCGGAGTTGCCGTGCTCGTAGGCGACCTCGACCGCATCCTCGGGGTCGGTGATGACGCCGTCGCAGTGGCGGCACACGTGGAGGATGGCGGTCACGGGCGGACGCCGACGAGGTTCTCCCAGTGGTCGCACAGGGCGTTGAGGACGCGGGCGAGACGCCGGGCGTAGGCGACGTCCCCGCCCAGGCCTGGGCGGGGCGTAGCGCGGAGCTTGCCGCGGGCTTCGCCGACGCAGGCGATGGCGCAGTAGCGGGGGATGCTCTCCTTGTCGAGCCTGCCGGCTGCTCGCGCCACCTCGGGGGCGATCAGTTCGAGGTGTCCGCGCAGCGTCACGGTGAGAGTGGCCAGTTCGTCGCCTGTCGGCGGTAGGGCCTCCGGTACACCGTCGGGGTCGAGGAGCAGGGCCGTGCTGGCGCGCATCACCTCGATGTCCGGCGGCCATTGATCTAGGTCTTCGCTCGTGGGCGGATGGGTTGTACCTTGCCTCATGTCGGCTCCTAACCAGTCGGCCATGCCCCGGGGCCGTTCGCCCGGCTGCCGGGGTCCTTCCAATCTGGCCAGGATCTTGTGACGCGTGGCGAGGATTCGATCCCCCACCGGTAATCTCACGGTGAGATGGTTTTCCATCCCGTTTGTGGATATCCGGGGGCCGCGCCATGCCGACCGCACTCGTCCCGATCGAACTGCCCGCCTGGGCATGGGAACGCGCCGACGTCAGACAGGCATTGCGCGCACGGGACATGGGCGCAGTGTTCCGGTACGTGCAGCAGTACGCCGGCGCCAGCCAGGCCCGCATCGCCGCCGCGGCCGGGATGACACAGGCCCGCGTCAACGAGATCATCAACGGCCGCCGTGAAGTGGCCCGCCTCGACGTGTACGAGCGGATTGCCGACGGCCTCCACATGCCGGACGACGCCCGGCACCTGCTCGGCCTCGCCGCGAGCCGCGAGAAGCGCACCGGTGGCGCCGCCTTCGACCTCGCCGCTTTCCCCGAGGTCGTCCGCGTCTACGCAGCCCAGAACTCTGCGGCCGAGGAGATCCAGCAGCAGGCCCGCGAGGCACAGGAGTTGGACGTGCTGGCCGTGCGCGGCCTCGGCCTGATCGGGTTGAACGACAGCCTCCTGCGGGCCTGCCTCCCGCGGGAACAGGGCGGCAAAGGGATCCGCGTCCGGGTGCTGCTCCTCGACCCGGACTCCGACGCGCTCACCCGGCGAGCCGCCGAGATCGGGGAGTCCGCCGAGTCCCTGGCCGGCGGAGTACGCCTGACGGAGGCCCGGCTGCGGGAGTTGCTTGCCGACGGCTGCGACATCGAGGTGTACCGGTATCGCATGCTGCCCACTTGGCGGCTCATCCGCACGGACGCCACCATGTTCGTCAGCGCCTTCGACGCCGGGTGGGAGGGTCACGAGAGCGCGACGTACAAGGTGATGGAGACGCCGCACGGGCCCCTGTTCCGGGGGTTCCGGAGGATGTTTGATGCTGTCATCGACGGCGCGCAGCGCACGGTTTGAGTAGAGAGGAACGGCCCGTGATCGAGGCTGAGTTGAAGGCGCGCGTCCAGGCTCCGGAGGCGGTCATGCGGCAGCTCGACGAGCGTGCGACGGCCCGCGTCGAGGTGTACCGGGACACCTACTACGACCGGCCTGACGGCTCGCTGGAGAAGTCCGACCAGGAATTGCGCGTGCGTACCGTCCACGGTGCGGATGGAACCCGCACGGTCCTCACGTTCAAGGCCGCGGCGGTCGACGAGGCGTCCGGCTCGAAGCCCGAGCACGAGACCCAGGTGACGGACGCCGAGGCGGTGCACGCGATCGTCCGTGGCCTTGGCCACGTGCCGGTCATCGCCTTCGAGAAGCGGTGCCGCAACTACGACTTCGAGGCATACGGTCGGCAGATGCTCGCCACGCTCGTCCGCGTCCCCGAGATCGGCGGGACGTTCCTGGAGATCGAGACCCTCGTCGACGAGGACGACGTGAGTTCGGCCCTCGACGACATTCGCGCCGTGCTCGCCGAACTCGGCATCGGCTCCGAGGACCTGACGCGCGAGTTGTACACGGACGCGGTCGCCGCTCAGCGCCGCTGACCTCGGGCATGACGAAACGCCCCCTGCACGGCCGTCATGACCGTGCAGGGGGCGTCGTCATACGTATTCGCGGCGGGTGGGGTCGAGGCCTGCGGAGAGCAGGCCGCCACCGCTGGGTTCTGGTTCCGGATCGGGGGCGCCGTCGCGGCGGCAGACGAGGGCGTCGGGGTCGTCGGCTGGGGCTTGGAGGCTATAGCCGTCCGGGCAGGTCTGCCCGTCGCGGCCGTCCTGGCCGTCCGCCCCCGCGGCGCCCGGTTCACCCTGGGGGCCGACTGGCCCGGGTTCGCCCTGCGGTCCGGCGGGTCCCGGTGGTCCGGCAGCGCCGTCAGTGCCCGGGGTGCCAGCGGCGCCGGTCGGTCCGTCCGTGCCGACACCGTCCGTGCCGTCCTCGCCGGGTGACCCGGAGGGGCCTGGTGATCCGGGGTCGCCCTCCGGGCCGCGCGGTCCGGGGATAGGTACGGGGACGCGGGTGCGGTCGTCGAGGTCCTCGACGGCCTGGCTCGGGTCGGGTGCTTTCGGTGTCTCGCCTGCGGCCTGGACTTGTGCGCGCAGGACGCGCACGTCCCCGGCGAGGGTGCTGACGGCGTTGCCGCGCCGATCGGCCTCGTCGGCGAGCTGGCTGTACCAGGACCATCCGATGACGGCCATGCCGGACAGGGCGATGAGCCAGCAGAAGACGGCGATCCACCGCCAACGCCCAGCGAGCGCGCGTTCTGTGCGCGTCACAGATCGCCTCCCAACTGAACGACTTTGACGCGGAGCCGGGCGATCTCCACCTGATCGGCGTGGCGTTGATCGAGCAACTCCGTGATCCGGGTTTCCCGTTCGGCGAGTCGCTTGAGCATTCCGTCCCGCTCTTCCTGGATCTGGTCGATCTCCGAGTTCATGCGGGCGGTCGCGTTCTCGCCGCGTTTGCCGAGGTACGCCACCATCGAGCCGGACAGCACGCCGACGAGCGCGATCACGCTGCCGATGGTGGTGGCGTCCAAGGTGGCTCCCTACTGGCCGTTCGGGGTGCGGCTGGTCTGCCGGTTGGGCACGGCCCATGTGAAGCCGAGCGCGGCCAGTACGGCGGTGAGCGTCAGCCATCCCTCGGCGGCGGAGATGTGGTCGTCGGCGAGCGCGGTGGACAGCGAGCCGGCGCCCGCGACGGTCCCGGCGACGACGGCCTTCCAATACTTCGCGATCTTCATGGGTGATCCCTTCATCAATGCGGGCTGGAGCAAGGGCGGGTCAGGCGGTGACGTCCGGCCCGGTGACGTCGACGCTGACCTTGATGACGGCGTCGGTGATGGCGTCCTGGACTGCGGTCACCACCGCTGCGGTGTCGACGCCGGAACCGACCAGCTTTGCCAGGGCGGTGACGGCCGCTGTCTGCGCGGCCTCCGCCGTCCGCAGCTCCGTGAGGAACTCCAGCAGTCGCGCCTGCTTGGCGTCCGTGTGGGCCAGGAACACGCCAGCCTGCCTGGTCGGGTCCGTGCCCTCGGCCGCGGTGGGCGAGGTCAACTTGTGCGCCCAGACGGCCTTGGCGTACTCCTCGGGGGTGGGCATGTCGTCCTCCTGGGTGGTGCCGGTCGCGCGGGCGACGATGCCCGGGAACACGACGGTCTTGAACTGGGTCACGCGGGCATCCCCCGGGCAGCTGTGGCCGTTGGGGTTCCAGGCGGCGAACTGGCGGTGGTAGCCGAACCCGGGATCGTCGGCGCTGCGGCAGAGGCGCAGCGGGATCGCGTGCGTCTCGTGCAGCCACACACCCAGCTTGATGAGCTGCTCGACCTGTGCGTCCGTCCACGGGTCGGTGGCCTTCAAGTTGGAGGCGGACTCCAGCGAGATGGCGCCCGTACCGTCGGCCCGCAGGTTGGCGGCAGCGTTCGCGTCGGCCTTCGTCTGGGTGCCGATGAACTGGGCGAGGTCGCCTTCATACCCGAGCCCGAAGTGGGACTCCAGGTTGGTGGAGTCGCGCCAGTACTCGAAGGTGCGGCGAGCCGTCCACGGGGCGGCCAGCGAATGCACGATGAACTGCGTCGGCCGGATCGCGGACTGCGCATCCGACTCGGGTTGCAGCTCCATCCGGGTCGCCCCGGGATACCAGGCCATGAAGCCTCCAGACATGACGAAACCCCGGGCCGGATGGCGCGGGGCGGCGGGGCGGAGCGAGCGAGGGTCAGCTCGGCATGGGCGGGATCTCGACGAAGTACGTCTCGTAGTCGGCTGTCGACAGGACCGTTGGGTTCCCGTCCTCGACACCCGAGATGATCAGCCAGTCGTTCACACTCGCCGTCTGGACGCGGTCATCCCGGTCCTTGAACGTGAGGACCGTGCCGGAATCGGACACGAAAGAGATCCCGGTACACCAAGTGCCCGCGATCTCGGCGCCGTTCGTGCCGTCGTACTGGATGCTGTCTCGGCGGGAAGTGACGAAAGGCATCGTGATCTCCTTGTCAGGCAGTGCGCTTGAGGCTGAGCTGACTGCCCGCGCGCACGTTCGTGGCGGTTGCTGAGAGCGCCCGCTGCGCCCAACGAAGATTCAGGTTCCCCGCCGTGCCAGCCGTCGTGAGCGTGCCGTGGACCCAGGCGTATGTCCCGGTGGACGCCCCGCCGCCGAGATCCTGCACCTCCGAGATGATGCGGGTCTGCATGGTGACGTCCGGCACCGTGCCGGACGAGGTGACATTGACCTGGGCGCCGATCATGCCCCAGGTCATCGCCGCGCCAGACGGCCCAGACCAGCCGAACGTGATGTCCGCGGCGGTAGCCGCGTCGTAGAACAGGTGCAGGTCGACGCTGTACGTGGCGTTGGCCTCGACCGCGGCGAACAACTGGTCGTCGTTCTGCATGGTGATGCTGTTGGTGACCGACTCGGTGGCCGTCTTGGTCTCGATGATCGGGAGCATCGACTCCAGGAAGGCGGCGGTCACCGCGGTGCCGGCGTAGACCGGTGGGTACTTGGGCACGCGGATGCCTCCTCAGAGAGCGATGATCATTGGATGGGCGAGGCTCAGTGGCGCGCCTGAGGCGTGTGCCTTGGCGATGCCGTTGACGGACCGGGCGCCGATGGTGAACGTCTGCGGGTTGCTCGTCCCGCTGATCGCGGTCACGGTCATGACCTCGCCGCCGACCTGGATGTCGAACGGGAAGTCGGCCGCGGTGACCGTCCAGCGCGGGCCGGACGTGGTGTTCACGGACAGGCTCAGGTCGTTGTCGTCGACGCCCGCCGCCAGCTCGCTGCCGGTCGTGTCGGCGTGTCCCAGCACCGCGTCTCCCACCACGCCCACGACCCACGGCGATCCCGGTGTGCAGTTGAACTGCACGTCCCAGTCGTTGGGGTGGCCGATGGTCTCGGTGTAGCCCTGGGCGAGCAGGTCGATCGGGCCCGGGGGCAGGAACGAGGGCGTGTTGGCGATGGTGGCCCGGTCACCGGAGTCGACGTCGGTGACGTCGTCGATCAGCGAGGGTGCCGCCGCCAGGTTGACGTGCAGGACCGGGTAGCGGGCCTCGTCGACGGTGCCCAGGTGCAGGCGCCAGGCGGCGTGATGGACGGGCTGGTCGTCGTCGTACAGGTTGAGGGTGACCGATTCGTCGTACACGCCGACGCCGTCCGGCGGCGCGGCCGTCGACAGCGGCCCCTCGTCCAGGGTGCGGCGTGCGGAGCCGCCCCCGTCGCGCTGCACGGTGACGTCGTTGCGGACCTTCTGGTCGTCGTCGGCCGGTTCCAGTGGCGGCGCAATGTGGCCCTCGGTGGTGTAGTCGAGGGTCAGGGCGACCAGCTGGTTGTAGAGGGTGTGGCGGTCCCGGTAGGCGAGGCCGACGACCTCGCGCTGCTCGTACAGGATGCCGCCGTCGACGTCGGTCGCCGATTCGATCAGCGTCAGCAGGGCGTCGGGGCGCTGCGGGCCGACCTGCTCCTGGCCGGCGTCGGCCTCGTGCAGGAGCAGGGGCAGACTCTCTTCGTCGGCGAGACGCGCCATGCGCTCGCCTGCGGTCTCCCCTGCCCAGGCGTCAATCGCGCCGCTGTAGGCGGCGGTCGTGTTGGAGGGCCAGGCGGAGATATGGCCCAAGGCCATGCCGTCCAGGTCCGGGCTGTAGCCGTCGGGCGGGGACGCGACCCCGGTGGGGCGGCCCACGGTACCGGCGAAGGACGCGCTGAAGGTGCCGGCGTCGCCGCCGATGTCCTGCCAGGCGATGAACCAGTCGACGTTGCCGCCGTTCTGTGTGGCGGTGAACCGTACATAGATCCACTCGCCGTAGAGGTCAGTGCCGGTTCCGATGTCCTGCGTGAAGACGGTCACCCCGTCGGCGTCCAGACCGAAGATGCGGGTCAGATCGTTGCGCTGCTGGATGTACCACTCGGCGACGGTGCCGGTGGACAGGAAGCGCATGAACGTCCGGAGCGTGGTGTTGGCCGTGTCGAGGCGGTAGATGTAGCGCACGGCCCAGCTGGTCGGGGCGGCGCCCGACGGGGCGGGGACACGGCCGTGCATCCGGGGCAGGTCGGTGCCGCTGGAGGCGAGCACGGGCAGCGGGTTGGACGAGGGCAGACTGTCGGCCGACGCCCAGTTGACCCGGGTGAGCGTGAGCGGCTGTACACCCGCGATCGGCGACGCGGCCTGGGTGGCGCTCTGGCCGTCCTCCATCGGCCAGTACGCGAGCGGGGCGAACGACGGCAGGCGTCGGCGCAGCGTGGAGTCGAGGGCCTTGGCGCCCTGGCCCAGGCGGCGCAGGATCCCGGCGGCCTCGATGGGTACGCGCACGTCCTTGCCGGAGACGTCCCAGCGCGACGGCCAGGACGGCACCTCGCCCACGAACCGGACGCGCCGGTTGGTGATGGACGCGGTGCCGTTGACCGTCCAGGTGCGGCCGGCGCTGTCGGCGAACGAGGTGTCGCCGAGGTCCTGGATGGTGAAGTCGGGGTTGGCGACCACGCTGCCGGCGATGCCGTTGCGGACCTCGACACCCAGGACCCGACCCAGGGGGTAGGTCATGACGACGGGCACGACGCCCACCCGTAGCGCAGCAGTGCTGTTGAAAATCGATGTGGTGCCCGCCTGCACGACGGGGTCGCCGAGCTGCGTCCACGTCCCGGACAGGCCCGTGCGGGAGGTGTAGAAGGTGATCGTCCTGCCCGCCGCCCCGTTGTTCACGTCCAGGGTGGCGCGCACGGCGAGCCTGCCGTTGGGCGGCACGACGGGCGCCACGGTCGAGCTGGCGCCCAGGACCGAGGTGCCGTCGGCGGACCACTCGAAGTAGAGCCGGTTGCTGCGCACGCCGAAGAACCAGGACTTGTCCGCACTGGAGCTGCCGAGCTTGCCCATCAGCTCGGTGGTGGACAGCCCGTCGGCGGCGTCCAGCCAGTTCGACAGCTGCGCGTCGACGCGCACGTCGATGTCTCCGGTGATGTCCAGTGCCGCCGCGTCCGGCGTGGACGCGTAGGCAGTGGAGACGCCGGGCAGGTCCAGGTACGGCGTGCCTGCGTGCACCGACACCCGGACCAGGGTGTTGCGCCCGATCAGTCCGTAGTACGGCGACAGCGGGTTCCTGGGCGAGTACTTGCCGAGCCGGTTGTTGAAGGTCAGCATGCACTTGCCGGGGTCGACGCGGGCGCCCTCGTCGGCACGCCCGCGCGAGATGACGATCCTGTCGGTGATGTACACGTCGGACGTGACATCGACCCACGCGCCGCTGATCCACAGGTGGATGCGTACGTCCAGTGGGGTCTGGGGGAACACCATGGCGGCGTCGCCTCCTTACTGCCCGAAGGCGACCTGGACGTTGCCGCGCCCCTTGACCCGGGTGATCTTCCGCATGAGGTTGTGGAACTCGTCGGCCGCGCCGGTCGATTCGAACCGCACGACGACCGCGCCGCCCCCGGCCTGGGCTCCCATGAACTGCGCCATGCCGGTGCCGAGCGGACGCGCGGGTGCGGCGAGCTTCGGGTCGACCAGGCCGGCCATCGTCTTGTCGAGGACGCCGCGGTTGCCCTCGGCGCCCTCGGCGATGCCGGGCGGAAGCCAGTGTCCGATCTCGTCGCCCATGAGCTTGGATGGGGAGCCGATGTGCAGGAACGACTTGGCGGCGTCGACGACGTTCGACTTGACGAAGCTGGTGATCTTCGACCAGAGCCAGCCGCCCATGCCGGAGATGCCGTCCCACAGACCGAGGACCACGTCCCGGCCTTTGTCGTACAGCAGCCGCCCCAGGCCGCCCACGGCGCGCCCGATCCGTCCGGGCAGACCCTGCATCCAGGTGACCAGGTCGAGGGCCTTGCGGACTGCGGCGTTCTTCATGTCGCCGAACCAGCGTCCGATCTGTCCGGGGATCCGGGACAGCCATCCGATCGCCGAGAGGATGCCGGTCGCGGCGCTGCGGATGAATCCCACGACGTAGCCCCAGATCTGGAGCGTCCACCGCTTGACGGTGTCCCAGTTCGCGATGATGAGCGCGACCAAGCCGATGATGATTGCGATCACCCAGCCCACAGGGCCCATGGCGATCAGCCACTGTGCGGCCATGACCGCCGCCCATGCGACGGCTCGCGCGGCCATGAGCAGGAACTGGGCGCCGGACACGACAGCCGCGCGCATGACGGCCAGGATCCACGTGCCGATGGAGACCAGGGCTGAGCCGGTCCACGCCGCCGCGGTGGTCAGCGCGGACGCCACGGCGCCAGCCGCGATACGCATGTAGGCCATGAGGCCGATGCCCATCATCCGCAGCCAGTTGCCGATCACACCCCAGGCGGAGGCACTAATGATGGTGTTCGCGCCGGCCACGACGGAGGCAATCGCCGAGTACGTGATCATCGCGCCCTTGACGACGAGGACCGTTCCGGCCAGCCCCATCAGCGTGTACACCAGCGGCTCGAAGACACCCTGGTTCTTCATGGCAAAGTCGACGAACCCGCCGGCCACATCCGCCAGCCGCCCCAGCGCCTTGCGCTTGAACTCCTCCAGAGCGCTCGCCGCGTTGCCGCCGGCCTTCTCAACGAGCCGGTCGGTGGACCCAGCCGCAGTGTCCATGCCCGCAGCCGCCGCAGCGCCCGCCGGGTCGAGCGCGAACAGCGCCTCGCCGAGCACGTTGCCCGGGTCGCCGAACAGGGCAGCCGCAGCGTTCAGCTTGACCTGCTCGCTGCCCGCACCGCGCAGCCCGTCCATGGTCTTCTGCAAGGCCAGCTTGGCGGAGTCGCCGCCCTGCCCGATCATCTGCGCCATCGTCGAACTGTTCAGGCCGATCGACTCGAAGGCCTTGTCGACGGCGCCCCCGCCGGCGAGTGCCCGCTCGCCGAACTGGCCGATCGCGTCGGCCACCTGGTCGGCGTCCCGGGCGCCCGCCTGAAGTCCCTGCGCGAGCAGGCCGGTTGCGGTCTGCCCGTCCAGGCCGACCCGACGCCACTGGGTGGAGTATTCGTTGAGCGTCTCCAGGAAGTCGCCCGCCTTGTCGGCCGAACTGCCGAGGCCGGTGGTGATGATGTCGAACGCCTCGTCCGCAGAGTCGGCCAGACCGGTGCGCATCAGCTGGCCGACCGCCGCAGTGGTCATCGTCAGGTCCTGGTCGAACGTCGACGCCAGCGCGAGAGCCTTGGTGGTCACCGCCTCCAGCCCGCCCTCGGCGGACGAGGTGTCACCGATGTTCTGGTACACGCCCTTGATGGCCAGGTTGACCGTCTCGACGCTGTCGCCCCACGCGTTCTCGTACACCGACGCGGACACCTGGGCGACGTCGGCCGCCTCCGCCGGACCCAGCCCCAGCTGCGCGGCGAGCTTGTCGTTCGCGGCCTCCACGTTCAGGCTCTGCACGATGCCCGCGCCCAGGGCCACGCCGACACCGGCGCCGATCCCCGCAGCCGCCGTGTCGAACTTCTCCCGTACCCGGTCGATGGTCGCGGACGCCCGGTCCCTGGCCACCAGGTTGAACACCAGCGAGGTGTCGCTCATCGCCGACCGCCCCCTTCCGCAGGGGGCGTCAGCGCCCCTTCTTCAGTTGTTCGCGGGCCTCGTTCTGCGCCTTCTCGAAGGCGTCCAGCCAGTCGAGGTACGCGTCCGCCTGCTCGACCGTGAGCAGGTCCCACTGCCAGGCCTGGATCCCGAGCAGGTGCGCGCCGTCGCCCAGTCGCTTCAGTCGGCGACGGGCAGACTCGCTTTTCCCTCTTCCTCCGGGTCTTCGTATGCGGCGGCGATCTGCTCGTCCAGCCGGGCCAGCGCGGCGAAGGCTTCGTCGCCGGTCGCGGACTCGGCGACCTGCTCGCGCATCTGGATCAGCTCGCCCTTGGAGTACTCCAGGATGAGTTCGTCCCAGGCGAAGTCGACGTCCTCGAACCGGATCTTCTCGTGGTCGCGCTTCATGAACATGTGGAGCAGGGCGCGGCGGCACAGGCTGTTGCCCTTGACGACGTCGATCGTGAACTGGCTGAAGTTGCGTTCGGTGCGCCGCTCCAGCGTCTCCCGCTCGACGCTCATCAGCTTCTTCGGGCTGTACTTCCAGCGCTTCGGTTCGTCGCTGCCCTCGGGGTTGTAGACCAGGTACATGGTGCGTGCTCTCCTATCGGGCTCGGGACGCGATGCGCCTGGCCATGTCTTCCATCGCCTGCTGGACGGCGGCCTTGTAGGTTCCTTCGCGACCCTCGAACGCCTGGTCGAACCACTCGATCTTTCCGCGCTGGGTGACCCAGGCCTCGCGGTTCCCGTACACCGGGTGGCGCCAGCCGGACGCACGGTTCGTGCGCTTGGGCGCGTTGGGGAAGTTGCGGATGTTCTTCGTCTTGAACGCCTTCACCCGGGCGCCGGACCAGCGTCCGCCGAGCTTGACCTCCGGGCGGATCTTCCGGGCGATTGCCGAGCGCAGCGCGGGCGCCGTCTGCAAACCCGCCGAGGACATCGCCATGATGCCGCTCTTGGCCTCGGCGGCGGCCGGCTTGAGGACCTCGCGCATGTTCTTCGCGAGGTCCTTGCGCAGCTGCTTGCCGTCCGCCTCGGCCCGCAGCGCGCGTACCAGGGCGGCCAGTCCGTCGTGTGTCTCGATACCGAGGGCGAACGGCGGGCCGCCCGTCATCAGGACGTCGCCCTCGTCACGGCTCCCGAGGTGGGGAAGCCGAGCGACACGGTGGCCTCGTCACCGACCGACCCGGTGAGCGGGTTCCATCCGTTGATGAGGATGTTCCCGGTGTACTTCGGGTTGGACGTGCCGACCGCGGCCTGGTCGGCGCGCACCTCGAACGGCACGACCGTGCCGAGGAGCGGCCACATGATGGCGTCCAGCTCGGCGGCGGTGAAGGACTGGAGGAACTCGCAGCCCAGCTCTGCGGACTTGAGCCCACCGAGGACTTCCTTCCAGCCGAGCGAGGCGTAGTTCGTGACGTCCTTCTCCTCGACCTCGACGGTCAGCTCCGCCTTCTTGGTGTAGGTGTTCAGGACGTTCGCGTTGATCGACAGGTACTCGGCGAGCAGAACCATCTTGGGCACGGCTGGCCCCCTTTCCGGGCATGGCGAGATTCCCGGACCGGGTCAGGCCGGGCGGGTGGGTGAGCGGCTATCCGATGCCGAGGGTGGCAGCGAACAGGAACGACGGTGTGGTGCCGGAGATGGTCCAGGCGATGCGCCACCATGTGTCGGTGATGGCGGTCCCGTCGGTGCGCAGGATCTGCCCGCCTGCTGCGGTGGCCGCAGCAAACGTCAGCCGGGTGGTGGCCGAGGGGAATCCGACGGCGTCGTCGGACTCGACGCGGGCAGTGATGGACGGGGTGGTGCCGGCCACCGACAGCACGTGCAGTGCGGCGTACAGACGCTTGCCCGCGGCAACGGCGCCGAGGTTGAGGGCAGTGCCGGTACCGGAGGCGGTGCGCGCGGTGCCGGGCGGGTGGGCGAACTGGCCGCGCACCAGCGGCCAGCTGCTCTTCGCGGTGCCGGTCCAGGGGGCGACCTCACCGACCGCGTCGAACAGTTTGTAGTCGGAGCGGAGCGCGCTGGTGAAGTAGGCCAGGTCACCCACGGCCGCACCGTTGTTCGCGCTGATCGACCAGGGGCCGACCCCGCCGAGCTGCGACCAGGACGCGTCGTCGACCTTCGAGGGGTCGCCCGCCTCCCACTGCCCTTCGCCGGAGATTTCCGCCGAGGCCAGCCCGCCGAGGTTCTCCTTCCAGCCCGCCGAGGCGTAGTTCGTGGAGTCCTTCGCCTCAACCTCCGCCGACAGCTCGACCTTGTTCGAGTTCGCGGTCAGGTCGGCGGCGACCGCGAACAGGCGCACGTTCGTGAGGATGGTCTTAGGCACCGGTGCCTCCCTTCGGCCGGCTCTTACGGCCGCTCCTGGGCGGCTCGTCGGGTACTTCCTCTGCGATGCCCGAGGCCACCAGGTGCGCGCCCTGGGCGGTCGGCACGTCGGCCTCTTCGCCCTCGGCGGGCCAGGGTTCGCCGTTGAGCTGGGCGCCCTCGGGCATCGCCTGTGTGATGCGGATTCTCATCAGGTGTTCCCGTCTCCGATGACCTTGATGATCAGCTCGGCGCCCAGGTACGTGGCCCCTGCGTGCTCGTACCAGCGGTAGCCCTGCACTCGTTGCAGGTGCAGGTCGTCGGCCACGCCGCCGAGGGCCAGCTCGCCGGGGGCACCGCGTGCCGCCTCGATGGCCACCTTGAGCGAGGCCTCGCCCGTACCGGACAGCATCGCGTCCAGGATCCGCTGGGTGGACCGGTCGTCGGCGCGGCCGGCCAGCACGCGGCAGGTGAACAGGAGTTCGTCAGTGCCGCGGCCCATAGTCTTGTCGTAGTTGACCTCGACCTCTGCGACGAAGAAGCACGGGGCGACGACCGCGTCCGGAACGTAGCTGGTGCTCGTCAGCTTCCCGATACCGGCGGGCAGGACGACACCACGGGCAGCGTCCGCGATGCCGTCCCGGACCAGGGAGATCTGCACGGCCGCCCCCTCTATCCGAAGCCAGGAAGGATGAACGGCTCGATGAGCGCCCAGACATCGGGGTCGCGGCGGGACAGGTTGCGCACGCCCCACTCGGCCGAGCCGATGATGCCCTCGGGGGAGTCCTTGCGCTTGAACAGTCGCGAGGCCTGGATGTAGGTGGCCTCGCTGATGTCGTCCGGGACGGCGGGCCATCCGAACTTCGCGGTCACCCGCACGCGCGACGTCCCGATACCCCAGACGCCGTTCACGCGCAGCAGCCCCGTGACCGGCTCACCATCGGCGAGCGCGTTGTCCGGCTGCGACTCGTAGCCGGTGACGGCCGTCCAGGATGCGCCGGATCCGGTCTCCACCACGAGCCCGGTGGCGCTGCCGATGTCGTCGACGAGCAGCACCTCGCCGTCGACCTCGCACGCCACACGCCCGGCCGGGCGGTAGACGCGCTGCACGACCGCGGCGTCCAGCCAGAAGCGGCGCCCGGTCGCCCGGTCGATACCGCGCGAGGCCGCCGCCAGCGCCGAGGTCAGTGGCGTGTCGCGGGTGGTGTCGTCGGCCTCGATACCCAGCCGTTCCTTCAGCTCGGCGAGGTCTCCGTACTCGTGCGCCACGGGCGATCACTCCGCCGGCGGCGAAGCCGCGGCCTTCTTCGCCGCCGCCTTCTTCGCCGGGGCCGGGCCGTCGGCCGTCTGCTGCGGTGCGGCCGTCCGCCCCTGTGGCCCTACCTCCTGGCCATCGGTCTCGTAGCCGTGGTGAGCCAGCTGCTCGTCGACCTGCCGGACCCGCTCTTCATCGCCGCGCGCCACGTAGCCGGCGCGCTCCCGCTTCAGGGCGGCGATCATGTTCTCGTCGCGTGCCATGGGGAGTTGTCCCTTCTCAGAAGACCGTCAGGTCCGCGGTGTTCGTGACGTTGGTGTTGGCCGAGTACGCCAGCCGCAGATACCGCCACGGCTGGTTGGGCCGCAGGATCTTCAGCGTGGTGCCTGCGGTGGTGATGTTGAAGGCGGCGACCGCCCCGGTGTCGGGGGTGGCGGGCTCCGCGTAGGAGACGGCGAACCAGTTGGTGGCGTCCGCCGATCCCTCGATCGCGTAGGTGCACGTCGGCGTCGCACCGACCGTGGTGGTGATGGCGAGCAGCGCCGACCGGGCGACGTCTCCTCCGCGGTCGGCGATGTTCGTTGAGACGCCGTTGCCTGCCTGAGCCTGCGACAGCCGTGCAGAGTTCGGCAGCCGGTCGCCGCCGAGGGCCTGAATGGTCGACATCGTGCGGACCTCCGGTCGTCACGCCGTGGTGGGCCGCGCGGCCCGGAGACTCGCCCGGGCCGCGCGAGGAACCGTCAGAACGCCGGTGTGACCAGGCCCGTGCCGCCGACCTTCTGCGTGCCGTTGGCGTAGCGGCCGAAGGTGTACGCGAAGTACGAGTAGGCGACCAGCAGCACCCCCAGCGAGGCGGCGGCCGGCTGCTCGGCGCGGATGAACAGGGGCGCGTTCGGGTCCTCCCACAGGTGGCACTCGGAGGACGGGACCACGTAGATCTCATCCTCGTTCGTGCCCGCCCCGAGGTTCGTCACGATGTTGTTGTCGACGACGACCTCCAGACCACACGGCAGCACGCCGCGGGGGCCGGAGGCGTAGGCGCTGCCCGCGTTCGCGACGCCGCCCGCCTGGACCGGGATACCCGACCAGTTGATAAGCGGCCACGTCGAGGACATCTGGCTCGACAGCCAGTACCAGCGCCGCGAGTGCATCACCGCGTGGCTCGGGCGACCCATCGCGAGCAGCGCACCCTCGACCCCGGCAGCCGCACCCAGGATCTTCGGGTACAGCTCGGCGCCGGTCGGCGTGCCGTCGGTGTACGCGTTGGCGTTGGCCACGTTCGTCAGACCGTTGGTGGCCTGGTTGAGGAGCGTGGAGTCCAGCACCGTGGCGACCCGGTTGAACAGGTCCTGCATCGTGACGTCCTCGATGCCGGTGCCGCGGTCGATCGCCTGCCGGGAGACGGTCTGCTGCCCGGCCGCGGTCTGCACGTTCACCGTCAGCAGCGTGTCGTCCATGTTCGTCTCGGACACCCCCGCGTTCTCCGACGCCTGCACAGCCGCGCTGGACGCGGTGGTGACGCGGGAGATGTTCACGGACATGCCCGACTCGGGCAGCGGGTGCTTGTTGCAGACGTCCGCGAACGGGCGCAGCGCGGCGGTCGCCGGGGCGTACAGCTCGGTCAGGTACTGCGGCACGGTCAGGCCCGCGAACGCGCCAGTGCCGACCGCACGCTGCATGTACTCGGCCCGCTCGACACGCTCTTCACGCATGTGCTGGGCGAGCCGGTGCGAGGCCTCGACGTCCTGGAACAGGAACTGTCGGGACACGTCCATCAGGAACTGCTTGCCGCGCGAGTCGGTGTCGGGGCGGTAGGTCCGCTCCTCCTGGCCGACGCGGGCGACCTGGTCGTAGGAGGGCTTGCGGGTCTGCGTGGCAGAAACCTGCTTGGCCTGCTCGGCCCGCTCCATCTCCTCCGTCTTGATCTTGTTGGCGTTGGCGAGCTTGTTCTCGACACCCGAGATGTCGTTCTTGGCCTGGTCGCGGGCGGCGAACAGTTCGGCGACCCGCTCGTCCTCGTCCGGGGACAGGTTGGAGCGGCCGTCCTGCTGCGCCTTGTCCAGGATGAGCTGGACCTCGGCACCGCACTTCTTGCGCCGCTTGTGCGCGGCCTCGAGCTCGACCTCGATCGAGGCGATCAGGTCGTCGATGGTTCCGGGCATGGCTGTTGAACCTCCGGTAGATCAGGTGGATGTGTGCTGCGGCGCGACCCCTTGCCAGGCCCCGGGCGATCTGCCGGGCACCGATGAGGAATCCCGCCTCCGGGCGATCTGCCGGACGGCGTGCCGTGATGGGTGGTGCGGAGTGGCTAGTCCTCGTCGCTGTCCTGGACGAGGAGGCGGGTACGGAGCATGGAGATGGACCGGCCCTGCACGGGCGCGGCCGGTGACAGCGCGGCAGGGGCGACCGGGATTGCGGGAGCGAGCGCGGTCGAGGCGAGGTCGGCGCGCTCGGCCAGCCGGGCGTAGGCCTCGCGGGCCACCAGCATCGGCATGTTGGGGATCAGCGCCAGGAGTTCTCCGCTGCGCGCCGACACGGATGTGTGGGGGTTGGCGCCGTAGGTGACCGGGCCGACGTCGCCGCGCTCCAGGTCGAAGGACTGGATGCGGTACTCGGTGTAGTCCGGGGACCACTGGCCCGACGTGATGCGGAACATGAACGACTGCTCCCGCACGTCGCTGTCCTCGATGGCCTGGACGAGCAGCTGCACATCCGACCGCTTCGGATTCAGCCAGGCCCGCTGACCGAGGCCGTCATCATCCGCCCACAGCTCAAGCCGGCTGTTCCTCGTCGACGCCATCGGCGTGCCACCGTGGTTGAAGCGGAACACCACCTCAGGGTCGGCGGCGAGCGTCGCGTCCGCAGCACCCTTGGAGACCACCTCGGTGTAGGGCCCGAACATGTCGTACATCTCGTAGCCCTGCTCAAACGCCGAGGCGTAGCCCTCGACCTGGTACCACTCCATCTCGTCGCGCATGATCTTCTTCGCACGCAGCTGCGAGGTGAAGCGGATCTCCGGAGACTCGGGCCGGTCGCGGGGAACGGCCATCGAGGCGGATCCCGCAGCGCCGGCGCGGGCCTGGGCGGCCTGCGCCCGCAGGGTCGCCATGTCGGTCATGAGGATGCTCCCGTCGGGGTCGCGGTGGTGGGCTGCGCTTGAGCGGCACCCTTGCCGAACAGCCGGTCGAACTCGGAGAGTTGGGCATCGGTGAACGGCGGCCGGTCGTCGAGGGCGCGCGCCTCGGACGGGGCCAGGACACGGGAGTCGACCTGGGTCTTGATGACGCTGGCCCGGGTCTGCGGATCCATCCGCAGCAGCGCATTCGTGTTCAGCTTCACGAACCGCGGCTTCGAGGTGAGCGCGGACAGCGCATCCTCGCGCCGCTTCACCGCCGGACCCAGGGACATGACGAGGAACTGCAAGTTCCGCTGCGTCATGTTGGCGTAGGTGACTGAGCTGCCCGACACGGCGGCGTCGATCAGGTCGGACGGGCAGTCGAAGAAACGGGCGATGTCGCCGATGCCGAACTGCTTCGCGGCGATCCAGTCCGCGCCCGCCTGCTCCGCCTGAATCATGTTGTAGTCCCAGTCCATGCCGGTGACGAACAGATCCCTGTTGGCGACGGCCGCCTTGAAGCGACGCTTCGTCTCGTCCGCCTTGTCCGGGGCGATCGTCTTCGCGGTGTTCTTCAGGTGCGCGCTAGGCACCGCGCCGTTGCCGAACCAGTCGAGAGCGAACTGCTGGATGGACAAGTACTCGCTGATCGACCAGGCCGCATACGCCACCGGGGACAGGCCTACATGCAGACCGGACACGGTGTACTGCTTCTCGTGCCAGACCTCGTCCGGCTCGTACACGATGCCCGCGATCTTGTAGGTCAGCTTGCCCTTGCGCATCCGCACGGTGACCTCGCTGGTCGGCTGCAGCTCAATGCGCGCGGGGAAGCCCAGCCCGTCCTTCGCGGTGATCAGGCCCACCGAGTTGCCCGC
The DNA here is from genome assembly GCF_053599695.1 of Streptomyces sp. NPDC000878. Taxonomy (NCBI): domain Bacteria; kingdom Bacillati; phylum Actinomycetota; class Actinomycetes; order Kitasatosporales; family Streptomycetaceae; genus Streptomyces; species Streptomyces sp. NPDC000878. The sequence goes on along the minus strand of NZ_JBSFMT010000064.1, from coordinate 36,367 downwards.
CCGGTCCAGATCGAACTGGGAGCTGTACAGCCACTCGGGCATCTCGACCCGCTCGCCCCCTGGCTTGAGCAGAACCGGGGGCTTGGGCACCTCTACCTGGATCCCGTCGACCCGCCGGTACACGTCGACCGGCATGGTCGAGATCAGGTTCGCCCGCAGCCGCAGGCACGCCCACACTGCGCTGTGCCGCAGCGCGGATTCGTTGGTGATCGTCACGCTGCCAGAGCGCTGCTCAGGGCGCGGCGGGATGAGCTGATCGGCGGTCTGCCCCGGGTAGGCCCGCTGCTGGAAGAACAGGCTCATCACCCGCCGCCTTTCTGCCTGGCCTGCCGGGCAGCCAGTCCAGACCCGGCCAGGACCACGACGCCGCTGACGGCAAGAGCCGCCCACCCCATCACCTGGTACGCCGCGGCGCCGGAACCAGCCGCCACCAGCAGCAGCCCCACGATGTCGAGCGCGGTCGTCATCAACTCGCGCACACGCCCCCTCCGTTCAGTAGATCGAATCGAGTGGGTCGTAGTCGTCGATCACGTGCGGGCCCCGGATCAGCAGCGCCCAGCGGGCGAACGTCACCGCGCAGAACGCGCTGATCTCGGTCAGTGAACTGGTGCGGTCCAGCGTCCACGCGTCGCCGTTCCGCCGGGTCCGCGCGCCGTTCACCGCGGCAGTCAGTGGCACCTGGTCGATGTGCCGGCCGGTGCCCTGGTTCATCGCGTCGGCCATCTGCCCGCACGCCTCGACGATGTCGCCGCTCCGCATCACGGCCAGGTCGCCCCGCTCCGGGTTCTCCTTGTCCTTGGGCACGTCAATGCCCGCGGCCACCAAGTCGTCGATGAGTGATCCGGCCGGTGCCCCCGACGAGGCGACCGCCACGGCCACTGGCGCCCACAACTTGTGCAGCTTCACCATGGCGGGCACCACCCAGTCCGTACCGGGACGGCGGGCCACAACCTCCAGATGCACCTTGCCGTCCGGCCGCAGCGAGGCAGCAGCGATGGACGAGTACGCCCGGTCCTGAGACACGTCGATCGCGAACGCCACATCCCGGGTCGGCCTGCTCTCCGCATCGACCAGGCCGGGCCACTTCCCCTTCGGAACGTTCGGGTCCACGGGCGGCGTCGGCTTCCGTGTCCGGTTCAGATAGGCACGGTCGAACTCGGCCGGGTCCATCTTCTCCAGCTCCGCGCGGACGACGTCTTCGGTGACCGTGAAGCCGAGCGCGGGCAGCGTCGCGTACCAGGTGGCAGGGTCGTCACGCGGCATGTCCTCGGGGGCGAACCACTCGAAGTACGCCGCCCGTGAGCGGGGCGCTGCTGCGTCCTCGGCGAGCGCGGCGAACAACGATTCGATCAGCTGTCGGCCCATCTTGCGCTTCTTGTTCAGCCACACCGACTTGGTCGTCCCGCCGGCGGACGCCCACCACAGTTGGGCCATCTTCTTCGTCAGCATGGCCGGGCTGAAAGCCTGCTCCAGTCGGTCGTCCTCGTGGGCGAATGCCTCGTCGATGATGCCAAGGTCGAGCGTTGGACCGTGGCCGGCCCTTTCCGTGTTCGCGGTGATGCCCATCTTCGAGCGCGTCGCCGGCCACAGGATCGCCTCGTTGCCGTTGCTCTTCCGGATGCGGGCACGTTTCGCCAGATCCGAGCCGGAGATCTTCTCCCAGAACTCGTCCTCCCAGCGCTGCCGGGCCATGCCTCGGGTCTGCGCCGCGTACACCACGTTCTGCCGGTGCCACGCCATCGCGCGGTGGACCTGCAACCCGAGGATCAGTTCCGTCTTGCCCTGCTGACGCGAGACGCTCAGCCCCACCTCGCGGTGCGCGAACAGCCCGGTCTCGGGGTCGATCTCCAGGGCGACGTCGGTGACGTACTTCTGCCACGGCATCGGCGGCGCACCGAGCTTGGCCATGACCTTCCACAGCTTCGGCCCAAGCGACGGACGGTCCGGGTGCCGAGGCGTCCCCCACAGCGGCGGGCACTCCAGCCCGTACCGCTCCTTGAGGTCCTCGGCGAACTCAGTCGGGGGACGCCAGATCTCCGAGGTCGTCGTCATCGTCCGGCGCCCGCCCCTCCAGCAACTGGGCGAGCGTCTGCCGGAGCTCGCGGTTCAACTGGGGCAGCGTCCGCCCGTCGTCCTGCGCGGGGACCTGCTCGCCGCACGTCTCGCACTCGGCGGTGCCGTCGATCTCGCGGGCCAGCCGGTATGCCATCTCGGACAGGGACGGCTCGACACCGACCAGGTCACCGAGCTGCTCGACGTCGCTCCGGACGGCCTGCTCCACGGGGCCCATGACCGCCCCCTCTACAAGATCATCCCCGACGCATCGGGCCGGGGAGAGAAAAATAAAAGCTGGGCATGGGGTTGCGATATGTCCGATTTCTAAAAATCCCAGGGAGATCCCGAGCCGGATCAGCTCAGATCGCGACTGTGACCTGCACGTTCTCGGGCGGCTCGACCTTGAGTGGTGCGGTCCGCTCTTCTCGTGCTGCGCCGCCGGTGGCCTGGTCGACGTAGCGGTGGCCGTCCTCGTTGCGTAGCAGGGCCGCATACCGGATGCACTGTCCGTCGATGGTGATCGGCCCCTCGTGCGCCACGTCGTTGGGGTCGATGTCGTTGGCGCGCAGCCACTCGGCAACGGCGGTGATCGGGCCGTATGCGGTCTCGTAGGGCACGGGCACGTCAGCCTCCCGCGAGTGTGGGTGCGTGTTCGGTGGCCAGCGCTGCCACGGTGTCCTCCAGCGCGGCGTGGTCGATCAGCCCGCTGGTGTAGCCGCAGGTGCACACGACCATGACCTTGCCTGTCTGCTGGCGATCCATCCATCGCTCGCCCTCGTCGGTGAGCGGACCAGGCCGTGACTTGGTCTGGGCGAAGACGTGCACCAGGTGGTCGAGAGTCCAGGGCTCGGGCGTGCGGATGTAGTCGGTCATGTCCTGGCCGTTGATCTCCAGGTGGCTGATGATCCCGAGCTCCATGGTCAGCCTCCCCTCGTGTTGCCGACGAGCGCGGGGTTGGCGTGCTGATCGGTGAAGCTGCCGCGGGTGGTGGGCAGGCCAAGCCGGGAGATGGTGCGCCAGGTGGCGGTGTGCTCGTCGTTGTCACCGCCGAGGTCGAGCGCGCAGCGTGCCGCCTCGCGCCACTCGGCCAGCTCGGCCTCGGTGAGGGTGAGCGTGTGCGTGGTCATCTGCTCGGTGGTGAGCTTGGCCATGGCGTCCTCTCTACGGTCCGGCGAACCAGTCGACTGAGGTGTGCAGCTGGACGACGTCGGCGAGGGGCCGGTCGCCTTTCTCGTTGTTGCACTTGCGGAGGCAGACGGGGCAGCCGGTCACGCCGTGGATGGGGGCGAGGTTGGCGGGGTCCTTGCGTGCGCCGCCTTTGCTGACGGGGATGATGTGGTCGGCGGTGTCGGATGCGCCGTGGCCGCAGACGATGCAGACATCGGACTCGGCGAGGAGGCGGGCGCGCATCTGCCGGAACTCGTAGCTGGTGAGTTCGCTGCGGTCGGTGGCCACGTCACCTCCGGAAGCTGATCGGCGCCCCAGGGTCCCGGGGCTGGGGCGCCGCCACGGTCCTTGCGGATACCGCATCCCTCGATCACTGCCGGGTGCACCACGTTGCGGGAGAGCGGCAGCCCCGTCCGGGACTTCTGTGTGCCTGTCGTTCCCCGTGTGGTGCTCGGTACGATCCGGGCATCACCGATTAGGGGGGACGATATGGCGACGTTCAACGTGCGTCCGGACATCGACGCGGCCGTGGCGAAGCTGTCGAGCACTGTGGGGACGAAGCGGGAGATCCAGCATCTGCCCGAGGTGCTGTGGGAGGGCGAGACGGTCGAGATGCTCGCCACGGGCGTCTACGGCAAGGGCAACGGGCTGCTGGTGATGACGAACCAGCGGCTCGTCTTCTACTTCCACGGGGTGATGTCGCAGAAGGTGGAGGACTTCCCGTACCGCAGCGTCAGCTCTGTGCAGTGGTCTGGCGGGATGCTGATGGGGACGCTGACGGTGTTCGCGTCGGGCAACAAGGCTGAGATCAAGCAGGTGCCGAAGGATCAGGGGAAGGCGCTGGCGGATCTGCTGCGGCAGCGGATCTCGGAGGCGACGAGCGCTCCGACCCAAGCCGCGCCTGCGGCTGCTCCGGCTGGAGACATCGCCTCTCGCCTGGCGACCTTGGACCAACTGCGTGCGGCTGGTGCGATCACGGATGAGGAGTACCGGGACCGGCGCACGAAGATCCTGGACAGTCTGTAGTGACACGACGAAGCGCCCGCCGGGGGGAGTGGCGGGCGCTTCGTCATGTGTCTGTGGGTGCCGTCTGAGGGCACAGTTGTACACCCGGATCGTGACACGGCCCTGACCTGCGGTCAAGCGGCGTTGCGGGTGCGGCGTTCTACGACGAGTGCGGTGACGTCGTCGACGGTGTACCAGGGCTGTCGGGGGGTGCCGCCGGAGCGCTGGAGCCGGCCGCGCCGGACGAGCTGGCGGACGCCGTCGAGGCTGATGCCGAGAACGCGGGCGGTCTGGTGTGCGGTGAGGTGGCCGGGCCGGATGATCTGCGACTCCATAGCCCCATGATGCGGCAGTGGTGTCGAGTACGTGGTCTCTCCGGGCGCGGAGTTCGGGGCTGATTCGAGGGTCTGGCGGCGGGCCCGAAACTCGAAACTTTGCAGGCCAGACCCGATATCGGGGGCGAAACCGGTTTCGGGGCGGGGTGAAACCACAGCCCCTTGCCGAAACCGGCCCGAGGGCTCTACTCGCCGTCCTCGGCGGCGGGTAGATCGGCGTAGCGGAGCCCCTTGGCGCCGCCGCAGCACTCCCGGATCGTGAGCTGTTTCGTGGCGACCTTGAAGGGCTTGAGGGCGGCGGAGAGAGCGGTGGACGAGCCTGCGGCGTCCATCTCCGTCCAGGGCTTGTACAGGTCGGCCCGGTAGGCGGCGAGGGCCTCGACGAGGCGGTGGGAGTGGACGGCCTCGACTCCGTCGGGCCAGACGGCGCGCAGGTGGTCGAGGACCGTCTCGACGTCCTGCTCCTCGACGGCCGCGCCGACGGCCTGTCCGGTGAGGGTGCCGGCGGCGGTGCGGAGCGCGAGGGCGCGCTTGCCGATGTCCTCGGCTTCGGTCTGCTTGATGAACGCGGCGCGCACGGTGATGCCTTCGCGGCCCCGGGCGAGGATGCCGGTGCCCTGCTCGTCGACGCTGATGTCGGTTGCGCGCATGCCGCGGTCGTAGGCGCCGGTGCCGAGGACGTTGTTGTTCGCCCGCCAGTCCATGACGGCGAGGCACAGGCGGGTGCCGACCGACGAGGAGACGCCCGTGGGCAGTGAGGGTGCGTCGGGGTTCTGGGTGAGCAGGATGAGGATGATGCCGTAGGCGCGGCCCTTCTTGATGAGGCGGGTGGCGAGGGCTGCGGCCTCGTCCTTGTACTCGGCGTGCGTGAACAGCTCTTGGACCTCGTCGATGACGATGACGCGTGGGCCGAGCTGCTGCTCGGGGTACTTCTCGGCGAGGGCGCGGGTGACCTTGCGGCCCTCGGGGACCTCGTTGGCGGGCAGGGACTTGATGAACTTGGCGCGGCGCTGGTACTCGGCGATCCCGGAGCGCATGCCGCCGAGGGCGGCCTCCAGGTCTTCGTCCTCGTCGCCGGACACGTAGCGGTGGCAGACGGGCCGGACGGCGTCCAGGTCGCCGGACCCCTTGAGTTCGAAGATCCACAGTTCGGCGGTGGGGTCGAGGGCGACGCCGAGGACGATGGCGAGCGCGCAGGACGTCTTGCCGGAGCCGGGGATGCCTCCGACCAGCAGGTTGGAGTACATGAGGGTGATCTCGACGAGGTTGCCGCGCGGGTCGAACCCGTAGGGCAGCGGCTCGTAGACGTCGGCCTGGCCGGCCTTCATGAGCGGCCACAGCTTGCGGGTGGCCTTGGCGGGGTCGCGCTGTGCGACCCACAGGACGAGGCGCCCGGGGTGGGCGGTGCGGTCGCCCTCGGGCCACACCGTGCTGATGGGGCGGCGCATGGCGGCGGCGAGTGCGGAGCGCTTCTCCAGGACGGCGGTGGCCTCGATGCCGGGGGGCAGGTCGACTTCGGCGCGCCAGCCGGGGCCGTCGCGCATGACCTCGGAGGCGAACTCGACTCCCTTACGCCCCTTCTTGCCTTCGATGCCGATCGCGGCGAGGGCTTCGAACACCTCGGTGCTGTCGAGGCGGCGCAGGATGTTGGTGGCGACGTAGCGGGTGATGAGGGGCTTGCCGCCCTTCTTGCCGTTCAGGCCTGCGAGGGCGGCGGCCCCGAGGTAGGCGGTGAGCGTCCAGCCGGGCACCATGAACGCGCTGACCATGGTGGTGATGCCGGTGCTGGAGGCGACGGCGAGGGAGGCGATACGGCGGGGGCGGACGCGGCGGGACTTCTCGCGGGACAGGGACAGCCACGCTTCGATGTCGGCGGACGCGGCGGCCTTGGCTTCGACGGGGCGGGCTTCGGTGTCGGCGACCCACTTGCCCCAGCGGACGATGAGGCGTCCGGTGCCGCGCGGGGAGCGCAGCAGGAGGCGGGCGAGGTAGACGGGGGCGCGCAGGGTGTGGAAGGCGGTGACGTGTCCGTAGTAGGACGCGGTCCAGCGGACGGTGTCCTTGAAGGCGTCCCAGCGGCGAAAGGCCGGGGGTACGACGGGCGGGGCGTCGGCGAGGTAGGCCTGTTTCTCGGCGAGCCAGGTGCCTTCGATGGCGGTGTCGGGCGGGTCGACGGGACGCGGTTCGGCGTTCTGGACAACGTCGATGATGGTCTGCCGCGTGGTGGCGTCCTGGGCGTCCTCGGCGTCCTCGGCGTCCTGGGGTGCGTCCTTGTGGAGCTGTACGACGTTGTTCGTCATGCTGGTCTCTCCGTCGTTCTGTTGGGACGTGCGGGGCCCGGGGACGGCGGCTGCTTGGCGGTAGGACGCCGTCCCCGGGGTGGTGCTACTGGTAGCGGCGCAGTTCGCGTTCGATGCGGCGTGCGGCCTGCTCGTGCTGCTGCATCTCGCTGCGGGCGGTCGCACGGTCCTTGCCGCGGCTGGTGCGCATGGTCGTCTTGGCCGCAGCGGCGGCATTGCGGGTGTCGTCGAGTCGGCGTTCAAGGGCGGCGGCCTCACGGGCGCCGCGCTCCTGGGCGCGCTTCTCGATGCGGTCTGCCTCGCGCGTGACCTTGTCGTCGATGGTGTCGACGTTGCGGTCTCCGGCCAGGGACTGTTTCGCGGCCTTGGCGACGAGCCAGGCCAGCCGGACCTTTTCGCCTCGGGTGTAGGAACTGGGCATGGTCAGGCCTCCGTGGTGGTCTCGGGCAGTGCGACGGCGATGCTGGCGTAGGCGGATGCGACGTCGGCCCACAGGGCGCCGGCGGCGGCCCGCAAGGGCACCTCGGCCTTGAGGGTGGGGTGGCTCAGGTCCTGGTCGGCGAATCGGGCGAGTTCCTTTGCCCTGGCGGCGGCGTGGCGGGCCTCGGTGAGGGCCTGGTCTCGGGTCATGGGGTTCCTCTGGGTTGCGGGACGGGCGGATCGGGCAGCTGTCAGCCGGTCCAGTCGACGGAGCCGGGGCCGTTACGGCGCTCGTAGTCCTCCCAGAACGCGGCGTCGCGTTCCTTGCTGGCGCGTTCGGCGGCCTGTCGGGCGGCGTCGAGGTTGGCGCGGGCTTGTGCGGCGTCCTCGCTGCTGGGCATCTTGCGGAACCAGCCCATGGCGGGCTCCTCTCGGTTGTGGGCCGGGTTGTCCGGCCCCACCGCGCCCCCACGGCAACGTTCCATTTGGAACGATGCTGCGGAGGACGGAGGGACCGTCAGCGGCCCTTGCGCAGGTCGTTCCAGAGGTGGCGGAGGATCAGGAGACAGCCGGTGGCGCAGCAGGCGGCGATGGCGAGCGCGATGGACGCGAACGCCAGGCCGATGGAGCCGACGCAGACGGCGCCGCCGATGGCCAGCCACTCGCCCGCGCTGCGTCCCGGCTGGTGCTGGTGCTGGCAGGCCTGCGGGGCGGGCTGCTGCTGGGCGGCCTTGGCGAGTTCGACGGCGGCGAGGGCGATCTGTACGGCGGCCGTGTTCACCGCGGCTTCTCTGGCTGCGGCCTCGGCCTTGTCGAGGGCGTCGCTCATGCCGTCCACCCCCGCATGCGGCGGGTGATGCGCGGCCAGAGCAGAACACCGGCGGCGAACGCGAGGACGGCAGGCTGAGCGACGGCCGTGGCGACGGCGGCCAGGACGAGGGCGAGCAGGGTCGGGTAGGCGACGAGCAGACCGAGGACGACTCCGAAGATGAGGCGCATCATGCCGACACCGCCTCGTGCTCGGGGAGGGCGTCCGGGTGGAAGAAGCTTCGGTTCCGGGCGTCCTTGGAGTGGACGGTGAGGCGTCCTGCAGCAACCCAGGTGCGGACGGTGGACATCTCGATGCCGTACCGCTGGGCGACCTGTGCGGACGTCATGAGGGGCGGCTCGGGTGGCGGCCCGTCTTCGGCGTCCTGGCCTGTCCAGGCCGGGAGTTCGGGCGTCCCGTCGGCGTCCTGCTCGTCAACCCGGTCGAGGGTTACCTCGGCTTCGGACAGGGGTCCCTGGAGGGCCTCTGTCGGTACCTCGGGGACGCTCGGGACGGCGGGGGACGCGGTCGCGTCCTGGGCGTCCTGGGCGAGCCGCTCATGGAGTTGACGCATGAGGGCGCCGAACGCGACGAGCGCGGCCGAGGGTGGCACGGCGGCCACGACGTACTCCATCGGCTGCGCGCCGTCGCCGACGCCGAACACGTTGAGCGCGATGGAGCCGAGGGATCCGAACGCGGCCAGGGTGACGGCCCACCAGTCCATGCCTTGGCGTGCGAGGGAGGCCCGGAGCATGAGGAGCTCTCCGGCGATGATGAACAGGTCGACGGTGGCGGGCCAGGCCCAGGCGCGGGCGCCATCGAGGCCGTTGCCGCCCGCGATGTCGTGCAGGTGTTCATACGACAGCCAGAACGCGGCGGCGGTGAGCAGGACGGTCACGACGGCGGCGCCGATGGCGAGGCCGTCTCGGGCGTTGATGCGGCTCATCGGGGCGGTCACCGGTCCGCCCTCCACAGCCGGTCCAGCTCGTTGGACAGGCGGTAGAGGCGGCCGGCGTGCAGGGCGGTCTCGGCGGCGAGCTCCCGCAACAGGCCGGGGTCCATGCCGGGGAAGTCGTCGACGTCGGCGAGCGGGTACGGCTCCGGCCGCAGTTCGGCGAACGGACCCCAACTGATCCGGGCGGGCAGGAACTCGATGGTTCCGCCGTCCGTCTCCAGCTCGGCCGCGATGGTGCGCCCGACGTGGGTGACGTCGACGCGCTGCACGATCTGCTCGCCGTCGTGACCGAGGCACCAGGCCGGCTCGGCGATGGTGATCTCACCGTGGTCGAGGGTCTGCAGGGTCACCGTGCCGTCCCCGTAGCGGGGCCGCTGCACCGGTCGCAGATCTGCGACCGTTTTCTCACCGACAGCGACGGGCGGATACGCGCGGTCGAGGGCCGCCCCGAGCCCGTCCATGACGGGCTGCACCTCGGCCGGGTGCGCCGTCAGCTGGCCCTGGCTCACGTACCGTTCGAGTTCGACGGAGGCCGCAGCATGCAGCCAGCCCTCAACCTCCCGGCGCACCTCGTCCACCGTGAGGTGTTCAGCGTCGCGGCCTGAGTTCATCTCGGTGAAGCCGATCGACAGGGCCGTCAGCAGCTGCACGCGGGACAGGGCGAACGCCACACGCACCACCACATCCGGTGCGGTGTCCTCTTCCTGGAACACCTCGGTCGGCCCGTACACGGGCAGGTCTTGGCTGCTCACTGGCCGGCCTCCTGCTCGCTGGCGAGGAATGCGGCGACGACGGGGAAGGCGCGGTCGACGGACCGGCGGGCGGCCTCGTCCTCGGCGCCCGGGGCGGGAAGCTTCCCGGCATCGGGGACCTTCTCGGCGGCGCCGACAACATAGTCGACCGGCTCGGCGCCGAGTGCGCGCAGCAGGAGGCGCAGGGCCTCGCGGATGGAGAGGATCTGATCGCTGTCGAGCAGCTGCTGCCCGACGCGAATGGCGACGGCGAGGTCGGTGGGCTCGGGGACGTGGACGCCGGCGGCGTAGGACGGGAACAGGTTGGGGACGGCGGCCCGTTCCTGCTGGCCCTTGGCGTAGTCCTGGCGGGCCAGCTGGTGCAGCTCGGCGACGCGGGTGTGCTTCTCGCTCATCGGGTGCCGCCCGTCTCGCCGATGGCTGCGGTGCGGAAGCCGGTGGTGGCGGGGGTGTAGTAGCCGGCGGCGGTGGCGCCCATCTCACGGTTGCTGTACTGCCAGTGGCCGGTGTCGGCGGGCTTCTCGTGCTGGTTGCGCAGGAGCCGGTAGTGGTGGCCGATGGACTGGCGGGCCATGACGCGCAGGAGGCCGGCGAGGCGGGGGTTGCCGTACTGGATGCGGTCGCCGTAGCGGTAGAGCGCGAGGAACGTGTTCTGGGTGAGGTCTTCGGCGAGGTGCACGTCGGCGCGGCCGTACTGGCTGAGCCTGCCGATGATGGTGTTGCGCACCATCGACCGGTACTCGCGGTACGCGGCGGCGAACTGGTCGTTGAGCTGCTGCGCCGGGGTGCCGCGGTGGTCCGCGGGCATGGAAAGATCGGTCATGCCGACTCCTGGGTTCATCAGGATGTTCGGTAGAGGGTCGGGCGACGCGCGCGCCTCCCGGGTGTTCCAGCACCTGGGAGAGCTGTCGTCCGGCCCTCGCTGTCTATTCGGTTGTGTACTTCTTGATCGCGTTGCCTACTGCGGTCTGGCTCAAGCTCAGATGCTTAGCCAGCGCGTAGACGCTGCCGAGCTCGTCCACCCCGTCCTTCAGGGCGTGAGCTCTCCTCTTCCGGGCCTGTTCTGCTTGGGCGTCGAGCTGTTCCAGCAACTCGTCTTCCGCGCGGATCCGGTCCCTCCATGGGGTGTCTTCCACCTCCAGAAGAATACCGCATGGGGGGTTAAGCACAACCCCCCGTTGAGTATCAGTCATCGTGTCTTCTCCTTACGCTGCGCCCGCCGGAACGCCTCATGGATGAGCCGCTGAGCCTCGGCCAAGTGCCGCACGCAGATCTTCAGCTCGGCGCCCGGGTCGACCGCCTCGCCCGTGCACTGGTTGCCGCGCCCGTTCAGCACCCGGCACGTCACGTAGACGGCCATCACGCCACCGCCCCGCCAGGGGTACGCACTGGTGCGTACCCCTTCTCGTCGTCCTTCGGCTGGTGCAGGAGCAGCAACAGCCAGTCCTGCTCCGTCGCGTACACGCAGTGGCACCACTCGCAGACCAGGGCGGTCTCACCGGTCTTGTGGCGGATCGGCGCCCCGCACGCCACCCCCGTCGAGTCGATGGAGATGCACTGGCCGAGCAGCCGGCCGCGGTCCGGCTTCGCCCCGACGATGGACAACGCGTTGCCCTCCAGCTCCCGCACCTCCCGGGCAAGGTCGCCCGCACCCGGGTAGGAGGCGGCCAGCCACTCCAGTTGCATGGCGAGCCACCGGCAGGCGTGCATCACCCGGTAGTCGAGGCCGCCCGTGACAGCCGGTTCGCCCCAGCCTCGAACGGACTGGATGTCGGAGCGCCACGACTCCAGGACGAGGACGATGCCGCCGTGCCGCAGGTCGAGGACCACCTCGTTCAGGGGAAGCCGGGACCCGGCCGGGCCGGTACTGACGCGCTCACCGGCCGGGCGGACGGCGGGCGCCAGGTACAGGCCCAACTCGACGAACAGCTTCGGCAGACGCTCCAACCTGGCCGCCAGGGCGAGCACGTCCCCGGGGCACAAGTAGCCGTACTCCAGGTCGCGTTCGCACAGTCCGCACTGGTTCATGCGTTCCACTCCAGGATCAGGGCAGCGTCGGCGTCGGTCCTGCTGACGCGGACCTCGATGCGCTGGCAGGTGCAGCTCTCGTCGTCCACGATCTCGACGTCGTAGCCGTCGGCTTCGGCCGCCTGGACGACGGCTTGGATGCGCTCGGCCCACTGCTGGGCGCTCACGCGTCGGCCCTCTGCCGTGCGGCTTCGGGCAGGGCCTCGGCGGCGCGCAGGGCCTTGCGGTCGCGGCGGTCGTCGAGCATCCGGAAGGCAACCTGGGTGAGCAGCATGAAGTACGCGCCCACCGTGAAGCCGATGGACAGAAGCTGCAGTTCGTGGTCACTCATGCGGCGAGTCCTTCCTTGATCGTGCAGTTCTTGGCTCGCAGGTACTGCTCACGGGCGGCGATGAACGCGTCGTCGTCGCCGCCCAAGTCGGGATGCGCTGCGGCCATCGCCGCTTTCAACGCCTTCAGGTCGGGCGCTGCGGCGGGCTTGGGGATCTCGGGCGGCTCGGCGAACAGCAGCAGCCAGTGCGCGGCCCGCACGGAACCGTGCCGTTCGAGTTCCTGCCGGTCGACGTAGCCGGGCTCCCACTCGAACGGGCCGCGGGGGCGCAGGTAGTAGATGCGCTTGGCGGTCTTCTTGGCGATGGGCAGGCTGACGATGCGGCCGGGGATCCAGGTCTGGTCGTCGAGGTCGTACCGGCCGGGCTTGACCGTGTACAGGTAGCCGATGGGGTTGGCGGGCGGGATGACCTTGCCGGTCTTCGCCTTGGACGCCTTGCTCTGGCGCTTGGCGACGTTGAGCTGCCGGAGTTTGCTGGTGGCGACGCCGTGTAGGACGCGGATGTTGGCGTACCGGCCGGCGGCCAGCTGCACGGTGGCGGTGTTGGCCTGCCGGGAAGCCTCGTCGGGGGTGTCGGCCCAACCGTGGGCGTCGCTGCCTCCGACTTCGTTGGCGGTCCAGAACCAGCGGCGCCCGCTACGGCAGCGCCCCCAGAGGATCAGCGGCGGATCGGTGTCGCTCACGCTGCGAGTCCTTCCGTGTCGGGCCACTGGCATCCGTCGAGGCCGCGGCGGTGAGCGTCGGGGACGACGGCGAGGGGCCAGCCGAGGTGGTGCAGGCCCATGGCGAGGAGGGTGTACGCGTCGGCCTGGTCGTACCGGCCGGGGCCGTCGCACTCGACGCCGTACCGGCCGCGCACCGCATCCCGGACCGCACCCTTGGAGCCGGAGCCCTTGCCGGTGGCGTACAGGGCGCGGCAGCTGGGCGGGACGACGGCGTAGGGGATGCTGCGGCGCCAGCACGCGTGGCGGACCATGACGCGCAGGCCGGCCAAGTCCTCGTGCCGGTGGGCGACTCCGCCGCCGAACGACGGCCCTTCGATGACCACCAGGTCGGCGTTGCGGATGTGGATGGCGACCTGGTCGACGATGAAGGCGAGCCGCGGGTGACCTCGGACCCCGGCCTTGGGCCGGATGATGTCGGTCCAGCCCTCCCCGGCCACGCCGGTGCAGGTGAGGCTGAGGTCGAGGCCGATCACCCGGGGAACCGTGGTCGCCTGCACCACAGTTGTGACCGTCTCGGTCACGGCTGCAGTTGAGGGGGACAGGCTGTCCTTCTCAACCGTGGTCATATCGCCACGGTTGACCGGACCTGCGCAGTCCGCTGCCCCACGCAGGTCGCGAGTCGTGGTCATATCGCCACGACTGAAGTCGTGCTGCATCGCGGACTCCCCTCTGATCATGCGGCGGCCATGACACTGAGACGGCTGAGGATGGTGCTGAACTGGTGCACGGCCTGCAGGTCCGAGACCTCACCGGCGGTGCACCCGGGCGGCACCGGGATCCGGTTCACCCGACAGAAGTTGAGCTGCTTGACACTGGCCGGCTTGTTACGCCAGGGCGCGGCCCGGGTGGCAAGCCACCGGCTACCCATGGCCCGGGCCTGCTGCTCCAGCCACGCCTTGGCGTCCGCCAGGGGGAGCGGGATGTCGCGCTTGGGTCCGACGACACCGTTGTTAGCGTCGAACCGCCGCAGCCAGTACGTCCGGTCGGCCGGATTGCGGACCAGGAAGACGAATACTGCGTCCCCGACGGGTATGAACCACACCCCGTCGTCCGTCTTCAGCCAGCGCACCGACGAGCTGTGGAACAGGTCGATCTCCTCGACCTGGACGCGCGACAGGTCGACGAGGCGGCGGGTCTTCTCCTCGGCCTCGCGCACCGCCTCCCGCAGCGTCTGCTCCTCGTCCTGCATCACGACCTCGCGGCCGGTGAGGTCGACGATCGACGCCAGCTTGTGCCGGGTCGAGGCGCCCATCACGTCGAGGATCAGCGCATCCTTCTTGCCGTCGAACAGACGCAGGCCGCGTCCGGCCATCTGGCAGTACAGGCCAGCGGACTTCGTGGGGCGGGCGATGACGACGCACGACGTCCACGGGGCGTCGAACCCTTCCGTAAGGACCATGCAGTTTGTAAGGACCTGGACGGCCCCGGTCTTGTACTGGTCGAGGACGGCGGCGCGGTCATCCTTGGGCATCTCGCCCCAGATGGCGGCGGCCGGAATGCCTGCGGCGGTGAACGCCTCGGCCATCGACTGGGCGGTGGACACGGTCGGCGTGAAGACCACGCCGGGCCGGTCGCCCGCATGCTGCCGGTACGCCTCGGCAATGACCTTCGCCGCCCCGGAGTCGTCGAGGGCCTGACCAAGTTGACCGTCCTGCAGATCGCCCGCCCGGGTCTTCACGGAGTCCAAGTCGAGGCCATCAACGATGATGCGCTTGCCGCGGACGTCGCACAGGTAGCCGTCTTCGATCATCTCCAGGATGTCGAGGGTGAACACGACGTCCTGCCAGACGTCGGCGAGGCCTCCATCGGTGCGGGTCATGGTCGCGGTGAATCCTGCGACGGGCACGCCGCGCCACGCGCCGAAGTGCTCCAGGACCGTCATGTACGACTGTGCGGCGGCGTGGTGGCACTCGTCGACGATGACGAGGCCGATGTCCTCGATGGCCTTGCGGCGCCGTTCGACGGCCAGGGTTTGGATGCTGGCGACGATGACGTCCGCGTCCTGGTGCTCGTCGCGTTCGGCTTTGACGATGCCGACGCGCAGCTGCGGGCATACGGCGCGGATCTTCTCGGCTGCCTGGGCGAGGAGCTCTTCACGGTGGGCGATGACCAGGGCTCGCTGGCCGGCTGCTGCCAGGGCTGCGAGGCGGTCGTGGATGAGGTTGGCGAAGACGACGGTCTTCCCGGCGCCGGTGGGCAGTACGACGGCGAGCCGGTCGTGGGGCCCCTGCCAGCCGGCGGTGAGCGCCTTGATGGCGTCGACCTGGTACGGCCTCGGGGTGAACGTCTCGGGCATTTCACTCATGGCGGTCACCTCGGTTCGTGGTTGCGGGGTTCTGCGGGGATGCTGCGGGGATCTCTGCGGGGATGAGGCTGAGCATCCAAACCGGCTCTGAGCTGCGTCTAAGCGGGCTTTGCGGGAATCTGCGGAATGTTTGAGAGGTCTTCGCATATAGGGATCGGGAATCTTTTTGGTGACGCACTACGCCGTGTGTTGCGCATGGTGTGTGTGATGCGTCCCCTATATGGGTGAGGTGGAGCCACTCCCCGCAATTCCCCGCAACCCCGTAGACGTGCAGGTCGGAGCCGCTTTTTGCGTTGCGGGTAAACCCCGCGGATTGCGGGGTTTTCCTTGCCGCGGTCACCGCTCAGCCCGTCCGGTGCCCTTGTCGACGTGTTGCTCGACGCGCCAGGTGTTCTGCTTCAGGTGGCTGTCGTAGACCAGGACGACCTTGAGGTCCTCGAAGTAGCGGCCCTGTCGGGCCTTCAGCCAGTGGCCCAGCTGTTTGCCGGACGGCAGGTCGCCGTTGTGCAGCTGCGGCACCGTGTCTTTCAGGCCGAGCAGCGCCTTCGTGGTGACCGGATCGGTGCCGATCTTCTGGTGCCAGTCCGTCAGGAATGCCGCCCACTCCTGGGCTTCGTCGTCCAGCGCCGTGCTGGCCTCCCCGCGGTCGGCGAGCCAGCCGGGCACCTGCAGGTAGCCGAGGATTCCGGCGATGACGGACGCCCATGACGAGTAGTCGCCCATGCGGGTGTTGATGGTCTTGGCGCCGTCTGCGAGCCAGCCGCGAACCATGGTGACGAGGGCGGCGACGACGGTGGACGCGTTGTCAGCAAGCCATGCGCGGAGGTCGCCGACGGTGAAGTTGTCGCGCTGGTCGGGGTTCGGGCAGTCGGGGTCCAGGCGGACCCAGAGGGTGCGGCGTCCGTTGTCCCCACCGGTGCGGAGGTTGTTGCCGGTCAGGACCCACAGGCGGTCGTTCGGCATCGTGACGCTGCTCGTGCTGCCTAGGAGCCTGTCGCTCCAGGTGGCGCTCGTGACGAGGGACGACAGGATGGGGCTCTTGATGATGTGCCCGTTGGGCAGGTTGTCCATGGCGATGACTGGGTCGCCGCAGTCCCACATCTTTGCGGTGATGGCCTTGCGTAGCTCGGCGTCGTTCTCGGCCCAGGGGGTTTCGGCCAGTCCGTACAGGCGCCCGAACACGTCCTTCAGGAGGGTCTTGCCGGATGCCTGCGAGGTGCCGGTGATGACGACGAGCGGGGTCGGCCCCGGGACGTAGTGCCGGACGATAGGGGAGAGCAGGGCGCCGAGGTACTGGGCGCGGTCGGAGTTCGCGACGAACGGGAAGTCGGCGAGCATCTGGTCGAGGACGATGTCCTTGGCCCGCTCGACGGCCTCCTTCGACACCTGCGGCTGTAGGCGCCGGAGGGGCACGCGCGGGTGCATGTACAGGCCGGTGCCTCGGTCGTAGCCCGGCGCCTGTACGAGTGATCCGTCGGGCCGGACGACGGGCGAGGTGACGATTCCCCGCAGCGGCAGCAGCGGCCAGTCCTTGCGGCCGAGGATCGTGCCGCAGGTCTTCGGCATAAACAGTTCGCGGACTTCCTTGGTGCCCTCGGTGAGCGGGTCTTTGACGACTTGGTAGGTGGTGACGTGGTCGCCGAGGTAGGCGCGCAGGTTGTCGGTGCCCAGCTGCTTGACGAGCGGGTTGCCTTGGTCGTCCTCGTACACCCAGCACGGGCCGCTGGAGCGCTTGTACAGGTCGGGCAGTTGGTCGGCGCGCATGATGTCGAGCAGCCCGTCGATGGCGTCGGCTTCGTTGGTGATGTCCAGCTCGGGCCTGGCGGGGGCTACGACCCGGAGGTCCGGCCCAGCATCCGACGTCTCGTGTTCGTCCGGCACGGAGTCCGGGTCGACGGCGGACGAGCCGTCGGTGAAGTGGCCGGCTTGGCGCGGGACGGACCGAAGTCGCTCGCGAGGCGGCTCAGATCCGAACCCCTTGAGGCGCAACGCTGCGGCGGCCCGCTTGAACGCGTCGCTGGTGATGCTGCCTTCGGTGAGCAGCGTGTGTGCGGCGAACTTGTCGTAGGGCGTCTCGGACTCGAACGCCGTCGACGTGGTGAAGACGTACAGGCGATCGCGGTCCGAGGCGTGCCCGGTGGTGGCGGAGATGCCCTGGGGCTTGTCCTTGCGGCGCCAGTACGTCGTGCGGCCGCGAGTGAAGATGGGGTCGAACTCGTCGCCGATGATCTGGGGCCAGTCGGTCTTGTTCTCGAAGTCGTCGCCCGGCCGGACGTGCCCGGCGGGCAGTTCGCGCCTGGGTCGTGGGGCGGTCTTCGCCTTCTCGTCGTCGGGCATCGCGTCGTGCGCCTGGCAGAGGGCGTAGATCGCGTCGAGGTCTTCAGGTTCGACGACGGTCATGGTGGAGGGGCCGCCGGACATCCGGACATACGGCTTGCCGCTCGGGTGCGTAGGCCCGTGTGACGGAGCGACAACAACGAACCCGCCCTCGCCGCGCGTCTCGGCAAGAACCCGCACGATCTTCGAGTTGGGCCGCTCCCGGAGCCGCTGCCGCTCCTGGTCGGTGTACTCATCCTCGCGGGCGGGGCGGGATGCGAGCTTCCGATTCCCGGCGGCGGGCCTGCCCTTGACGATGACCTTGAAGTGGACGCCGCCGGACGGGGACCGGTCGGCCCAGCCGGTGGTGACGGCCTTCCAGAGTTCGCCGAGTCCGGAGTTCTCAGCGAGCTCGGTGACCTCATCGAGGAGTCCCTCCTCGATGGCGCGGCCTTCGAACTCGATGAGTTCGACGTTCCCGGAGACGGCGCCGGTGACGACGCCGATACCGGTACGCCGCCCGTCTCCGAACCAGTCGTCATGCTCCTCCGGTGTGGACCTGTTGACCTTGTAGGGGGTCCAGGAACGGACGTCGGGGGCTTTCGTCCCGTCGGCCTTGACGGGGAGAACGCACAGGCCGGCGTCGTGCAGCTCGCGGGCGGAAACCCGGAGGTCGGGGGTCTGCTCGTCGTTCACGAACACTGCTCCTGGCGGAAGACGGGCCAGCCGGGGCCGGGCTGGGGTTCGGGCTTGCCCTGGAGGGCGGCCGGGGTGTGGAGCGGGCAGCGGTGGCCGATGACGTACAGGCGGATGCTGTCGACGGCCCGGCAGTGCCGCCGTTCGGCGCCGCTCCAGTGGCCGCACTCGGGGAGCTGCATATCGCGGGCCGGGCGGCCGGGGGTGTCGCTGCCCCCGGCCGTCACGGTGTTCTGCTGAGTGCTCACGCACACCGGCCGAGGTACGCGGCGCGGGCGCGGACCAGTTCGGCGTGCCGCACGTGCATGGCGGCGACTCGCTGCTCGAAGTGGTCGATCACGGCGGCGAGGCCGTCGGGGTCGAGGTCTTCGAGGAAGTGGTCTCCGATGACCTCGACGGCGGCGTGCGGGACGCGGCGGGCCGGATTCTCGTGGAAGGGACTTACTTGGATCAGCGTGCTGAGGACGGCGGTCGGGGCACTGTCGTCGCCACAGAAGACGGGGAGGCCGGTCTGGTTCTCGTCGTCATGGTTGGTGCACGACAGGTCCGCCGCGAAGTTGGGGATTTCCGCGTCCCCCTTGTGGCGGTGGTCGCAGCCGACCATGCAGGTGATAGGGAGCGATGCGCCCGTGTCGATCTCGGGCGCCGTCCATGTAGGCGGCTGCTCGTTGGCGACCGGCTTGGTGGCGGCCTCGTAGGCGAGAGCGAGGGCGACGCTGTCCGCGATCTTCTTGTGCTGTTCGGTGGCCTGCGCGATGACCTGGCCCGCGGTGACCACCTGAAGGTCACCGAGGGTGGGGTCGCTGCTGGCGAGCAGCATGGGCTGGCCGGTTTCGAGGTCGTTCATGACCTCGACGAGCCAGAAGGTGCTGAGGCTCTGCTCTCTCGGGGCAGGCGACGCAGTCGGCGCCTCGGGTTGTGCTTGAATTGCCATGAGGACGTTCTCTTTCCGGCGGCGGCGCTAATGGGGTGGCTAGACCCCGGGCGTCGCCGTCTTGCTGGTTAGCGCTGGTGGATGAGGCTGTTCTCGTCAGACGGGGCCGGGTGGCTAGACCTGGCCCCGTCGCTGTTCTCCGGGGTGACGTGCAGGACCCGGAGAAGGTCCTGCGTGATGACGCGGTAGGCCTTACCGGCGCGGACCAGCGCGCATGGAAACTCGCCCTTCTGGGCGAGCTCGTAGGCGGTGGTGCGGCCGAGACCGAAGGCGCGTCCGCCGGTGACGATGTCTACCGTGGCCGGGAGGGCCAGGAGGTCGTCGCGGGTGAGCGGGCTTGCCATGGGTTCCTCCATGGGACGGACGGTCCGGCATGATGCGGGACTGCCCAGTAGCGTTCATGACTGCCGCGTAGTACGTTTACGTCGTGCCCCGTACTACGTTGAGTTGGACGCTATCAGAGAATCCGGGGAGTGTGTGATACGTGAGCAAAGATTTCCGTACCACTGCATCGGCTGGTGGGGCTTCCCATCGCGTGCCGAGGGTCCGCCTCGCTGACGACGTTGCGGTCGTTGACGAGGAATGGATCAGGTACAGCACCCTCGGCGACCTGGCGGAACTCCAAGATGAGTTCTATCTCCGCGTCCTCAAGGACTACGACGCCGATTCCTCGCTCGATGAGATCGCCGACCTGGTTCGCACTTACGGACAGCTATGCCTCGACGATTACGTCGAGTGGGATGGCGGTTGGATGGGCAACTGGGAGCAGCGTTCGATCGCCACCGAGTCTCGGTTCCGGTACAAGGAGAAGTACAAAAAAGATCTCCTACTGCCCGACAGCCTGGTGAACCTCTGGGAAGGCAGGCCTCACCTCGACACCTTCAGGTTCTTGCGTGACGGATGGATCGTTGCGTCGGCCACAGGGGATCTGGCCGACTATCACCGCCTATTCGAGGGCCTCCCCCACGCAGGATCGCTGGAAGAAACGGTGAGGGACTGGGTCAATGGACTCAATAAGGCGCTTGGCGTAGCACACCCCAGGATTGAGCATCCGCTTGCACATGAAGAGGGGGCCACCCTGTATGGGGCGTCTTGCCTGCAGCTGTACAACCACATCACCGAGCAGGCGCAGTACAAGATCTGTGCCAATGAGGCATGCGGCCAGATCTTTGTCCGACAGCAAGGGCGCTCGGGTGGGCAACAGCGCAAGAGTGAAGGCGTCAAGTACTGCTCCAGCAAGTGCGCGCGGGCGCAAGCGCAGCGCGAGCTCCGGCGCCGACGAGCGGAGCCGGCATCCGACGAGGTGATCTTGGAGGCTCAGCGCGAAGAGAGCCGCACGATGACAATGCTGGCTCTTGCTGGCGCCCGTGAATCGCAAGGAACGCTGCCCCTTGGGGGGCTGCTGAGGAGCAAGCGCTTCGAGCTTGGGATCGACGACCGCGCCGTCCGGCGTAAAGCTGGCGTCGCTGCTCCGGTGTTGGTGGCGATCGAGGCAGATGACTTCAGGCGCTACGAGGGACAATCGGTTCACATGGTTCGCTGGATTACCGCGCTGGCCAATCTGTATGGCATGGATCATAAAGAATTGGTGGCTCGCTACACGGCGGACGAATTGCTACGGCTGACTCGCTAGCGAAAAAGGATTGACCCATGCCCAGTTCCCGCCGCGCGGGCGGAATCAGCAAGCGGTGCGAGTGCCGTGGCCCGGACGGCAAGCTGCTCAGCAACGCGTGCCCGCAGCTGACGAAGAAGAACCACGGCGCCTATGCCGTCCGGCAGGAGCTCCCGCCGACCGCTGAGGGCACCCGCCGCACCTTCCGTCGCACCGGCTACGCCAAGGTCACCGACGCGCAGAGCGACCTCTCGAAGCTTCAGGGGATCCTTGACCTGCCCGGCGACGACGAGGACGCCGCCCGCCGTGTCGGCGACCTGCTCCAGGACGTGATGCGCCGGCGCCTCGACGTTCCCGAGCCGGTCGAGGTGTCCCGCAAGCTCGGCGTCGGCGTCCCGCTGGACGGCAAGACGCTCGTCGGCGACTGGCTCGACCAGGTCATGGCCAAGAAGGCGACCCGCACCACCACGAACCACGGCTACGAGAGCCACATCCGCGTCCACCTCAAGCCCGCCATCGGGCACCTGCGCCTGGACCGGCTCGGCGTCGGCCACGTGCAGGACATGTTCGACGCGATCGACGACCGCAACGACCTGATAGCTGCAGAGAACGCCGCGCGCCGCGAGCAGGTCGCGCGCTCCAAGAGAGGGAAGCCCGGGGCGCCGAAGGCTGCTGAACGGGCGAAGCTCGCCGCCGAGCGGGCGAAGCTCGCAGAGATGCCGCCGTTCCGCCGGATCACCGGCCCTGCGACGAAGCAGGCGATCAGGCGCACGCTCCGTATGGCGCTGAACAAGGCGATCGCCGGGCAGCTCATCACCTTCAACGCCGCGCAGCACGTCGAGCTGGCGCCGGCCGCCCGGCCGAAGGGCCTGCTGTGGACGGACGAGCGGGTCGCGCGCTGGAGGGAGACCGGTGCGAAGCCATCCCCAGTGATGGTGTGGAACCCTGCCCAGCTCGGCGCGTTCCTCGACGAGGCCGAGGGCGACCGCCTGTACGCCTTCTTCCACCTGATCGCCCATCACGGCCTGCGCCGCGGCGAGGGCGTGGGCCAGGACTGGGCGAACTTCAGCGCGGCGAGGAAGACGATCCTTGTGGCTACCGAGATCGTGGTCGACGGGTGGACGCCGATCGAGACGACTCCCAAGACGCAGGACTCTGCGTCCACGGTGAAGATCGACGCGGGCACGGTCGCCGTCCTCGAAGAGCACCGCGCCCGGCAGCGGGCAGAGCGCGACGCCTGGAACGCGCGGGCCGCCGCTGAGCGGGAGCAGGGCAAGGACACGCCGGACTGGGCGGACACCGGCAAGATATTCACGACCGAGTCCGGGGAGTGGCTGCACCCGGACGTGGTGAGCAAGGCGTTCAAGCGGATCATGCTGGCGGCCGATCTGCCGCCCATCAACCTGCGCGACCTGAGGCACGGCGCGGCGGCGCTCGTGAAGGCCGGCGGCGGGGACATGAACGACGCGAAGGTGAAGCTGCGGCACTCGACCTACGTGCTCACCGTCGACACGTACATGGAGCTGTTCGAGGAGTACGAGGAAGAGCTGACGGAGAAGGCGGCGGCGTCCGTGCCGCGCGCTCGGCGGGGTACGAGCGAGCCCCCGGCTCCGGGCGGCACTGACAATGGGCAGGGTTCGGCGTAGAGTTGAGTGGAACGGATGAGGCCTCGTCACCCCAGGTGGCGGGGCCTTTCTGCTGGCCCGCTGCTGGCCCGAACGCTCCGGAACTAGTCGACAGCTACCGGCATAGGGCGACACGAGGACGAGTGAGGGACGGCACCGAAAGTCCCGTTGACCAGCATGTATCGACTGACCCCGGCATAGTGTGACAGTCGCCGGAATTAGACGGTCCGTCAGGTCCAGAGACTTTTAATCCATTGGTTGTGGGTTCGAGTCCCACAGGGTCTACGGTCGCGGGTCGGGGATACCCCATTTGACCTGCGGTGCAGCGCCTGGTTCGGCTTTGGTCGGGGCAGGCGCTGTGGTGTTTTCAGGTGCTGTGGTGTGGTGCGGGGGCTTCCGGGAAGTCCGGCTGTTCGGGGCCGTGCGGGATGTCGATGCGCTCCTCGCCGGTGCGCAGGGCGCGAAGGATGACCCTGGCGACGTACTCGGGGGTGTGTGCGACCAGGCCGGGCGGCACGTTGGCGCTGTCGCGGAAGATTCCGTCGCCGAAGTCGGTCGCGGTGACGGACGGCAGGATCAGGGAGACGTCGATGCCGTCGGCGGCCAGTTCCTGGCGGGCCACGGCGCTGAGCATGTTCACCGCCGACTTGGACGCCGTGTAGGCGCCGATCCCGGGCGACGGGAACGCGGTCGCGCCGGAGCTGATGTTGACGATGCGGCCCCCCTTCTGACGTCTCATCACCGGAAGCACCGCCTGGATCGTCGCGAGGACGCCGACCACATGCAGCTCCAACAGGCGGGAGTACGCGCCGAGATCGACCTGCTCCAGCGGGCCGTGGAGACTGGCCCCGGCGTTGTTGACGAGGCCGTCGACCCGGCCGTGCCGTCGCGTCGTGGCGTCCACCAGGGCCCGTACCTGGGCGAGGTCGGTCAGGTCGGTCGGGACGGCGAGGGCGTCGTCCAGTTCGGCGCCGAGGGCCTTCAGGCGGTCGGCCCGGCGGGCCGCCAGCACCGGCAGCGCGCCGACGCCGTGCAGCAGCCGGGCGGTCGCCTCGCCGATGCCGGACGAGGCTCCGGTGACGATGATCACGCGGTCGGACAGGTCCTGAGCCTGATCAGGATCAGGATCAGGATCAGGATCAGGCTCCGTGGTCGTCTGGTCCGCGTTCGTCTGGTCCATGGTCATAGGTGTGTTCCTCGCCTGGTCCTGAGGGGTTTCGGTCAGTCAACCCGTCGTCCTCGCCGTCCTTAAGGTCCGATCCGGGCGCGATTGATACCGTGGAGGTATGGGTGACCTGGAGGTCCGGCAGCTGCGTTACTTCGTCGCCGTCGCCGAGGAACTCCACTTCGGGCGGGCCGCCGAGCGCCTCGGTATGACACAGCCGCCGCTGTCCCGTGCCGTCCGGGAACTGGAACGGCAGTTGGACGTACGGCTGCTGGAGCGCACCACGCGCCAGGTCACGCTCACCCCCGCCGGGGAGGTGCTGCTGCGTGAGGCCCGTACCGCGATCCAGGCGGTCGGCGCGGCCGGCCGGCGGGCCCAGCACGCCGGGCGGACCGAACCCGGGCTGCGCCTCGCGATGAAGCCCGACTACGACGGCGGACTGCTGCCGGAGATCCTCGCCGCGTACGCGTGCGATGCGGCGGCTCTTCCGGTGGAACTCGTGCTGAGCGGGTGGGGCGAGCAGCTGCCGGCGCTGCACGACGGCAGTGCGGACGTGGCCCTGCTGCCGATCCCCTTCGACGAGCGGGGTGTGGACGTCGAGCCGCTGCTGACCGAGCCCCGGCTGCTCGCCCTGGCGGCGGACGATCCCCTGGCCGCCCGTCCGACCCTGCGCGTGGCCGACCTGGCCGGCCGGATCCTGCCCGACGGTACGCCCGTACCCGCCGACCGGGGCTATCTTCCGCCGACCTCCTTCGACGCCGGCCAGGCGGCCCAAGGTGGCCGTGAGGGGCAGAGCCGACCGGCCATGCCCGGGGTGCGGTCGGGCCGGCTGGACCTGGCGCAGATCGTGAGCCTGATCGAGCTGGGCCGCATGATCTGGTTTCCGCCCGAGTCCGTCGCGCGGCGCCATCCACGGCCCGGCATCGCCTACCGGACCGTCGACGACCTCCCGCCGCTCACCCTCGTCCTGGCCTGGCCCCGTGAGTCACGGTCACCGGCCGTCGCCGCGTTCCTCCGGGCGGCGACGGATGTCGCGGCGGCTGCCTGTCCGGCCGGCCGGCCGTAGCGTCGGCCGGCCGTAGCGCGCTGCTCGCGTGCGGCTGGCTCAGCCCGGCCGGGTGCCCGTCCAACCGTCGGACGGCCGTGGCGCTGCTCGTGTGTGGCTGGCTCAGCCCGGCCGGGTGCCCGTCCAACCGTCGGACGGCCGTGGCGCTGCTCGTGTGTGGCGGGTTCAGCCTGGCCAGGCGCCTGTCAGGCGCCGGACGACGGTCGCCGGCCGGCGCCGCGTTCGTCCGGGTGGCGACGGGTGTTGCGGCGGCGGCTGCCTGTCCAGTCGGCCGACCGTAGCGCCCGCCGCTCGTGTGCGGCGGTTCAGCCCGGCCAACTGCCCGTCAACCGCCGGACGGCCGTGGCGCCGCCGCGGTCCACGGCTGCCTTGACGCCGGCGAAGACCGCGCCCTGGAGGACGGCCGCGGACAGGATCTCGCCCCAGCCGCGGTGCTCGTCGGTGGCGTGGGGGGCGCGCTCCTCCTGTGCGAGCCGTTTCCAGGCCTGCTGGAACAGCGCGCCGGCCAGGACGCCACCGAGGGCGCCCATGGCCATGCCGACCGGTTTGTAGGGGACCTTCGAGGCTTTCACCGGCGCTTCCTCGACCGGCGGACGAGCAGCAGCGCCACGATCGCGCCCACGACGACCAGCTGGCCGCGGTTGGCGCGCGCCGCCCGCATGCCCTGGCTCGCCTTCTCGCGTACCGGTTCCGAGGTCTTGTCCCGGGCCACTTCCGCGACGTGCACGGCCTTGTCGCGGACCTGCTCGGTGGCTGTCGAGGCTTTCTCGCGGACCTGCTCGGTGGCCGTCGTGGCCTTCTCGCGGACCTGCTCGGTCGCCGCCGCGGCCTTGGCGCGTACCGGTCCGGGGGTCCTGTCCTGCATGGCCTGGGCCGCGTGCGTGGCCTTGTCCCGGAGCTGGGACGTGACCTGGGTGGTCTTCTCGGCGACCTGCTGCCTGACGGCCGCCGACTTCTCCTGGGCCCGGGCCTTGACGTCGGTCTTCGCCTCGGGCGCCTCGGCGGTCTTGCCGAGTTCCTCGCGGGGCGCCTCCACCCGGATGCGCAGTTCCTCGGGGGAAGGGGGCGTCGCCCCGTCGTACGGCTGTGACTTGTCCTCGGTCATCGCTGTGCCCTCTCCTCGATCGTGGCCACTCGGCCCCGACGCTGTCGATCGCGGCCACATCGGCCCTGACGCTGTCCACGGTCCGCTCGGGCGCCGCCGGGGATGCCCTGCCGAACCGCTGCTTCCCGCCGAGCACCGCCATCAGCGCGGTGACGGCGGTCAGGGCGGTCAGGACACCTGTGCG
The DNA here is from genome assembly GCF_053599695.1 of Streptomyces sp. NPDC000878. Lineage (NCBI taxonomy): Bacteria > Bacillati > Actinomycetota > Actinomycetes > Kitasatosporales > Streptomycetaceae > Streptomyces > Streptomyces sp. NPDC000878. The sequence goes on along the minus strand of NZ_JBSFMT010000064.1, from coordinate 10,478 downwards.
TTCCTCGGATCGGCTGTGCGGGTACCCCCGGATCCCCGCCTCACCCCGCCGCGTTGGCGGGCCAGTTCCGCGTCGCACTCCAGGCCCAGCAGGATCGCCAGATTGGTGATCCACAGCCAGATCAGGAAGATGATCACGCCGGCGAAGGTGCCGTAAGTCCTGTTGTACGAGGCGAAGTTCGCCAGATACACCGCGAACCCTCCGGAGGCGGCCATCCAGATCGCCAGCGCCAGGAAGCTGCCCGGTGTGATCCAGCGGAAGCCGCGGCCCTTCGGGTGCGGTGCCGCCCAGTACAGGATCGCGATCATGACCGTGACCACCACCGCCAGCCCCGGCCACTTCGCGACCGACCACACCGCGAGCGCCGTGTCGCCGAACCCCAGTGCGGTGCCGACCTGTTGGGCCAGGTCGCCGGTGAACACGACGGTCACCGCGCTGACCACGGCGAGGACCATCAGGGCCAACGTCACGCCGACGCGGACCGGCAGCACCTTCCACATCGGACGGCCCTTCGGGACGTCGTAGATCGTGTTGGCGCTCCGGATGAACGCGGCGACATAGCCCGAGGCCGACCACACCGCGATGAGCACGCTCAAGGCCGCCATGACCGAGCCGATTCCCGTGGTGCCCTCCATCTGCGACACCACGTCGTGCAGGACCTCCCGGGCCGAACCCGGGGCCAGGCTCTGGATGTTGTCCAGCACCCGTTGCGACGCCGACCGCCCCATGAGCCCGAGCACGGAGATCAGCAGCATCAGCGCCGGGAACAGCGCCAGGATGCCGTAGTACGTCAACGCCGCGGCCCGGTCGGTCAGTTCGTCCTTCGTGAACTCCCTCGCGGTGCCTTTCAGCACCGTCCACCAGGAGTGCCCGCGCGGGACCGGGGGAGTCTCCGGCCCGGCCCCGGGCGTCTCGTAGGCCGCCCCGACCTCGCCGTCCCTGCTGCCCCCGTCGTCCCCGTAGCGCCTGCCGTCTTCGTCGTGTCCGTCATGGCGTCCGCGCCGTTTCAGCATCCGTGGCATTCCGTACAGATATCCGGCCGAGCGGCACTCATACCCGTACGCGGGCGGCAGTCAGTCCACGCTCAGCCCACGCTCAGCTCGCTGAGGCCGCCCAACTCGCCCAGCGGCAGCGTGTGGTGGGTCTGCAGGACCTTCGCGCGGAGGTAGCGGACGTTCGCCGGAGTGGTGAACACGCCTGTGGGGACGCGGTCTTGGACGTCCATGCCCAGGGTCCGGAGCTGGTTCGCCTTGTCCGGGTTGTTGGAGAGGAGGTCCAACGACGTGATGTCCAGGGCCCGGAGCATCTGGGCCGCCGCCGTGTAGTCGCGGGCGTCCTCGGGGAGGCCCAGCGCGGCGTTCGCGGCGTACGTGTCGAGGCCCTCGTCCTGGAGGGCGTACGCGTCGAGCTTGTTGTAGAGGCCGATGCCCCGGCCCTCCTGGCGGAGGTAGAGCAGCACGCCGCCGTGCTCGGCTATGCGCTCGACGGCCTCGCGCAGCTGCGGGCCGCAGTCGCAGCGGGCCGAGCCGAAGACATCGCCCGTGAGGCACTCGGAGTGCAGCCGGACGAGCGGGGTGGTGCCGGGCGCCGGTTCGCCGAGGACCATCGCCACGTGCTCCAGGCCGTCGGCCAGGCCGTGGAAGGTGACCAGTTCGGTGTCGACGCTGTAGCCGTCGTGGAAGCGCAGCGGCACCCGGACGCGGGAGCGCTGGGTGGCGGCGGGGAAGTCGGGCATGCGGGTCTCCCGGGTGGTCCTTGATCCTCTAACCTCAGATCTGTTTCAGTTTTGAAGCAGATCCTCACTCGAAGGGTGACCCTACCTCATGTTTCAAAGTTAAAGCAACGGAGTTTCGGCGTCACGGAGCCGCGGACCGGCGCAGCCACGGCAGGCCCTCCGGCGACGGCGCCGACTCCGTCCCGTCCCCCTGCAGCGCCCGCTCGACGCCCGTGCAGATCTCCTCCAGCTGGCCCACCTGCTCCGGGGTCAGATGGTCGAAGAGGGACGCGCGGACCGTGGCGACATGGCCCGGGGCGGTGCGTTCCAGCACCGCCATGCCCTCGTCGGTCAGCGCGGCGACGGTGCCCCGCTTGTCCCACCGGCAGGCCTCACGCCGTACGTGACCGTCCTTCTCCAGCCGTGCCACCGCGTACGTCAGCCGGCTGCGCGTGATCTTCAGTTTCTCGGCGAGATCGGTCATCCGCAGCCGCCGCTCGGGCGTTTCGGAGAGGTACGCCAGGATCGTGTAATAGAGGTGCGGCATCCCGGCGTCCTGCTGGAGCTGCCGGTCGAGCGCGTCCTCCAGGAGCAGGGAGGCCCCGACGTACGCGCGCCACGCGCGCTGCTCCTCGGGGGTGAGCCAGCGGGTCGTCATGCCACCAGTGTAGGTTTGTTTAAAACTTGAACCAACCGGTACCGGAAGAAGTACGCGAAGCAATACTCGAAGTACGCGAAGAAAGTGCGCCCATGCCCCTCCCCCACGTCCTGTTGTCCGCCGCCGTCTCCCTCGACGGCCACCTGGACGACACCGGCCCCGAACGGCTGCTGCTCTCCAGCCCCGCCGACTTCGACCGGGTCGACGAGGTACGGGCGTCCAGCGACGCGATCCTCATCGGCGCCGGCACCATCCGCGCCGACAACCCGCGCCTCCTGGTCAACTCGCCCGAGCGGCGGGCCGCGCGGCTGGCGGCGGGCAAGCCGGAATACCCGCTCAAGGTGACGGTGAGCGGCTCGGGGGAGCTGGACCCGGCCGCCAACTTCTGGCACACGGGCGGCGAGAAGGTCGTCTACACGACGGACAAGGGCGCCGACCGGGCCCGGGAGGTGGGCCTCGGTGCCGATGTCGACATCGTCGCCCTGGGACCCGGCCCCCTCGACTGGCGGGCCCTTCTCGAACACCTGCACGACGTGCGAGGCGTACGGCGTCTCATGGTCGAGGGCGGCGGCACCGTCCACACCCAGCTCCTCCAGCAGGGCCTCGCCGACGAACTCCAGCTCGTCCTCGCGCCCCTCTTCGTCGGCGCCCCCGACGCCCCCCGCCTCTTCGGCCCCGGCGCCTACCAGGGCGGCCGGCTCCGGCTGACCGAGACCCGGCGGATCGAGGACGTCGTCCTCATGCGGTACGAGCCCACCGCCCCCGGCACCGGCCCGCTCCCCGTCGCCGCCGACCGGCACTGGCTGGCACTGGCGTGTGAACTGGCCGAGCGGTGTCCGCCGTCGCGCACGGCGTTCAGCGTCGGCGCGGTGGTGGTCGCCGCCGACGGTACGGAGCTGGCGCGCGGGCACTCCCGGGAGGGCGGCGACCCGGTCGTGCACGCCGAGGAGGCGGCCCTCGCCAAGCTCGACCCGGCCGACCCCCGGCTCCCGACGGCCACCGTCTACAGCAGCCTCGAACCCTGCGCCCGCCGCGCCTCCCGCCCCGCGCCCTGCGCCCGGCTGATCCTCGACGCGGGCGTCCGCCGGGTGGTGACCGCCTGGCGCGAGCCGGACACCTTCGTGGTCGCGGCGGACGGGAGTGGGCTGCTCACGGGCGAGGGCGTCGAGGTCGTCGTCCTCCCGGAGTACGAGGAGCGGGCCAAGGCGCCCAACGCCCACCTGCCCGGCTGATGCTCAATCGCGGTGATCAACCGTCGTGATCAACCGTGGTGATCGGGGTCCCGCGGATGGCGTATAGTTGTGTTCAGCGGCGCGGGGTGGAGCAGCTCGGTAGCTCGCTGGGCTCATAACCCAGAGGTCGCAGGTTCAAATCCTGTCCCCGCTACTGAAGGCCCAGGGCCGGAAACCAGGAAACTGGTTTCCGGCCCTGAGTCGTTTCCAGGCCCCCCTTTTTTCCGGCCCGTCCCGCCCTTTTCGCGGGCCCGCCCCACCCTTCTCCTTTAGCCCGGTCGGTCCACCCGGCTCGCCCGCCGTACCCGTTCCCGGAAATCTGAGCGGGACGAACCTGAACGGGACGGGGCGGGTGATCCGGCGGGAGACGAGACGAGTGGCGCGGTCGGGAGAGCCGGGAGGGACGGGATCGCCGGAAGAGGCGGTGGTGGTCTCCCGGGTGCGGACCCTCGTGCGCGTCCTGCCCGCGCTCCTGATCGTCGCCGGGATCGTCTACGACTACGCCACCCCGCACGACTTCACCGCGGTCCCCTTCTTCACCGCCGCCCCGCTCATCGCCGCCCCGCTCTCCTCGCTGCGCACCACGGCCGTCACCGGCGCTGCCGCGCTCCTCGCCGAGTACCTGGTCCACGTCCGCTTCGAGTTCTCCTCGGACGCCGACACCCTCACCGAGACGGTCACCGTGGCCACGGTCGCCGTCCTGGCCGTCGTCATCAACCGCGTCGTACGCCGGGGCGACCGCCGCCTCGCCACGGCCCACGAGATCGCCGAGGCCGCGCAGCGCGCCGTACTGCCCGAACCGGACGCGCACATCGGCGGGTTCGAGATCGCCGCCCGGTACGAGGCCGCCCAGGAGGGTGCCTTCATCGGCGGCGACCTTTACGCCGTGCAGGAGACCCCGTACGGCGTGCGGCTCGTCCTCGGGGACGTGCGGGGCAAGGGGATGGGGGCCGTGGCGGCCGTCGCCGTCGTCATCGGGGCGTTCCGGGAGGCCGCCGAGCAGGAGGCGACCTTGGAGGCGGTCGCCCAGCGGCTGGAGCGGGCCCTCGCGCGCGAGGCCGCCCGGCGCGGCGGTCTGGAGATCACCGAGGGCTTCGCCACCGCCGTACTCGCCGAACTCCCGCACGGCGACGGGATCGTCCGCATCGTCAACCGCGGCCACCCCCCGCCCCTGCTGCTCACCGCCGACGGCACCCTGCGCGTCCTCAGCCCGTCCGAAGCCGCGCTTCCGCTCGGCATGGGCGACCTCGGCGGCGCGCCCGACCGTGCCGAGACGACGCCTTTTCCCGGCGGCGCGGCGCTGCTCCTGCACACCGACGGGCTGTCCGAGGCCCGCGACGGGCACGGCGTCTTCTTCGATCCGGCGGCCCGGCTCACGGGCCGCGTCTTCCGCGACCCGGCCGCCCTCCTCGCCGCCCTCGCCGACGAGGTGCGCCGGCACTCGGGCGGCGGCACGACGGACGACATGGCGCTGCTCGCCGTGAGACGACCCTGAGAGCGATTGTCATCGGTTGTCGTCGGTTGTCACCGGCCGTGAGTGAACGATCCCGCTCCGCATAACATCTGACACACAGTCAAAACTCAGGAGTCACTTACGGCATGGTCAACTCGCCCGATTTTCACCGGTGCTGGCCTAGAAAGTCCTCGGGAAAAGGATTAACGATCAACGGGAACGGCTTGGAATCCGGGGCCCTGGTCTATTAACGTTCGATAACGCAGCGCGGTTGTCCCAGCCGTCACAAGAGTCGGCTCCGTGCGCACGCGCCGAATCCCGCGAGGGAACCGGGGAACCACCAACTTGGGGTGAATCGCTCGTCCGCCGCCGTGGCAACACGGCAGGTATACGCGCGTAGGAGACCTTCCTGCTCCGAACCCGTCAGCTAACCCGGTAGGCGAGAAGGAAGGAAAGGAGCACGCCCACGTGGCGTCAAACCCGGCCGCCCCAGAGGCCCCGTTCGTACCGAGTCAGCGCAGCAGCGAGACCGAGGCCGGCAAGATCCCGACCTTCGGCTTCGGCAGCCGTCGCACCGACGAGGGCCCTTGGGAGGAGTGGAATCCCAGCGCGGACACCACTCGTCCGGTTCGCGGCCGGCACCGCGTCGGCAAGCAGCGCGGCGGCGGAGGACTCGCCCGCAGCTCCACCGTTCTCGGCGTCGGTGTCATAGCCGCCGTCGGCGGGGCCGGCATGGCCACCGCACAGACCGGCAAGCCGCCCGTCTCCATCTCCATCCCCGACCTGCCCTCCGTCGGCTCGCCCTTCGCGGGCGACGACGACTCGAAGGACGAGCCCCAGGGCTCCCCCAACGCGCTCAGCAGCGTCGGCGTCACCTCCGAGGAGACCGAGCAGGGCACCAGCGACGCGGGTGAGGCCCTGCGCGCCCGCATCATCCTCCAGGCCGAGCAGCAGAAGGACCAGGCCGAGGCCAAGGTCCAGCAGGCCGCCCAGGACGCCGCCGCGAAGAAGGCCGCCGACGAGGCCGCCAAGGTGAAGCGCGAGGCCGCCGCGAAGGCCGCCGCCGCGAAGAAGAAGGCCGCCGAGGAAGCCGCGGCGAAGCTGGAGGCCGCGCGGCTCGCCGAGCTGGCCAAGCAGTACACGTTGCCGACCTCCTCATACACGATCACCTCGACGTTCGGCCAGGCCGGCTCGCTGTGGTCCTCCGGCTACCACACCGGCCTCGACTTCGCCGCTCCCACAGGTACCCCGCTCAAGGCCGTCCACACCGGCACGATCACCGAGGCGGGCTGGAGCGGCTCCTACGGCTACCGCACGATCCTCACCCTCGAGGACGGCACCGAGATCTGGTACGCCCACCAGTCCTCGATCAACGTCAGCGTCGGCCAGAAGGTCAACACGGGTGACGTGATCGGCCGAGTCGGCGCCACGGGCAACGTCACCGGGGCCCACCTCCACATGGAGGTCCACACCAGCAGCTCGGACACCGCGGGGATCGACCCGATGGCGTGGCTGCGGAGCATGGGCCTCAACCCGTAAGACAGACGTTGCTCGATAGGCAGACGTTGCTCGATTCCGACTGATCCCGACTGATTCCGGCGTTCACACGATGTTCGTGAACCGCCGGAATCAGTGCGTCCGGGTCGGGCGTTGACAAGGAGCATGACTACTCCTGCTCTGCGCAAGCTCGGATCATCGGACCTGGAGGTCTTCCCCCTCGCCCTCGGCGGCAACGTCTTCGGCTGGACCGCCGACGAGAAGGCGTCCTTCGAGGTGCTCGACGCCTACGCCGCCGCCGGCGGCAACTTCCTCGACACCGCCGACTCCTACTCGGCGTGGATCGACGGTAACCAGGGCGGCGAGTCCGAGACCATCATCGGCAAGTGGATCAAGTCGCGCGGCAACCGCGCAGACGTCGTCGTCGCCACGAAGGTCAGCCAGCACCCCGACTTCCCCGGCCTCTCGGCCGCCAACATCAAGGCCGCCGCCGACGCCTCCCTCCGCCGTCTCGACACCGACCACATCGACCTCTACTTCACGCACTTCGACAGGCCCGAGGTGCCCGTCGAGGAGATCATCGGCGCCCTCGACGAACTCGTGACCGCAGGCAAGGTGCGGCACATCGCCGTCTCCAACATCTCGCCGGAGCGGCTCCAGGAGTCCCTGGACTTCTCCGACCGCGAGGGCCTGGCCAAGTACGTGGCCATCCAGCCCCACTACAACCTGGTCTCCCGCGACACGTACGAGGGCGCGCTGCAGGACATCGCCTCCCGTACGGGCCTCGCCACCGTCCCGTACTACGCGCTGGCCTCCGGCTTCCTCACGGGCAAGTACCGCCCCGGTGCGACGGTCGAGGGCGCGCGTGCGGCGGCCGGCGCCGGCAAGCAGGGGGAGACGGAACGCGGCCGGAAGGTCCTGGCCGCCCTGGACGAGATCGCCGCGGCCCGCGGTGCGGCCGTCGCCACGGTCGCCCTGGCCTGGCTCGCCGCCCAGCCGACGGTGACGGCCCCGATCGCCTCCGCCCGCACGGTGGAGCAGCTCCCGCCGCTGGTCGCGCTGGCAGAACTGGAACTGACGGAGACGGAGGTCGCGAGCCTCACGACGGCTTCGGCGTGAGCGGCACGTGACGGCTGAGCCTGACGCCTGACGGCTGCGGGTGCGTTGTGGCTGGTCGCGCCGGCTTGGCGTTGCCGTGCCCTCGTCTGTCGGTGGGGGCGTGGTGTGTGTGCGGCTGGCTGCGTGGCGGGGCTTGATGGTGGGGGCTCGTCGTGTGGGGTACGGCGGGCGGCTTCGGGCTGCGGTGTCCTCGTCTGCCGGTCAGGGCGCGTGGTGCGTGCGGCTGGGCTGTGTGGCGGGGAGGGGGGCGGGCGTCGAGGTGGCCCCCGGCCTGTGGCGGGGCGCGGGAGGGGCTTGACGGCGGGGCCCGTCGCGTGGGTTGCGGTGGCTTCGTCTGCCGGTGAGGGGGCGTGGTGCGGGCGGTCGGCCGGCTGGCCGGCCGCATGGCGGGGGAGGGCGTCAACGCCGCGCCGCGCCCCGCCATGCGCCCCCCCCAGCCGTGATCCGGGCGGCAGGCTCAGGAGCGGTACGGGTTGTAGACCGCCGGGTACGGCGTCGTCGGCCCGTACCCCTGCTGGCCGTACTGCTGGACGTACGGCTGCTGTACGTAGGGCTGTTGCGCGTACGGCTGTTGCCCGTACGTCGGCCAGATGACCGGCGGGGCCACCAGTACCGGAGCCGGGGCGATGGTGCGTGCCGCGTGGTCCAGGGCCGGGCGGGCCACCGCCCTGCGCTCCCACAGCGCGCCCAGCAGCTCCTGCTCGCGGACGACGAAGTCGGCGCGCGCCCGGCCGAGGCGCCCTCGGTGGCGCAGGAACGCGAGTGAGGTGGCGTACGCCTCGTACTGCGCCACCGCACGCGCCGCCTGCCTGCCCAGATGGCGGCGGGCGTACTCACGGGCGAGGCGGCGGGCGCGCATCGAGCCGAGGGCGTACGGCTCGGCCGGGGCCAGCCAGCCGGCCTGCGCGTACGCCGGCAACTCGGCGCGGACGGTGCGCAGCTCGCGCTGCCGGGTCCAGATGACCAGCCAGGTCAGCAGCCCGAACGCGGGCACCATGAACGCGGCGTACACCGCGAAGAACCCGTACTCCCCGAAGGACGACGAGCCGTTCCAGAAGGCGTGCATGCTCATCGCGAGCAGCAGCCCGGACAGCGGCAGCAGCACCCGGCGGACGTGCTGGCGCTCGCCCGACAGCGCGGAGATGCCGAAACCGATGCCGGTGAGGACCGTGAACAGGGGGTGCGCGAACGGCGACATGATGACGCGCACGAAGAAGGTCGCCGCGGTGACCGAGGCGATACCGCTGTCCCCGGTCAGCTGGTCGGTGCCGAAGGCGGTGCCGAGATAGAGGATGTTCTCGGTGAAGGCGAAGCCGGTCGCGGTGACCCCGGCGATGACGACGCCGTCGACGATCCCGGTGAAGTCGCGCCGCCGGAAGAGAAAGATGAGCAGTACGGCGGCTGCTTTCGCGGACTCCTCGACGATGGGCGCTATGACGGTCGCCCCGAGGGTGTCCGCGCTGGACGGGTCGGCGGTGGCGGTCGCTATCCATCTCGTCGCGAAGCTGTTGGCGACGATCGCTATCAGGGCCGCCGCGCAGGCGCCCCAGGCGAACGAGAAGACCAGGTTCCGCCAGGGCCCCGGCTCGACCCGGTCCAGCCACCGGAACGCGGCCACGAGCAACGGCACGGGGAACACGGCGAGCCCGAGCCCGACCAGGAACCCCTCGGTGCCGGTCTGTTCGCGGACGAGAGCGAGGATGACGAGCCCGGAGAGCGCGAGCAGACTGGTCAGGGCGCCGTACCGCACCCACTTCCGCTGCCACCAGTGAGCGTGCCGCAGCGTTCCGCCGACGGGGCCGTCGGTGGGGCCGCTGGGGTGCGTCGGGTACGGGGGAAAGGTGGCCACGGCATTGACCCTAACGGCCGGTGCGTTACGAGTGCTGGCGCTCGTGTTCTGCGGGGGTTGGGGCTCGTGCTCTACGACTGCTGTACGCGGCGGAACAGCAGGTCGTTCACGACATGTCCCTTCTCCAGTCCCTGGCCCTCGAAACGGGTCAGTGGCCGGAACTCCGGACGTGGCGAGTAACCGCCCCCGGGCAGGGTGTTCTCGAACTCCGGGTGCGCGTCGAGCACTTCGAGCATCTGCTCGGCGTACGGCTCCCAGTCGGTCGCGCAGTGCACGAGCGCGCCGGCGCGCAGTCTGCGGGCGACGAGATCAAGAAACTCGGCCTGAATCAGCCGCCGCTTGTGGTGGCGCTTCTTGGGCCAGGGGTCGGGGAAGTAGACGCGCAGGCCGTCGAGAGACTCTGGGGTGAGCATCTCGCGGAGCAGGATGATGGCGTCCCCGTTGGCGACGCGGATGTTGGTCAGGCCCTGCTGGTCGGCGAGATTGAGCAGGTTGCCCTGTCCAGGGGTGTGCACGTCGACGGCGAGAATGTTGGTGCCGGGATCGGCGGCGGCCATCTGCGCGGTGGCCTCCCCCATCCCGAACCCGATCTCGAGTACGACGGGCAGGTCGTCCCCGAACAGCTCGCCGAGCCGGAGGGCGTGGCCGTCGATGTCGAGGCCCCACTTGGGCCACAGCCGCCGCAGGGCATCACCCTGCCCGGCGGTGACCCGGCTCCGCCGGGGCTGAAAGCTCCTGATCCGCCGCTCGAAATGCGACCCGGCGGGATCGGCCTGCGGCCCGCCGGGGAAGCGGGGGGTGCCCTTGGGGCGAGAAAAGTCAGACACAGTGGCCCCAATTTACCGCCAGGTTTTCTTCGCCCCCGCCGCCCCTACCCGTCCCATCCTCGGGGGCTCCGCCCCCGAACCCCCGTATCGCGCTGAACGCGCTCGTCCTCAAACGCCGGACGGGCTGAC